>DAOUEW010000174.1:0-3452 GCA_034430275.1 Anaerolineae bacterium | reverse complement strand
CGGCAGGACCAGCTTCCCTCGAGCGTCTATCGTCTCCTCGTCGGGATGCAAATCCCGCAGTTCGGAGGTCTTCCCCAGGGCCACGATGCGGTCCCCTTGGACGAGCAGTGCTCCGTCGTGGATGAGTTGGTCGGCCTCTCCGAAGGTTGCCAGCGTACCGTTTGTGATCAGCATGACGGGATCCTCCTGGGCCTGGATCGAGGTCTGCCGAGTGGACAAGCAGGGCTCCGGTCGAAGCGTGTCTCCGGGCAGCAGCAAGCCGCCTAGATGTTAGTCTCTCCGGCTGGAAAGGTCAAGATCGGAGCACTCCTCGAGGCCGTGGAGCAGCACTGGCAGGAGTCCGCTGGTGAGGTCCAGGCTATCGAGATCTCCCCTGGAGACCCAGCGGGCATCAGCGACGTCGGACGCGGCGCTCAGCTTGCCGCCAACGCACGTCGCCACGACGTCCACGAGGACGTAGTGAAAGCGGATACGACCGTTCTGGTCACGGAGAATCAGGTCTCGGACTGCTATGACCTCGCCGACCTCGATGTCCAGCCCGCACTCTTCTAGGACCTCGCGGTGGGCTGCCTCGCGGATGGTCTCACCCAATTCGACCACGCCGCCAGGGACGCTCCATTTTCCACGACTCGGCTCCTGGGCTCTGAGGACGAGGAGTACTCTGTCGTCGTTGCATACGACGACGCCGACAGAAGGGATAGGACCTGAAGGGTATTCTCGATTCATGGGTCCGGGGGGACTCCGTTTGTCTGCCGTTCTCGCAGGTGCTCGTCGCAGGGCCTCGACTCACTGCGTTGGCCTGAGATCCTCGACTCTGAGTTGCAATGTCTCCTGGTCCCGCCACGTCCGCACCTGGGGCGTGTAGACCACGTCTATGCGCGGCGAGAGTTCGCTGGCGTGATCGCTCATGCGAAAAGCAATGCTGTCCCAGACGAACTGCCCACCATCCAGACTCATCTTCAGGTGGTTGTCGCCGACGACTCTGCTGTCGCGGACCGCTACACCACGGCTGAGGAGCAGCGGTTCTGGATTTCCTTGGCCGAGCGGCTCCAGTTGCTGGCACATGGAAAAATGCTCAGGGGTCAGCGCGCCGAGAGGAATCTCTGCGTCGATGTCCAGAGTAGGGCGCAGTTCGGTTCCCTCCAGGCGCTCGGCGGCTATCTCGCGCAGTCTACGCCTGAGCTCGGGGAGGTTCTCGGTGCGCGTCGTGAAGCCCGCGGCCTTGGAGTGGCCGCCGTGCCGCAGCAGCAGCGGCGCACACTCATCGAGCGCTGCCGTGATGTCGAACTCCCCTACGCTGCGGGCTGAACTGACACTCTCCTCGCCGTCTGTCCTGGTCACGACGGATGGGCGATAGTACTCCTCGCAAAGACGCTGTGCCGCCAATCCCAGCACCCCTTCGTGGAAATCGCTGCCGACTGCGAACAGCACTGGTTGATCCCCTTGCTCCGAGACCTGGAGCCGGGCCGCTTCCAGAGTTGCCGTGGTCACGTCTCGGCGGATGCGGTTCTTCTGCTCCAGCAGGGCGGCAAGTTCAGCGGCCTGCGAGGCGGAGGATACCGTGAGGAGCCGATAGCTGAGCATGGCATGGTCCATACGCCCCGCGGCGTTGAGACGCGGGCCCAACACGTATCCGATGGTTGCCGCGTTCACATTGGCTGGCGCCACGTGGGCTTCCTCCATCAGGGCCTTGAGACCCGGACGGCGCGCCAGGGCCAACTGAGCCAGGCCTTTCTGCACGAGGCAGCGGTTCTCCCCGATCAAGGGCGAGAGATCGGCTATGGTGCCCAGAGCCACGAGATCCAGGAGCTGCTCCTCCTCGAGTCTGTCGCGCTCCGTTCGCAGCGGAAGTTCGTGACTCACCAGCAAGAGTGCCTGGGCCAGTTTGAAGGCGATGCCGACGCCCGAGAGCCCCTTGAAGGGGTACAAGCAGTCTTCTCTCTGCGTGTCGACCACCGCCACGGCGGGCGGCAGGTGTTCGCCGGGGGAGTGATGGTCGGTGACGATGACGTCCACGCCGAATCTACTTGCCTGCTCCACCTGCGGTACTGCACGTGCGCCACAGTCCACGGTGACGATGAGGCTTGCGCCCCGCTTGGCCAACCGCTGTACCGCATCCGAGTTGAGTCCGTAGCCCTCATCGACGCGATGGGGAATGTAAGGAATCGCATTGCCCCCCACGGAGTGGAGGGTCTCTGTAAGGAGGGCCGTGGCGGTCACGCCGTCGGCATCGAAGTCGCCGTAGACTGCTATCAACTCCCCCGAGCGGATGGCCTGGCGTATCCTGGTCACAGCATCCGCTATTCCCAGAATCTGGAAGGGGTCCGTCTCTTCACACTCGGCGGACAGGAAGCGTCGAATCTCGCGGTCGGTTGTGAGGCCACGATTGAACAGGCATTGTACAAGCAGTGGGGGAAGGTCAGGAAAACGCGACAGGCAGGAGTCCGACAGTGGGGGATGGACGTGCCACTTTGCTAGGATGCCCGTCAAGGGGCGCCTCCTGGGAATCTCCGAGGCAACGAAACGACGAGCGAGGCTATCACCGACCTCGCCCTTTTGCCTGACCTGGGTCGTTCGGATTACCGGCTTGTCCCCGCACTTTCGCCGCTGCGGAAACCACCAGCATTGTACCACCTCTTGCACGGAAGTCAAGTCTTGAAGTAGAGGTGTAGCTGTGCTAGAATCGTGGCGTTGCGAGGTGAGAGGTGGGAGAGAGAGTGATCTTCATGGGGACACCGCCCTTCGCTGTGCCTTCGCTGGAGGCGCTGGCGAGGCGCTACGAGGTGGTGGGTGTCGTGACCCAGCCGGATCGGCCCGCCAGACGGGGGCGCGAGCTGACCCCGTCGGCGGTGAAGAAGGCAGCATTGGAGTTGGGGCTGCGCGTGGTCCAGCCCGAGTCATTGCGCAGCACGGAGGCGGTCGCTGAGCTACGAGACCTGGAGCCTAAGGTGATGGTGGTGGCGGCTTTCGGCCAGATACTCCGCCCGGAGGTGCTGAACATTCCGCCCAGCGGGGTGATCAACGTCCATCCGTCGCTCCTGCCCAAGCACAGGGGGGCGTCGCCCATCGCTGGCACCTTGTTGGCTGGCGAGGAGGAGACGGGCGTGACCATCATGTTGATGGATGAAGGGATGGATACCGGTCCCATCCTGGCGCAGCGCACGGTCGAGATAGGTGCCGAAGACACGGCCGGTTCCCTGGAGGATACGCTGGCCACGCTGGGCGCAGAGCTCCTCGTCGATACCCTGCCTCGGTGGCTGGACGGGGCCATCGAAGCTCGACCGCAGGATAACTCCAAGGCTACCTACACCAGGCCCGTTTCCAACAAGGAAGCCGTGCTAGACTGGGCGTTGCCTGCGGCAGACATCTGGTATCGGATCAGAGCGTTCAATCCTCGGCCTGGTGCCCGTACGTATTGGAAAGGGAACCTGCTCAAGGTCCTCCGCGCGCGC
>DAOUEW010000173.1:0-2860 GCA_034430275.1 Anaerolineae bacterium | reverse complement strand
TCTGCATCGTAGAAGTTCCGAAGAAGAGGAGCATCGTCGCCGGTACCCAGGTCGATCTGAAGGGGAGTCTTGACCTGATAGGCCAGGGATAGGGCCAGGAGGGAAAAGGCGGCAAGAGTATAGAACGCTCGGCTGCGCAATTCGCTGCTGATCATGCTTCTCCACACTACAGGCGCGTCTAAGGAGCGATTTGGATTGCTCCCAGCAAGAGCCGGTCCCCTTCCAACCGTTGGTCGTCCACGAAGATGGGAAGCCGTTCCCCAGTTGCTGCGTCGTACATGCCGATCTCGATGACGTAGGAACCTGGAGGTGCCTCGGGATCCACGACGATCTCGTACCGATCAGTGATGACCTCCCCTCGTAGCCAACTCGTCGTTGGAGCCTCTCCACCCAGTGGAATACTGTCGGCCTGGCCCCAGACGCGTTCCTCGGCGTCCAGGAGGTGGGTGAACACCGTGTAGGAGACCCCCATTTCTTCCAGAGCCTGCCAGTAGAGGGTGAGCTCCAGGGGCTCCCCCCGAGTCAGCCGGTTCACCGCCAGGTCATAGCCCAGGAAGAGCACCCCTTCGCCGGCTCTGGCCTCCATGGGGAACTCGACCGTCGGAATAGCGAAATTGCGTGATCGCCCCTGCACGTCGAGATGTCCTAGCTGCAACTCTCCCAGCACCCGGCTGTCCTCCAGGATCTGCAACACGAGCGCGTGGCGACCCTGTGGAGCGTCGGGAGGCAGAGCCAGATCGTGCCAGTCTCTGAGCACTTCGCCTTCGTCCCACTCCGTGGTGGGGTATGTGCCATCCACAGGGCGGTCTTTCTGCTCGAACCACACGACACCCTCTTGGTCGGTCAACCGTATCGACAGGAGGTAATCGCTCTGCACATCCTCGACCGCTCGCCAGTAGAGGGCCAGTCTCACTAGCTCGCCAGGGCTGGCCACAGTCACGGGCAAATCGTAGCCCAGGAATTCAAGGCCAGGCGCCACGTCCCTGCTGGTGGGAGCAGTTGGCTCCATCGGATCGACGGTGGGCGGAGTCAGGGGTTCGATAACCTCCATGGTGCCGACGGTCATGCTGCTCTTGAGCGAGCCCGTCTCCGGGTCCAGCACCTGGAGCCTCTCCATGGTCTCGGTGTCATAGACCGTCACCTGGACAGAGTACATACCGGGCGGAGTGGCTGCCACGCAGGGCAGGCTATAGTAGTCGATTTCGAGTTGCTCCGTGAACCATCTGAACGTGGGTTCGAGGTCGTTGCTCAAGAGCAGTTTGTCCACCTGCCCGACAGTCCGTCCTTGGCTGTCGACCAGATACACGCCTACCTTGTAGTTCCTGCCCAGATCTTGCAGGGACTTCCACTGCAGGACTACCCATCCCTCCTTACCAGAGGGCAGGACCTTGCGCTCCACTTCGTCGGCCGAGCTCGTCGCGTGCAAGGACGAACCGCCGAAAGCTACGCCTTCCAACCGTAGTTCTCCCCCGAAATCAAGCCCCAGCTCTTCGAAAGAGTCCGCGATGGAGAACTGAGGCAAGCTGGGCAGGGTGTACGTCACCAAATCGAAGCTGTTGTGCGCTTCGCTTCGTACGAGGGCACCGTACTTCCTGAAGAGGAAATCGAGCAGTCCTTTGGGGTCTGAGTTCAGGGAGAGATAGGCTTCCTCCAGGACGTACTGCTTCCAGTTGATGACCGCGGCTTGACTATACCCCTGACAGATCTCTGTCAATTCCTCGGGGGCGGTGGACTCGTCCACTGTCAGTGTGTACTGGGGCTCGGGGCCATCGTAGAGGAAACCTACTTCGTAGTAGGGCAGGTTGCGCGGTCGCAGGGTGGAAGCGGGCAGGATCCAGAGGCCATCTGGAATGCGAGTGTCGTTCATGAGCTCTGCTGCTTCCATGTAATCGCTGCCGATGATCACGTCATTGTTGAGGCGCCGCTGCCAGGGGAGGAAGTAGTCCTTGACACTCAGAATCGTAGTGGAGACCAGTACGAAGCATAGGACTGCCCAGGATATCGCCCGAGCCCCTCTGCAGGGCAGATTCGCTCGAAGCCAGTCCTTCACACGCTCCGTTCCCAGGGCACAGAACAGACACAGTGGCGGTAGAGCACCTATGCCGCGATGGAAGTGAGGAAGGGCCTCCGCAGTGAAGGCACCGGGCAGGGCCATGACCAAGAACCAAACCACCGTGAACAGATAGTTGGCCTGTCGCCACTTCCAGAGCGCAATGGCCAATCCAACTAGAAAACATAGCGAGCTTATGGGGTCCAGCACCGCCCTCTGTCCGGGGTTGCGGTCGAACTGGGGGTCACCTCGAAAGCTGAACATACCCATGGTCTTGACGAGAGCTACGCCGAAGGCCTGGACAGGCGAGCCGCGTCCCCAGTCTGGATTGAAGATGGAGACGTGCATCTCACGTGCGAAGAAGACATCTGGGTAGACTACGGCGTAGACGCCCAGGGGCAGACACACGATCGCCGCCACCAGCGCCACCAGGACCAGGTTCACGAGGTGGCGCCGGCGGAAGTCCCTGCTGGCGAGGACCCAGCCCCCAAAGAAGAGAGTGAGGAGGATGGGCAGAAAGCGCGCCCCCCGATAGGAATAGAGGCTGGCTCCCAACAGCAGGCCGCAGATCAAGAACGCACGCCTGCTCCCGGTGCGTATCCCTTTCCAGAGGAAATAGATCACGGCGCACGAGAAGAGCGGCAGACTGACTACCTCCAGCCCGGCGCGGCTGTAGATGATGTGCCAGTACGAAGTGGCCACGAAGAAAGCGGACAACAGAGGTAGGAGAGGCGGCGGACTCTGCTCGCGGGCAAAGAGCTCTTTGGCCAGCCAGAAGACCACGGGAATAGCCAGGACGCCGATGAAGGC
>DAOUEW010000172.1:0-10905 GCA_034430275.1 Anaerolineae bacterium | reverse complement strand
AGAGCATAAACAGGGACACGAAGGTCGCGCACAGAAAGAAGAGGACGTGTCTACGCGCCTGAGTCCACGAGGGGTGCCGCAGCCGCAGCGGCACCGCCAGCGAGACACAGAGCAGCCCGAACTGAAGCCAACTGATGGGGTGC
This sequence comes from Anaerolineae bacterium, assembly GCA_034430275.1. GTDB lineage: Bacteria > Chloroflexota > Anaerolineae > UBA7937 > B3-Chlor > JAUVXJ01. The sequence continues at coordinate 10,762 of DAOUEW010000172.1, read as the reverse complement.
TCCAGCCACACCCCCTGCTCGGGGAAGTAACTGTACAGGAGGTAGGGCGAGAAGAAGTCGGCCATGGTGATCAGTTTGGGGATGTAGTCCGTGGCCCGAGGACCTACCAACCCCAGCCGCACCCACTTCGATTCCGCGAAGCCTGGGAACCAGTAGAAGGCGGATAGGCCAAAGGCCAGGGTGAGGGACACAGCAACCAGGCCCAGCACCTTGAGATCACGTTCTTTGAGCCAGATCAGCCCGATGTAGGCCACCAAGAGCGGCGCGAAGATGAGTGTCATCAGGTTGTGGGTGACGACCAACCCCGCCAATGACAGGGCGCTCCAGGCGACGTAGCGCAGCTGCTTCTCCGTCAGCAGCTTGTGGAAGCACCACAGGATGAGAGGAAAGAAGGGAAAGGAGAGGAACTCTGCCAGCGCGCCGCGGACGTAGGCGTCCGCCAGGTGGTAGGGCAGGTAGACATAGACCAGCCCGGCCAGGATAGCTGGGATACGCCCCAGGTGCTCCTTCGCGAAGAGGTACATGGTCAGCCCGGAACCTACGAAACCCAACGCGTAGGTTACCTTGATGGCATCGATGTAGCCGGCTCCGAAGACGTGGAAGACCTGGCCTACGTAGTAGCTGAGCGGCGCATAATAGTTGAGGACCGCATAGCCGTAGCCAAAGCCCATGTTGGGCAGCCAGCGAGGGTAGAGGACGCCGCCCCTCAAACACCAGTCCAGGTCCACGAGGCGGTACAGGTGATGGAGCCCGTCGTGGGAACTCAGATAGGCTGTCCCCACTAGAGGCCAGAGGACGGGCAGTGAGAGGACGAAAACGAGAGTGTAGCCCCAGTCGAACCTGGGTGCTCTGATGAATCTGCTCATCTTGCTGAGGGTTCGCCGCCTTTCGCCGGGCATCGGGCAGTGGCCCCGACCTTTTCCCGCTGTGGCTGCGGAATTATACCAGACCGGCGGTGCACTAACCAAGCGTCACGCTACGAGCTGTGCGGCTACGGGCCGCACGGTCGTCTCACAGCGGAAGCGCCGGTGTTCTCGCTATGCCCGGAGACTGGTTCTTTCGCGACCGAGACGCTGCGATCATTCCAGGAGGTGCGCTCCTGCGGCCAAGGACGATGCTGCTGGACGCGAATATGCCCCAGGGAATGCGGTCCGTGAGCAATGCGCAGTCGGTCGAGAGGGTCCGGGTCTGGCTTCCATGCTTGAAGGGGAGCCAGCGTCGGCCTCGGCCATCACGTCCCCCGGCGAGGCTGGAGACACCTCAGCATAGGGTGGGTTCGCAAGTCCGTCTTTCTTCGTGCGCCTGACCGGAGAGGGCACACGTGACATTTCCGCACCCCAGGGTGTCAAGCATGTGCCGGGTGATTGCGCATGGTGCCGTCTCCGCCATTCTTTCAAATGATAATGTTACCGGAATACTTGACGTGAATGGCTATTCGAGGTATAATCACAGATGGGAAACCCATCCAGAAAGCATGTACTGCAGTTAGCATGCATCAGCGGGTCTTTGCCAGAACCGTCTCTTCCACACATTCCCTACCGACCTGACCAGCAAAGGCGATGGAGAAGTCAGTTTTCCACGGCAAGAGCAGTGAGGACAGGAAAGGGGGTGATCGAGGGCGACTATCGTTGTCTCAAATGGCCTGCCAAGGTCAAAGGTGCGGTTCAACGTCATGAGTTGAACTCCCGTGTACAAGCGGGAAAAGGAGGCCGAGGAGATGAATTCGATCATCGTACTCATAGTGGGAGCATTGGTGATTGGCATCGGCTACGGATGGTATGCGCGGCGCATCGACCGCGGCATCATCCAGCCTGACCCGGCCAGGGCTTGTCCAGCCAAGATGTACATGGATGGGGTGGACTTCATGCCCTGTAGCCGGAGTGTGCTCTTTGGTTACCAGTTCAAGTCTGTGGCCGCTCTGGCCCCCCTCACCGGGCCCGTGATCGCGGTGCAGTGGGGCTGGCTACCTGCACTGCTGTGGATCCTGCTGGGCGTCTTCTTCATCGGCTGGGCGCAGGACTACGGCGCTTTGATCATGGGCGCGCGCCGTGATGGGGAGACCATGAGCGCGCTGAGCTACAAGCTCATCTCGCCCCGCGCGCGCACTATCCTCATGATCTTCATCTACTTCTACCTGCTGCTGATCATGGGGGCGTTTGGCAACGCAGTGGGCAAGGTGCTCATGACCAACACGAAGGTGCCCTTCGGGATGATCGCTCTGGTGGTGATGGGCGTCCTGGCCGGCCAGATGACCTACAAGTGGAAGCAGAATATCATTCTCACCACTGTGATCACTGTCGGCCTGACGTTCGTCGGGATCTGGGTGGGCACGCTGCCGGTCGTTACTAACTTCATCTCGGCCATCTACGGCGGCGCGGAGTCCCCGATCATCTTCCTGGGCAATACCCAGGCCGCGGTGATCGGCACCCTGCTCATGCTGCTTTTCTGCTACCTGGGCTCGGTGTTGCCCATCTGGTCTTTCGCCCAGCCGGTCAACTACGTATCCTTCTGGATCGTCACGCTGGGGATGGTGGGCGGTGTGATCGGCCTGGTGATCTGGCATCCGGGAATGGGCGATTTTCCAGTCTTCACCCAGTTCACGACCGCCAGCGGGCCGTTGTGGCCCATGCTCTTCGTCACCATTGCTTGTGGGGCCATCTCGGGCTGGCATAGCCTGGTGTCCACCTCCGGCACGGCTCGCCAGTTGGAGTCGGAGACCGATGCGCTGCCGGTGGGTGGCGGCGCCATGTTCATGGAGGCTGCGTTCGCGATCATGGCCTTCCTGACCGCCACGGTCGCCCTCGGAGGCTGGCAGGGATACCTGGATGCCGGCGGCGCAGGGGCGGCGCTGGCGGTCTTCGCGGGTGGTCTAGCCAGTTTCCTGAGCCACATCGGCGTCCCTGTGGCGTTCGGCACGGCCTATGGCTCGGTGTTCCTGACCATCATGGCCATCACCATCATGCAGTTGGTGGTACGCTTCATGAGGGTGGCCAGCGCCGAGATGCTGGGTGACTCGGTGCCCGTGATGAGAAACGTCCACGTGGGAAGCGCCGTGGCACTGATCTTGACGTTCATCTTCGTCCTGGTCATCCCCTGGCTGACCATCTGGGGGGCCTTTGGCGGCGCAAACCAGTTGATGGCTGGTCTGGCCCTGCTGCTGGTTTCGTTGTGGCTGATGTCGGAGGGCAGAAGCCACGCCTGGGCGCTGTACCCAGCGATCTTCATGATCATTACGACCATCGGCGCGCTGCTCTATCTTGCCTATACCAACCTTGTCAAAGCGCCGGCCGCCCTGGCCGCTGGCAATATGCAGGGGGCCTTCGCCACCGGCCTCATCGGGCTCATCTGCCTGATGCTGGTGGTGACGGCACTCGTGCTGGTGTGGGATGGCTGGCGTGCCATACAGCGCACGCGGAAGGAGGCGACGGCCAAAGCCTAGCGGGCGTGAACTCGAACCGGATGGCGGGAGAGCCGGTTCCGGCTCTCCCGCTTCTACGCACCTTATCGGGTTGTCTGCACTTCGGAAGACGGCCAGAGAGGGTGCGGTATGAGAGTGGCCGCAACAGTGGCGAAACTAGATCGCCTGCGAAAAGTGGCGCGTACCTGTGGTGAGATCATCTACGGGATGACCATCTACGACATGGTGCGCAGCCTCAGAAAGGCCCGGGCTGACGTCGAGCACCTGTTCATCCTGGTGGTCTTCGGCGACCTGCTGGGTGTGCCAATTCTGCCCCCTTACTATTCCCTGCGGCTCCTGCCCTACATCGTGCCCATGCTCCCCACATGGCGACGCAGCATGTTGAGGGAGAGAGACCTTACAGATCAAATCGGTTGAGCGGTCCGTGCGAGGACCGAATACCATCAGGAGGTAGTCAAGTGCCAGAAGAACAAGAAATGAGTGCCCTCAAGAGGCTGGCCGTGGGTGCCATCGATTTCGTATACGGCATGGCCGGCCACGACATGACCCGCTTCGCCCTCAAGACGCGGGGTAGTATGGAGCATCTCTTTATCCTCATCACCATGGGCGACCTGCTGGGCGTGCCCATCTTGCCGCCCTACTACTCGCTGCGGCTGCTGCCCTACGTTGTACCTCAGATATCCACCTGGAAGCGCCGCATGTTGAGGGAGCGAGATCTGACAGACGCGCTGGCCTAGAGGCCCTATCCTGGCAGACCCGGGGACCGATGCGGGTGTTTGGTGTATGCCTGCTGGTGGGTCTACACAGCAAGGAGGTGATCACCATTTCGCTAGCAAGGATCTTTGAAGACTTTCCGGATCGCCGTTACGTCATGTTTGGCGGCAAGGGGGGGCTGGGCAAGACCACGTTCTCGGCCGCCACGGCGTACTGGCTGGCCAAGCAGGGCTACAAGGTATTGGTCTTCTCCGTGGACCCCCAGGCTTCCCTGACCGACATCTTCGAGCGGGACATTTTCGGCAAGGGGGCGGTGGAGATCATGCCGAACCTCTACGCCCAGGAGATCGACGCCGATCAGCGCATCAAGGAGTACCAGCAAGAAATACGACAGAAGATCTTCGACATGTACGGCCTGGACGAGATACCGGAGGAGATCGAGAGCTATATCCAGGCGGCCGCTGCCGAGCCAGCGATGGAGGAAAGCGCCATCTTCGACAAGGTGGTCGACATCGTGGTCGGTAGGGAGTACGACTACTACATCTACGACCTGGTCCCTTTGGGCCACGCCCTGTACTATTTGAGCATGGCCAGCGTCTACGATGATTGGATCGACAAGATCACCAGGCTGCGTGAGGAGATGCAGGAGTATCAGCAGGTGGCAGCCGTGGTCCAACGCGACAAGGAGTCCGAGGAGGACCTCATCCTCAAGGAACTGCAAGACATCAAATACCGGATCAATACCTCGTCGAGCATCCTGACCGACAAGAAGAAGACTGCCTTCTTCTTCGTGATCATTCCTGAGGAGATGGCGATCCTCGACACACAGAAGGCGGCCACGCTCTTTGCCAAGTTCCAGGTGCCCTTGTGCGGGTACGTGGTCAACCGTGTTCTCCCTGCTGAGCTAGCGACGCAGAACATCCCCGAATACCTGCGCCATCGTCTGGAGATGCAGGAAGGCGCACTGAAGAGGATAGACGGGCAATTCGGCAACCAGGTGCTGGCTCATGTCCCGGAGTTCGAGCGAGACATAACCGGCCTGGAGATGATCCAGCAGATGGCCGAGGAGATGTTCGGAGGCGCGCGATGATCGACAAGACAATGCGGCAGTTCTTTGGTGAGAACACGGACATGAAATACGTCTTCTTCGGAGGCAAGGGTGGGGTGGGGAAGACGGTACTGGCCGGGGCCTCGGCCCTGTGGTTCGCCGGTCAGGGCAAGCGTACGCTGTTGGCGTCGACCAACCCCGTGCACAGCCTGACCAGCATGCTGGATCAGGACGTCTTTGGGAGGCCCACTTTGGTAAAGGGGGTGGACGATTTCTACGCCTACGAGATCGATACCAGGGACACGATCGAGAAGTCCAAGATCGAGATCCGTGACAAGATCAGTTGGTTCCTCAAGTACGCCGACGTCAAGACCAAAGCCGACGAGTTCGTGGAGTCGGCCACCATGAACCCGGCCTTCGAGGAGTCGGCCATGTTCGAGAACATGATCGATCTCATGTTCGAGGACGAGTACGAGACCTACGTCTTCGACACCGCGCCTACGGCCAATGCCAGGCGTCTCTTGGGCATGTCCAGCGTCTACTCCATGTGGGTCAACAAGATGCTCAAGAGCCGCGAGGAGGCCATGAGCCTCAGGGACTTGCTCTCCTACAGCAAGAAGAAGCAGCAGAAGGACCCTCTTCTCGAATACCTCCTGCAATTTCGGGAGCGTATGGGACGGGCCAAGGACCTCTTGACCGATGACCAGAAGACGGCCTTCTTCTTCGTGACCTTGCCCGAAGCTCTGCCTATCGCGGTGATCAAGCGCTTCATCGCCTGGTTCCGCGATTTCGGCATCCCTGTGGGTGGTGTGGTGGTGAACATGATGATCGAGGAGGCTGCGGTCGAAGAGCAGGCGCCGGACTTCGTGAAGAACCGTTTGAAAATGCAGCAGGAATACATGAAGGAAATCTGGAGCAGCTTCCCGGACGTGCGGGCCGTCGTCCCCCTGTTTGAGACAGAGGTACGCGGCGTGGAGATGCTGGGGCGTACGGCTCAGGCCATGTTTAGCTGAGAGAGGCGTTTTCCAGTAGACGAGCCCCTGCCATCTAATGAGAGATGGCAGGGGCGTGGTTTGAAGAGGAGAAAGTGAACCCCCACTTGCTCACTATCGGGATCGCTCTACTGTTCATCCTCATCTTCGGCGGCATGCCCGTGTTGAGGAAGGAAGAGCCCTCGCTCCAGCTCGTGGCAGTGGTGCTGGTGCTCACCGCCCTATTCATCGCCGCTTCCGACTTGACCGGCGTGTCTCCGCATCCCGTTATCTTCGTGATCCTCCTGTATGTGAGCACCATGCGTTGCCGGGCGCTGGTCGACCTGGGAAATCTGCTCTCTTCGTGGGGATACCATCAGAGGGCTCTGTCTCTGTACCGGCTGGCTATGCGGTTGGGGCCCGATTCTCCTGCCCTTCTGTCTGCTCTGATCAGCTACGGCGCTGTGCTGGTGCGCGTGGGAGCCCTGGATGAAGCCATTCGTGTCTTGGAGGAGGTCCTGGAGAAATGGGGGGAGGACTTACCTCCCAAGCATGAAGCGGCGTGTCACTATAACCTGGGGGTGGCCTACCTGCGGGCGGGCAATGAGAGCCGGGCCGTGCGAGAGTTCAACCAGACTATCGATGCCTGGCCCCCGTCTCCGTACGCCCAGCGCGCCAGCGCAGCGCTGGAGAGGAGGCAATCCACAGGCCGGCTCCTCGGCGAGCAGAAAAGCGGGGGTAGCGACGAGCGCGCACGTTGAAAGCTCGGGCTGTCTCAGCGGCGGGTAGGCGCAACGGCCTGGGCCAGATCCCGCACAGATGAGATGAGGAGGGTCACCGTCTCCTCATCCACTCCAGCCAGGGAGAGATTCGCCAGGAGGTGAGGGACTTTCTTGCTGAGAGATAGCCTCACCAGACGAGGGGTCGGATCCTGTAAGAGGTGAGAGATAGCGTGGGCTTGCTGTTCGCCTGCTTTGCCCCGGGAGGCCACAATCAGGCCACTGGGCGTGTCCTGACGGGACCAGCCGCTCTCATCGATACCCTTCATCAGTCGCCTAGCCAGGGGTCCCTTCTTGTTTGCCACTTCGACGTCACCTCGCGGGGGTGTACGCAGAGTGCCCCTGAGGACTAGGGAGTCGGTGCGGCCCCGCAGGCGGTTGAGGATCCAGAGCAGGAGTACTTCTCTGGGCTGCAGGAGGACAGTGGCCTCGATGGCCTTGAAGGGGGCCCGAGCTTTGTTGACGTTCACCTGGAATCCGGACGTGCCCAGACGGGCGACGGTCGTCTGGTCGCCACTGGCCCGCAAAGCCCGTACAAGCCACTCCAGCAAGCGCTCTCCACGCCTACGGTTCAGGAGCCAGCCTACGACGTACCAGACCGTGAGCAGCACGCAGAGGGCGATCACGAGCTGGGTTGCGAGATCTGGCATGGGTCTCACCTGCTGCTTTGCGACGTAGTCCCCTGGCGAGAAAGTAATCCAAGTGCTATTGTAGTCTAACGGAACGTCTGCTCGCTGTCAACTGTGGTGTGAGCCGGGTCCGGACTGGGCACAGATGTGCACAGTGGGCCATGGTCGCTCTGGGCATTGGTGCTGGGGCGACGTCCTCGTGCGGGTGAAGGCTCTCGCTGATGTCTCGACCGAGCATGCCGTACCGTTGGGCGATCGGAGCATCGAGCAGGCGGCGAGGGACGCCGCCTGTCGGGGACTGGCCGATGCGCTCACTATCACCGGCTCGGGGACCGGCGAGCCCGCAGAGATGGAGGATGTGGAAAGGACGAGGGGGGTTCTCGCCCGATCAGCGTCGAGTCAGTGCACATCCTACAGGGTTGGAACCGTTGGAGACCGTGAACCGGGAGTTGCTGCAGATCGTGATGTCGGGGAATGCCCGAGGATCTATACAGGAAGGTGACTAAAGTGCGAGAGCTTTCGAGTACACTCAAAGGACAACTGAGGCACACTTTTGGGGACCGGGTCACCTTTGACCCCATCGAGCGGCATCTCTACAGCCATGACGTAGGCGTCTTTCCGAAACTTGTGCGTCCCTTGGTGGGCAACACCATGCCTGCTGCTGTGGTCAGACCCCAGAGCGAGGCGGAGTTGTTGGGTTTGGTGCGGGTGGCGAACGCCGAGAAGACTCCCCTGGTGCCGCGAGGCATGGCTACCTCTGGATATGGCGGCGTGCTGCCGGTGAAGGGCGGCCTGGTGGTGGATTTCTTCGAGATGCACAGCGTCCTAGAGATAGACAGCGACAACCTTGCGGTGACTGTCGAGCCTGGGGTAATCTGGAGCCATCTGGAACGGGAGTTGGCCAAGCATAATCTGGCTCTATGTGTCTATCCCTCCAGTGCTCGTTCCTCTACGGTGGGGGGATGGTTGGCTCAGGGAGGTGCGGGCTATGGTGGCTTCGAATACGGCTGGTTTCGGGAGAACGTAGTCTCGGCGAGGGTCGTGCTTCCCACCGAAGAAGCCAGACAGTTCACTGCTGATGAACTGAGCCTGATTAGCGATGCGGAGGGCATAACCGGCTTGATCTCGCAAGTAACCCTGTGTGTGAGGGAGCTTGAGAATGAAGAGGTGATAGGAGCTCGTTTCGCTGATCCAGCCCACCTGACAGCCGCTTTGCAGGCAATCGCTGACCAGGGGGTTCCTCTCTGGTCGGTCAGTTTCTCGAACCCGCAAATGTCCAGGCTGAAGAACCAGTTCCCGCCCAAGTTGGAGCACGGCGAACCAGTGGAAGCGGAGGAAAAGAGGCCACTCTTGCCTGAGGAATACATAGCTCTTTTTGTGTACCCCAGTTTCCGGAGGGATGAGGTGGCTCAGCCACTGAGAGGGATCATCGCCGCCCAGGGCGCGCAGGTACTGGAGGAAGGGCTGGCCGACCAGGAATGGTTAGAACGGTTCGCTGTGATGAAAGTCAAGCGTCTGGGACCATCTCTCATTCCCACTGAGGTGGTGGTGCCCCTAGAAGAACTGAGCGCTCTTCTGACTGAAATCGACGAGAAGGTCAAGCAACCGCTGGTATTGGAGGGGATGCTCGCAAGAGGGCGTGAGGTGGTGCTCCTGGGCTTCATTCCTCACGATGAGCGGAGCTTCGGATTCAATATGGCCTTCGTCCTGGCCCTGTCGGTGATCAAGATCGCCAAGGCCCACGGGGGGCGCCCGTATGCAAGCGGTTTGTACTTCGCCCGGGAGGCGGAGAAGGTGCTGGGCAGAGAGCGGCTGGCCGCCTTAAGGGCTTTCAAAGCCAGCGTCGACCGCAACCAGGTGATGAATCCAGGGAAGATACTGAGCAACGGCCTCCTTGGGACTTTCATGAGCCTAGCGGAAGCCTTCGAGCCCCTGGCGCGACCCTTCGGCAATGCAGCCAGGTCCCCTCTAGGGGAGCGTTTCGAGGCAAAGAAGGATATCCCTGGCGATGTCGCCTGGTATGCCTACGCGTGCGCCCAATGCGGTGCCTGTGTGCCCGAATGCGATCAGTTCTATGGCAGAGGCTGGGAATCCCAGGCACCTAGGGGGAGATGGTTCTACCTGCGTCAGGTGATGGAGGGACATGCCGAGTTCAATCAGAAGATGGTGGATGCTTTCCTGGCCTGCACTACGTGCGAGGTATGTAACGTCAAGTGCCCGCTAGAGTTACCCATCGAGCCGTCCTGGCTGAAAATGCGCGGCAAACTGATACATGACGAGGATCGACTGACTTTTCCTCCTTTCGAGGTCATGGCCGCATCCCTGCGGAAGGAACGCAACATCTGGGCTAGTTATAGCAAGGATCGGGCTGACTGGATGAAGGAAGATGTGCGTGCCCGGGTCAAGGAGCGGGCCGACATCGGGTACTTCGCCGGCTGCACCGCCTCTTTCGTGGAGCAGGATATCGCCCAGGCCACGACCTGTCTGCTGACGAAGGCGGGGATCGAGTTCACCTACATGGGCGACGGTGAGGCCTGTTGTGGAATCCCTATGCTAGTGGCGGGTTTGTGGGATGCCTTCGAAGAGATCATGCGCCACAACATCAATGGGATGAAAGAGAAGGGGGTCAAGACGGTGGTTACGTCCTGCCCGGCCTGCTGGCTATCGTGGAAGGTGTACTATCCCCAGTGGGCAGAGAAGCTCGGCATTGACTACCCTTTTGAGGCCAAGCACTATTCCGAGGTTCTGGCCGATGCGGTACGCTCGGGAGAATTGGAGTTCACCCGTCCGCTGAACAAGAAGGTGACCTGGCACGACTCCTGTCACATGGGCCGAGCGGGAGGTATCTATGAGCCACCTCGTGAACTTATTCGTGCCGTCCCTGGCATCGAGTTGGTCGAGATGGAGCGCAACCGCGAGGAAGCCCATTGCTGCGGCTCGGTGCTCACCCTGGTGGCCGATCCGCCTGCGGCGCAGAGGATAGGCGAGATTCGACTGCAAGAAGCAGAGGCTACCGGAGCCGAGGCGCTTGTGGCCTGTTGCCCGTGCTGCGAGGTGCAGTTCCGGGTGACGGTGCAGAAGAGCGGGCGCGACCTGCCGATCGTCGACCTGGCCCATCTAGTCTGCGATGCCGCAGAGGTTGAGTATAGGGATCCTACGGAGTACGGGCTGAAGATGTGGGGCACCTTCGAGGCCATGATCAA
>DAOUEW010000171.1:0-2358 GCA_034430275.1 Anaerolineae bacterium | reverse complement strand
CGGATGCGCTGATCATGGTGGGGGGAGCGCCGATCTCGCAGGAGGTAGCGGACAACTACGGAGCAGATGGATACGCGCCGAACGCAGCGAACGCGGTGCAAGAGGCGATCCAGATGGTGAGCCGATTGAGGGAGATGGGCAAGGCCTAGACGTGTCATAGCGACACGGGAAGGACAAGCAACTATGGCAGAGCAACCACAACCCAGGCGAGAGACGATGACTTCCGCGGAGCGTTTGGGAGCGGTGATGATGGGGCAGCGGCCCGATCACATTCCTATCTTGCCGTTTGCAGGCGGTTTCTGCGCCAAGGTCGTGGGGATTCCTATCGCGCGCATCTATGACGATCCCGAGAAGAGCTTCTGGGCCCAGATCTGGACGCAGGAGTTGATAGGCTATGATGGCGCGCCAATGTTCGGGTATGCCTCCTTCGGAGGGTGGGAGTTCGGCGGCGAGATTAGGATGCCGAAGGGTGAGTTTGAGCAGGCCCCGATGATAACCCGCTTCCCCGCGACGACGCCGGAAGAGGTGGAGGCGTTGGAGATCCCTGATCCCGCGACGGCGGGCAGTATTCCGATGACAATGGAGTTCAATAGGATCCTGCAGCAGTTCGGCATGCCCGTGATGGTGTGGGCCATCGGGTCGTTCACCTTTGCGGGCAATGTCTGCGGGGTGGAGCAGTTATGTAGGTGGACGATCAAGCAGCCAGAGGTCGCCCACATGCTGCTGCGGAAAGTGACCGACTTCTCTAAGAAGCTGATCGACTACACAGTGGACAGCTTTCCCGACCATCCTTTGTCGGGCGGTGGTGGTGGGGCCTCAGAGGCCAACCAGATCATTTCGCCCAAGCAGTTTGAGGAATTTGCGCTTCCTTACCAGAAGGAGTTGCACGAGCATCTTATTGCACGTGGGATCAGGAGCATCTTCTGCCACATCTGTGGGGAGCAGAACTTGAACTTGCCCTACTGGAAACAGGTACCCTTTGGTGACCGCGGCATCCTGAGCTTCGGCCATGAGGTGGATCTGCTGGACGCGATCGAGATGTTCGGTGACCAGCACATCATCGCGGGCAACGTCGAGCCGCAGGTCATTCAGAACGGCACGTGGCAGGATGTGTACGAACTTGCCAGGATCTGCATCGAGAAGGCCAAGGATGCGCCAGGGGGCTACATTCTGATGGCCGGGTGCGACGTGCCGCCTCAGGCGCCGGTGTTCAACATCTACGCACTCAAGAAGGCGGTGATGGACTTCGGCTTCTACGATTAGCGCAGTTCACCAGTCCGGGCCCGGCAGGAATGCGGGGCCCGGACGCGATGTCGTGCATCCGGGACTCGGTCTAACTCTCATCGTCTACGACGGGGGGATGTTGTCTGCACCGGGCAACCAGATCTGGCGGCAACCGTTCCTCTCGCGCGCTTGGCGACTTCTGCTTTTCGGACAGTCGTAGGTGCTTGCAGCCGGATCAGCCGTCAGTTACGCTTGTGGTACTGGGAGTTGGACTGAGTCTTGGGACATCGTGGTATCCCATTCTGAGGCCAGACAGGGAAAGGGGTTCTCTGCGGTCCGTCGATGCCCAGCACGTAGTCCACTGCTTCCGTTGAATGATCACGGAGGTGCGCTTCGATTTGATGGATGTGGACGACGAAACAGCGCAGCGTGAGTACCATGAGGCCGTGGATGCGATGATCGACGCCATGTTGACCGGATTGAGGCCGTAGCTCCCAGCCTGATGGTGTTGACTCCGGCATTCACCTCGTTCGCTCCACAAGCCCTATACCCCGGTCAGGCGATACTGACCGCTACGGTCCAGCCCTTGTCGTCCCCTCACCCACCTCGCCTCGCATCCCTCGGGCACGCCCACCAGCCCCATGGTGACGCTGCCCTCGCTGCCGCAAGGCCAGCCACCGACCGCCGATTTGGACCATACTTGGACCAGGCTATGACCTGATTCGGACCAACGTGTGCTAGAATCGATAGTTGGATAGGGCGAGTTGGTATCCCCTTCGATGAACTGAAGAGGCTACGGTCTTTGCTGAGAGCCCAGGGGAGCCTTCCGCCGCTCCAACGCAACTGAGTCGCCCCCTTGCTCCGCAGCAAGGTTTCTCAATTATCGGGGGATAGAGGTCGTCTGCCTACAAAGGAGCCTCTATCCCCCCTTCCGTTGCATGTCATTGCCGCACACTCCCCTGGGCATGGCCTCTAGCGCGAGGCGAGCCGCGTGAGATGCATCTGCTTCGCGGCTAGACTCTTCGCGTCTTGGGCGGTAGGGAGGCTACTGGAAGGGGGCCAATCCCTAGTCCTTTCCCGCTTCTTGATCTGTTGTCGTCGATACCTACTTGACAAGCTGATGTTTTCCTTGTA
>DAOUEW010000170.1:0-3076 GCA_034430275.1 Anaerolineae bacterium | reverse complement strand
AGACCATGGTGGGCAAGGTGCTCCGCAGATCTCTGGCGGAGGAAGAGGCCGCGAAACAGGGAGAATAGACCAGCAAGCTTGTTACTTCAGTCAAGAAGGGTGGACCCCATGCCCACCCTTCTTTGTTTTGCGCAGCTCTTACGGTGGGGCAATCTGGACTTAATCCACCTCCGGCATAATGCTAGCAGAGCCCGGGGCAAGACTCTCGGGTCTGTGGCAAGAAGCACCAGAGCAAGAGGAGGTGGCAACGTGAAACGCAGAAGCATCGTAGTCGTAGGGATAGTCATCGCTCTCGTGCTGCTGATGACCTCGACCGCCAGCGCCGAGGAGTTCAGCGGTACGGGAACTCTCTCCGCCAGGGGCGCAGGTCTGGCTATTCTCCGTGGCAGCGGCGAAGTGCAGATCGACGGCCATGGTGTTGGCATCGTCTGGGTGAAAAGCGGAGAGACCCTCGAGGCCAGCGGAGAGGGCTACAGATGGGAGATTCCCGAGACGGGGGCCACGGTCTTCCTGGGATGGACTGGCTCCATCAATGCCTCGGGACACGAGATGACCGTCTGGATGGCGGGAGGACTGATCGAGTTCACCGCTTCGGGCACCGGCAAGGTCTATCTCCGAGGCCGGGGCAGCTACGAACTCAACGGCCAGGAGGGCGAGTGGGACCCCATGGGCGAGGTCCTGCAGCTCCCTGCGGCCGCGCCGGTCGAGTAGCGGACCAGATCGGAGTCGTCCTCGTTCTAGTCCCAGGCGATGACGAGTTCAACCACTAGGGGTGTCCGTCACTCTGGGCGGATGCCCCTTTGACCTACCGACTGCACCACTCGGCGCCCAGCATGTATTCAACCAGCCATATCCTTCGTACAGCTCCTGGACCGCCCATCCGCACATACGGCCGCCGGGGACCTTCTCAGCTCTGACCGCTCTCCCCGCGAGCGGCAGTCCCCGCCACTAAGGCACTTGAAGCAAGCACTCTCAGATGCTATAATGAGTGTAAGTGGAGAGGTCGCATAGTCCGGTCTAGTGCGCACGATTGGAAATCGTGTAGGCGATAAGCCTCGCGGGTTCAAATCCCGCCCTCTCCGCCTGGGCTTTGTTTCCATCCCGTGATATGATGGTTGCGGTCGTGCTAGACGGGGAGCTAGCGGTGCCCTGTACCCGTAATCCGCTATAGCGGGGTCGAAAGCCTTCTTGAGGCTCTGAACCTTGCGATACTGCTGGGGATAAGTAGCGTTGAAGGCCGGGTCCTGCGCGGCAGAAGCCTACGAACCCCGTCAGGTCCGGAAGGAAGCAGCGGTAAGTAGCCACTTCTGGGCGCCGCAGGGCGACCTGGTTGGAGCTAACTGTCTCCGGTAAGCCGGGGGGTTCGAGTCGAAGGAGGTTGCACGACCGCTTCACAAGTCTAGAGAAAGGGGACCGGCGCAGGCACTGGCCCCTTTTTTCGTCAGAATACTACGTGAAGCCCTGCTGGTTGTTGCTATGCCCTCCGATGCCACATCAACCCAAGAGCACTTCGCCACCGCGGCCAGGAGCCCCGTCCCAGCTACGAGGCTGCTGTCACGGGCTGGCCTTGCCTCCATTGTACTGATCTTCGTCGTGGGCAACGGCATGATCCTGGGTTACGTCTCCACGCAGCGGGAGGTCAGCCTGCTGATCAACGATCAGCCGTTCACGGTGCGTACCCACCAGACCACGGTCGGTGCCCTGCTGGACGAGTTGGGCATCCCTGTAGCCTCGGAAGACATTGTAATGGTGCCCCTGGACGCAACTCTCGCAGACGCTGGCCAAATCGACATTCGTAAGGCCCAACCTGTCACCCTCCAGGCTGACGGACGCAGACTGGAACTACGAACCCATGCCCGGACTGCGGAGGACTTCCTCCGGGAGGCGGGCATCAACCTCAGTCGCTACGATCGCATCATCTTGGACGACGAGGTCATCGATCCCAAGGCTCCGCTGCCCAGTCAGTCACGCGTAGACCTGGCCGGGCGGAATCCGGCGCTCCTCTGGCACCAGCGTCCTTTGCAGATCGAAGTCCTGCGAGCGGTGCCCATCACGGTCCACGACGGCGTAGTACCCGTCACGGTGCAGACCACTGCCCCCACCGTGGGCCAGGCCCTGCTGGAGGAAGGCATCGTCCTCTACCTGGGCGATGGCGTGATACCCACCCTGGGAGAGCAAATCTCAGCCGGCCTGGAGGTCTACATCCAGCGCTCCAAGCCGCTCGTGATTCTGGCCGACGGACGCCGCATCAAGACCCGCAGCCATGGCGAGACAGTTGACGAAGTGTTGAAGCAGGAAACCATCGAGCTCGTAGACAAGGACTACACCATCCCCAACAAGGAGAGTGTGGTCTACGACAACATGACGGTACAGGTCATCCGCGTCCAGGAACAGGTTGTGCTCGAAGAAGAGCCCATACCCTTCGAAACGACGTGGCAACCCGACCAGGAACTCGATCTGGACAAGCAGCGGGTCGACCAATACGGTGCAGCAGGTACCAAGAGGCGGTTGGTCCGTGTGGTGTACGAGAACGGCACCGAGTCGGAGCGCGTGACAGAAGACGAGTGGGTAGAGACTCCCCCCACCACCGAGATCATCGCCTACGGAACGAAAATCACCACCCGCGAGATATCAACTGCTGAGGGCACCAAGACCTACTGGCGAAAGTTCAGGGCCCTGGCTACGGCCTACTCAGCCTCCACAGCCGGTACCCCACCGGACGCACCATGGTACGGCAGGACCTACATGGGTCTACAGGCACGCACGGGGATCATCGCGGTGGACAGGAACGTGATTCCGCTTGGGACGTGGATGTACGTGCCTGGATATGGTATCGGTCTGGCTGGCGACCTGGGCGTGTCAGGTAGACACATCGACCTGTGCTTCGACGAGGATGAATTGCCCCGGGGCTACTACCGCTGGGTGGACGTATATCTCCTCACTCCAGTGCCCCCCGAGGACCGGATCACCTGGATCCTGCCCTCCTACCCCAGAGAGAGATAGCCGTATTGGAAAACGACGAGCTCCGAACCTCGTCCGTGGCTCAGCTCCTCAAGCAGTTCGACATCAGGCCACG
>DAOUEW010000169.1:0-7910 GCA_034430275.1 Anaerolineae bacterium | reverse complement strand
GGCACAGACTCATCGGCCAGCGCAGGCAGGAGATCCAGCAAGAGCTCTCTCCTCTGGGCGCGGGCCGCGACGCCCGCCAGCAAAGGATACTAGAGCTGGAGGAGGATCTGGAGCACCTGGCCGCCGAGCGCCGCCAGCGCGACTCGGAGTGGGCGGCCGTCGAGGAAGAGTTGACGGGTCTCCAGAGGCAACAACGCCAGCTCGAGACGGTGTTGTCCGAGGGAAGGGAAGCCGCATTTCAGATCGCCACGGCGCTGGCCGATCTGCGAAACCGGCGCACCCAGTTTCGAGAGCGGCGGCGCGAGATAGATAAACAGCGCACCGAGCACGAGGAGACGAGCCAACAACTGGGGGACCAGCTCCAGGAGCTCGCTGAACAGATCGAGGCGCTGGGCGCAGAGCGCGATCAGATATCTGTAGAACTCCACTCAGTGCTGGAGGAACAGAAGGAGAAGCAGGACGCTGCGCAGGAATCGTCGGACAAACAAGCGGAACTGGCCGCGCGCCTCGATGAAGCGCGCCAGGATCTGAGCAGGCTGCGTATACACCATGAGGTCCTGGTCAAAGCGCAGAGTGAGCTCGCCGACTACTCTCAAGCTTTGCGGATGCTGCTGAGCAAGAGAGACCAGTTACCGGGCATCGTGGCTACAGTAGCCGAAGTGATCGACGTTCCGTCCGAGATGGAGCGCGCCGTCGCGGCCGCGTTGGGCAACCTCTTGCAGGCCGTCGTGATCGAGACCTGGCAGGAGGCAGAACGAGCCCTACACCTGCTCCAAGATAGCGATGCCGGTCGAGTCACGCTGCTACCGGTGGATGCTCTGAGGAGCGCCCGGCCTGAGAAGGTACCTCGCGCAACAGGCGTCCTGGGCCTCGCCGCCAACCTCGTGAGTATCCGCAAGGGCCTCGATGTTGTGCTTGGAGCACTCCTCGGTAGTACCCTCATCGTCGAGGACCTGGCCACCGCCCGCAAGCTGCACCAGCAGCACTCGGACCTCCAGATCGTCACCCTGGCCGGGGAGGTCGTATCCACCACGGGCGCGCTGGCCGGTGGGTCCGAAACGTCGGGAAGCGTGCTGCTGGCGCACGAGCGTGAACGTCGGGACTTGCCGCAGCGAATCGCCGCGCTGGAGAACGATAGGGGGACTCTGGAAGCGGAGGTGCATGGAGAGGAGAGGCGACAGCAGGCATTGCTGGGCCAGATCGGCAAGCTGAAGGACAAGCACGACCAACTCGACCAGGCGTCTCGGAAGAAAGCGGACGAGATAGGCTCCTGGGAGATGCGCAGACAGCGGGCGGCACAGGAGCTAGAATGGCACGAGGTGACCGCCAAGAGGCTCCAGGACGAGATTCAGAGCCTGCAGGAGAAGGAATACGAGCTGGAGCAGCATATCGAGACGACTAGGCAGAAGGAGCGAGAGACAGCCGAGGCCGTCGAGTCCACGGAGGAGCGGCTGCAGACACTCGACCTCGGCCCGCTCCGGGATAAGCTGGCGGGGCTGAAGACGGCCATCGCCGTACTGGAGCGCAGCCAGGAGAGCCAGGAGGCGACACTGGCAGGGCATCGGGCCGCCCTCGAGCAGATCGAGTCCCAGATCGAGGACAAGGAGAGGCGCGTCGCCGAGCTGGGTGCCGAAGCGGAGGAGTTGGAAGAGAGCATCGCCACGCTCACGACGCAGACTGAGGAGTTGAGGGTCCTGGTCGAAGAGCTTTCCACCAGAATCGCGGAAGCCGAACGGCAATCGACGGAGCATGAGCACGAGCAGCAGCGTTTGGAGAAGAGCGAGGCTGCCGGGCGCAGAAAGCTAGAGGAGTACGAGGTTGCCCACAACGAAACTGTCCTGAAGCGCCAGCGGTGTGAGGACGAGCTGCGCAACCTGCAAGAGCGTATCGAGGCCGACCTGGAAACCATTTCGTTGTCCGGCGACTGGCCCAAGCAGCTACCTCTGGACATCGACGCCAGGCTCAAGTCCTTGCCCATCGTGACCG
This sequence comes from Anaerolineae bacterium, assembly GCA_034430275.1. Classification (GTDB taxonomy): domain Bacteria; phylum Chloroflexota; class Anaerolineae; order UBA7937; family B3-Chlor; genus JAUVXJ01. The sequence continues at coordinate 5,924 of DAOUEW010000169.1, read as the reverse complement.
AGGTGCCTCACGGCTTGGAGGCCGACATCAAACACTTGCGAAGACGCCTCCGGCAACTAGGCCCCGTCGATCTGGAGACCGTTGACGAGTACAAGCAGGTGTCCGAGAGACACACGTTCCTCGTCGGGCAAGTAGAGGACCTGGAAAAGGCAGCTTTGTCTTTGCGCAAGGTGGCCACTGAACTGAATCGTCTCATGGAAGACAGGTTCGTGGAGACCTTCACCAAGATCGCTGACGAGTTCCGATCCTTCTTCCCACGCCTGTTCAACGGGGGCCAGGCCAGTCTCGTCCTGACCGATCCAGAGAACCCCTTGCAGAGCGGCGTCGAGATCGTAGCCCAGCCCCCCGGACGCCGTCGCCGAAGTATCGCCATGCTCTCCGGCGGCGAGAGGGCCCTGACGGGGGTGGCCCTGACCTTCTCCGTGCTCAAGACCTGCGCTACGCCTTTCTGCCTCCTGGACGAGGTGGACGCGCGTCTCGACGAGGTGAACGTGGGCCGCTTTGGCCAATCGCTGGAGGAGCTGGCGGAGAAGACTCAGATCGTGGTCATTACCCACAACCGAGGAACTGTGGAGATGGCCGATTCGATCTATGGGGTGAGCATGGGCGGGGATGGAGCCTCCAGAGTGCTCTCGCTGAGGCTGGAGCAGGTTGACACGAAGGTATCATAGGATCGTTTGATGGGAGGTACCTGGTGAGCACGGTGCGCGTCTTGACCACCGGTGGCACCATTGCCATGGCTCACGATGAGGCGGCCGGCGGGGCTGTCCCCGCCCTGCGGGGAGAGGACTTCATCAGCCTGCTGCCCCCCGGCATCGGCGCGGTGGAGACGGAGGAGTTCTGCAACCTCCCCAGCGCCCATTTCACTCTGGACACTATCTGGGGGCTGAAGACACGCGTGGAAGAGCTGGTCAAGGGCGATGGGGTCCAGGGAGTGGTGGTCACTCACGGCACGGATACCATGGAGGAGACGGCCTACCTCCTCGATCTCACGGTGGACACCGACAAGCCTATCGTTCTCACCGGGGCCATGCGCACCGCGTCCGAGATAGGCTACGAAGGCATGGCCAACCTTCTGGCAGCCATCAGGGTGGCCGCAAGCGAAAGCGCCAGGGGTATGGGCGCCCTGGTGGTCATGAACCAGGAGATACACGCGGCGCGCCACGTGACCAAGACCCATACGCAGAGCACGGACACCTTCAAGTCGCCAGCCTTCGGACCGCTGGGCAGAGTCGATGGCGACAGGGTCGTGGTGGAGCACGCCGTCTGCCGGCAGCACATCCCATGTTCCGGCCTGACACAAGACGTGCACCTCCTCAAGCTGGTCGTAGGCATGGATGACGGCTTACTGCGCCACTTGAAAGCCCGGGGAGCCGCGGGCGTGGTCATCGAGGCCCTGGGTGGAGGTCGAGTGCCTCCCTGGTGGATGGGGACGATCCGCGAAGCTGTCGACCAGGGCATGTCCGTAGTCATCGCCTCACGCTGCCCCAGCGGCCGCGTCTACGACGGCTACGGCTACGACGGCGCGTACAAGGATCTCCTGGGGTCCGGAGCCATCTTCGCGGAAGATCTGAACGGGCAGAAGGCGCGCATCAAGCTGATGGTGGGCTTGGGACAGACGAGGGATAGAGGCGCTATCCAGCAGTTGTTCAGCGCCGGGGTCCTAGAACCATCGCAGGCGTAGCTCGTCCAGGAAGCCGCTCTCGCTGAGCTCCAGGATCGCCGCGTTCACCTGTTCCTGAAGGACGAAGCTGTTCGGACGCGTGGCCATGACGTAGGGATCCTCCGTCACTGGAGGCCCCACGATGCTGATTCCACCCTCTTCCCGAGAGAACTCGTAGGTCGAGACGACATCCGTGATTGCGGCGTCCAGTTCTTTTCCGTTGAGCGCCGTCAGAGCTTCCTGGGCGCTAGCGTAGGGCAAGAGCTCGAACTCCATCCTTCTGAGCAACTGCCGCGCCTCCACGTCTCCCATGGAGCCCCACTCCACTCCGACCCGCTGGCCCGGCAGGTCCTCTACACTGGCTATCCCAGATTCCGTCTGGCGCACCACCAGCACCTGCCCGGCGTTGAAATAAGAGTGGGAGTAGACCACGTCCTCCGTCAACCTGGAGTCGAAGGGCAACGCGGAGATGATCAGATCTACCCTTCCCACGCGCAGTGCATCGTAGAGCCCGTCGAAGGAGATGATCACGAATTCGACGTCGACGTCGAACCTGCGAGCAAGCTCCCACGCCAGGTCAACGTCGTAGCCCACCAGCTCACCCCCATCATCTATGTACTCGAACGGGGGATAGCTGGCGTCCATGGCGATGCGGATCAGGCCCTCCTCTTGAATGCGCTCCCAGGTCTCGTCCTCGCCCTCTTCTCCAGGCGCCAGCGCCAACCACAGACCCGCCGCGATGGTCAACACGGCGAGGAGGATCACCAGAGCCAGGCTCAGCCGCTTCTCTCTGGACTCCGATCTCATCCCATTCCCCCCGCTACTCTGGCCCCACGAGCCAATCCGTCGCTCCATTGGCGTACTTCTGTATCTCCAGATAGATGGGCTTGAGGATGAAATCAGGTGTTACCAGAGTGTAGTAGTCACGGAAGTTCTTCTCGGGGCCGGGCGTCCGGAAAGACCAGATCGCGAGGCTCTGGCACCAATCCCATTCGGCCGCCAGTTCATAGGCCTGGATGGTGTACAGTATGCGCTGGTAGGAGCGCACGGCCTTGGTCCACCGCGGGTGATCGTTCCAGCCCCCCTCTGTGATCATCACCTTCTTGTCCTCATCGCCGTTGCGGACCATCACCTCCCGCACCAGCTCGGCCCTGGAGAAGTTGATCTTGTTCTCGGCGGGAGGGTCATCCGCGGGATAGACGTAGCCATAGGCGTGGATCGCCAGGATGTCGAAGTAGTCCTTGGCCCCGGCATCATACATCCTCTGCAAGAATACAAGGTCGCTCAGACCCCACTCGTTGCCCTCGCGCGCTATCGTTGGGGCCAGCCCTCCGTTCAGGACGTAGCAGTCCGGGTTGGCCTCCTTGGCGCGCTGGTAGGCGACCTTGAGGAGCTCGGTGTACCCCTCGGGATCGACGGGGCGATAGCCCCACTCGAAGCTGAGGTTGGGCTCGTTCCAGATGATGAAGTAATCCACCCGTCCCTTGAAGTGGTCCACGAACGCATAGACGAAGTCGCCGAAATCCTCGAAATGCTCCTCGTCCAGGTAGCGAAACGTCGTGCCCTTGGGCCGCGCCCACTCGGGCACGAAATCGAGGCGAGCGACCACGGTGAGGCCCTGGTTCACGGCATGGTCGACCACCAGATCGGCATGTTGCCAGTCGAGCTCTCCCTTCCTCACGGGCTCGATGTAGCCCCAGGGGAAGTACTCGACGATCCAGGTAGCTCCCATCTCGCGAACCAGTTGAAGAGTCCGCTGGATCTTCCACTCCTCCACCTCGTCGGTGAGACGGGTGTGTACGCCCATCTTGGGGTTCACGCTCTCGACGGTGTGGGGCAAGCCCATGATGATGATGGGCCTGGGGATGGCGCCGGCAACAGCCAGTACGCAGACGAGGATCAGGGCCCTCGCCGCGTACGCTATGGTCTCTCTGCGCTTGACTGTGAGGAGATACCGTACCACTGGCCTATGAACAAAGGAGGGAAGGGCGCGCGAGCCCTATCCCTCCCATCGTGCAACTCACGGCTGGTGTGAGCACTAGCTTCGTTCCAGATAGTCGCAAATGCCCTTGGCAGCCTTCCGCGCGTCGGCAACGGCTTCCACGATGGTCGCCGGGCCGGTAACGGCATCACCCGCGGCGAAGACACCTGCCACCGAGGTCTCCTTGGTCTCCGGATCGACCTCGAAGGTGTTCCACCGCGTGGTCTTGAACCTGGAGTTCTCGGCCAGCCAGGAGATGTCGGGGCGCTGACTGATGGCCTGGATCATCATGTCGGCCTCCATCTCGAACTCCGAGCCCTCTACCGGCACAGGGCGGCGGCGCCCGCTCTCGTCGGGCTCGCCCAGCTCCATGCGAAGGCACTCCAGCCCCGTCATCTTGCCGTCCTGGCCCAGGACGCGCGTAGGATTGGTCAGGAAGTGAAAGACGATACCTTCCTCTTCGGTCTCCTCGATCTCTGCTTCGTCCGCGGGCATCTGCTCCCTGGCTCGACGGTAGACGATGAAGGAATCTGCACCCAGACGGCGAGCAGTTCGGACGGCGTCCATGGCCACGTTCCCGCCACCGATGACCGCGGTCTTCTTGCCTACGTGCACCTTCTTGCCGGAATTCACGTCCCGCAGGAAGTCTATGGCGTGGAGCACGCCTTCCAGGTCCTCGCCCTCGATGCCCATCCAGCGGGGCTCGTGGGCACCAATGCCCACGAAGACAGCATCATACTCCTGGAGCAGATCCAGGAGCTCTTGCTCCGATTGGACAGGGGCTTCCAGACGCAGTTCGACCCCCAGGTCCAGGACGCGTTGTACGTCCTGCTTGATCGCCTCTCTGGGCAATCTGTACGACGGTATCCCAGCCCAGAGCATCCCGCCTTCCAGCGAGTGAGCCTCCAGGATGGTCACCGCGTGGCCGGCCTTGGCACACTCCCACGCCACGGTCAGGCCTGCTGGCCCCGAGCCTACAACGGCTACCTTCTTGCCCGTCGGCGCTCCAGGCTGCACGTGAGCCTTACCATAGTCGGCGGCTGCACGCTTGAGCCAGGCGATGGCCAGCGGGGTCCCCTTCTTGCCCAGCGTGCACTGCCCCTCGCAGTAGTGCACGCAAACACGCCCGCAGGTCGCCGCCAAGGGGTTGTACTCCAAGATCTGGGCCAACGCCTGATCGAAATCGCCCTCTGCGATGAAGCCGATGTACTCGGCTGGGCAGCAGTGTAGAGGACAGGCCTCGTTGCACGGCTCCTTCTTGCAGGCCAGGCATCGCTCGGCCTCAGCGATCGCGTCCTCCCTGCTGTAGCCGGAGGCAACTTCATCGAAGTTATGGATGCGGGCGTCCGCATCCTGCGTTCCCATCTTCACCCGGTCGAGCTGCATCTTCTTCTTCTCAGGCAAAGTGACCTCCTCGTGTCGTTCTGCTCTGATATTCCTCCACGGTGCCCTCGGCGACCGGCTGACTATTATAGGCCGCGGCCAGGGGATTGTCAATCGAAAAGCCCATATTACTGGACGATCTGCACCGCGTGCTCAGCCTGGTAGGGATAGTACTCGAACGAGCAGTCGAATGAAGCGATGGTGCCCGGAGGTATCCGTGAAGGCTCGGTGAACGCGAAGCCCGCGTTCGAGATCTTGCCGAACGAGTCGTAGAGAGACACCACGGCCCTCGTGTAATCCGCGGTCGTGAGCCCGTCATTGCGCATGCTGCCCACGACGTGATAGAACCCGGCTTCGTCCAGACGCGCGTAACTATGAAGTACGACGATACCTTCGCCAGGTCGCTCCGTCGTCGCCCGCGCGGCGGCCCGGAGACTGTATCTCTTCCAGTCCCCCGGGTTCTCCCAGACGATGACGAAGGGCGTCCTCTGTCCAGGGACCATCAGATCCACCAGGGCGGACCCGGTGATGGCCTCCAGGACACCCCCCGCAGCGTCGTAGAATGTGATGTGCACTCGAATCTGATCCACGTTGTGGATCATGTCGTTGTGCACCTCGCCCACGATGTGCAGGGCGCCCAGGTCATCCACGTAGTCGTTGGTGCCCATCAGCCCAAGAATGACTTCGGATGGCTGGGGCGTAGCGGCTACGGGGGAAGGTGGTGTGGGCACAGCCACCGCAGTGCCACTCGGAACCACTAGGGCGCTGGCCGCTTGGGCCAACCTGGCCAGGGGTAGTCGTAGCCAGGAGGCGGTGGTGGCCACGACGCCTACCGGGCTCGATTCTGTCACGCCGTCGAAGGTCGTGATCTGATACCGATAGGACGTCGATGGATTC
>DAOUEW010000168.1:0-8841 GCA_034430275.1 Anaerolineae bacterium | reverse complement strand
TGGAGAATGATCTCCTGCTGGACATCAAGGACCTTCGCGTCAACTTCGACGTTTTTGGCGGCACGCTGAAGGTCCTCGATGGCGTCCAATTCACGGTGAGCAGCGGAGAGAAGGTTGGGCTGGTAGGGGAAACAGGTTGCGGAAAGACGACGACGATGAAGGCTGTTCTGCGCGTCTTGCCTATGCCGCCGGCACGGATCACGGGCGGTGGGATCCTATTCAAGGGGCGCGACATCCTGACGATGAACTCAAGGGAACTCGGGCGAGTGCGGGGTGAAGGCATGGCCATGGTCTTCCAGGATCCGACGGCGGCTCTCAACCCGGTGTTCACCGTTGGTCAGCAAATGGACGCGGCGGTCAAGTACTCCGCGGCGGGGGACAAGAGGTTGTCTGGCAAGGAGATCCGCCAGCGGGCAGTGGCGGCCCTGAAGGAGGTGGCCCTGCCCGACCCGGAACGCCTGCTCAAGAACTACCCATTCCAGCTTAGCGGCGGCATGCGGCAACGCGTCTGTATCGCCATGGCGGTGGCCGGCGACAGGGAACTGATTATCGCAGACGAGCCAGGGACCTCGTTGGACGTAAGTATCCAGGACCAGATCCTGCGGTTGCTCAGAGGACTGACCGACAAGCTGAACACGTCCATCATCCTCATCACCCACACCCTGGGGGTGGTGCGCGAGTTGGCCGATCGGGTCTACGTCATGTACGCCGGCAACATGGTGGAGGTAGCTCCCACTCACGAGCTGTTCTCCCATCCTCTCCACCCCTATACCGTGGGGCTGATGGCCGCGGTCCCCAAGCTGACCGGCGGAGGAATCGCTGATGGGATCTCGGGACGGATTCCCGATTACCTCAACCCGCCGGTTGGCTGCCGTTTCCATCCCCGCTGCGAGCGGGCCATGGAACAGTGCAGGGTAGAGAAACCCCAGTTCGTGGAGGTCAGCGGAGACCACCAGGTAGCCTGCTTTCTCTACTCGCAGGAAGAAGAGGGAGCTCAGAGCGCATGAGCGGCGAACTGTTGACCATTACCGATCTGAAGAAGCATTTTGTTGTTGGACATCGGGGCATCGTAGCACGAGAGCCGATTACCGTGAAGGCGGTGGATGGCATCTCCTTTGCGGTCCGAGAAGGGGAGACGTTCGGCCTGGTGGGCGAGTCGGGCTCGGGCAAGAGCACCGTGGCCTATACCGTCGTGGGGATGTATCAGCCGACCGCGGGGGACATCGCCTTCCGGGGACAGAGTATGTATGGGAGAGGCAAAAAGCGGAGGTCAGACCTGAGGAAGGAGATTCAGATCGTCTTCCAGGACCCTGGTTCTTCGCTGAATCCCAGGAGGACCATCAAAGACATCGTAGGTTTTCCGCTGCGTCTATACGGATCGAATGTGGATCTCCAGACCAGGACCCTGGAGCTCCTGCAGATGGTCGAACTCCCTGCGGACTACATGCACAAATACCCTCAGATGTTGGGAGGTGGCGAGAAGCAGATGGTGGCTATCGCCAGGGCCTTGGCCACCGGCCCCTCTTTTGTAATCCTGGATGAGCCGACGTCGGCACTGGATGTGTCCATCCAGGCCAAGATCATCAACCTCCTGCTTCGGCTTCAGAGAGAGTTCCACCTGTCATATCTGTTCATCACGCACGATCTGAGTCTGATGAGAAACGTCGCTTCTCGGGTCGCCATCATGTACTTGGGGAGGATCTACGAAACCGCCGAGGCGGCCGAGTTCTTCCGCAACCCGTATCATCCCTACACGCAGATGCTCCTGTCCTCCATCCCCGTGGTCTCGGATGAGGAGGAGCAACTGAAGCCCAAGAAGATCACCTCGCGCGGCGAGATCCCCAGTCCGGTCAACGTCCCCAGTGGGTGCAGTTTTCACCCTCGGTGTCCCCAGAGCACCGAGTTTTGCTCGAAGGTGGATCCGGTCATGGTTGAGGTCGAGCCGGGGCACACGGTCCGCTGTCACCAATTCGGACAGAGAGGCGCCTAGCACAAGGAGCACGCTGGATGGCTGGCTACTCGTTCTGGAGATGGCCATGAAACAGAGAGTCCTGTACATCGATCCAGTCGGAAAAGGGGTGGTGGACGAGGGCCACCAGTTCTTGACCTCCCACAAGCGGGAGGGAACCGAACTGAAGATGCTCATGCTTCCCCGGGGACCGGAGCATCTCGAGTACTACTACTACGAGGCTCTCGTCCTGGTGGACATCCTGCATCTGATCATGGCGGCGGAGAGGGAGGGCTTTGACGCTGCCATCATCGGCTGTTTCTACGACGTAGGCTTGCAGGCCGCGCGGGAGGTGGCGGAGCGTATGCCGGTGGTAGCTCCCTGCGAAGCCTCCACCCACCTCGCAGCCACTCTGGGAGACAAGTTCTCCATCATCGTGGGCCGCAGGAAGTGGATCCCGGAGATGAGGGAGAACGTGGTCAAGTACGGCATGGGGGAGCGCCTGGCTTCCTTCAAGTCTGTGGACCTGGGGGTGTTGGAGTTCCACCAGGACGAGGTGGAGACAGCCCGCAGGTTCAGAGAGGTGGCCCAGGAAGCCGTGGAAGACGACGGCGCCGAGGTGATCATCCTGGGTTGTACAGCAACCTATGGCTTCTACGAGGAGCTTCAAGAGGAGCTGGACGTGCCTGTCATAGACTCGATGATCGCCGCTTTGAAGACGGCCGAGTTCGCCGCTGAGCTGAATAGCCGCTTGGGGTGGAGTCACAGCAAGATCGGGGGCTACGAATCACCTCCTCCAGCGGAGTACGGTCCTTGGCGACTCGGGGAGCAGTACGATCTTGGTGACATGAGATCCTGGTTGCGGGGGGACTGAGTCTCGTTTAAGGAGTATGCCCAGGCGACCGCGCGGGCTACGTTCGTAAGCCAGCCATAGACATCATTGTGGAGGATATCAACATGCTGAGGGTTGCTACGGATATTGGAGGTACATTCACAGATCTCGTGTTCGTCACCCCTGACGGTGAGGTCGTCACCGGCAAGAGCCACACGACCCCCGCACAGTACGAACAGGGCGTGATGGACGTCATCTCGGCCGCTGGCATACAGCCGAGCGAGTTCGCGTCGTTCGTGCATGGGACGACGATCGTCATCAATGCCATCACCGAAAGAAAAGGGGCCAAGGTCGGGCTGCTCACTACCGAGGGGTTCCGCGACATCATAGAGATCGGGCGTGGCCATCGCCCCGATTTCTTCAACCTCGAATACCGCAAGCCAGAGCCGTTCGTGGCGCGGCACCTGCGTCGAGAGATAAGAGAGCGTATCAACTACAAGGGGGTCGAGACCGCGCCTCTTGATCTTTCGGTCCTGCCGGCCATCCTGGACGATTTTCAGGCCGAAGGGGTCGAGGCTGTTGCCATCAGCTTCATCAATTCATACGCCAACCCGGTCCACGAAGAGGCAGCGCTAGCCAAGGTGAAGGAGCTCTGGCGGGAGGTCTCCGCGGTGGCCTCGCACCAGATCACGCGGGAGTGGCGGGAGTACGAGCGTACCAACACCGCGGTGTTGTCCGCGTACGTGCAACCAGTGGCCCACCGGTACCTCGATCGCCTGACCAGCGTCCTCTACGATGCGGGCATGAGGTGCACGCCCTACATCATGCAGTCCAACTGCGGCGTGGACACGGTAAAGAGCGCACGTCAAATCCCCATCACCATGGTCGAGTCAGGTCCGGCCAGCGGTATCTGGGGTGCTGCGGCGCTGGGCCGGCTGATTGGAGAGCCAGATGCCATCGCCATTGACATCGGAGGGACGACGGCCAAGTGCGGGCTGATCACGGGCGGCCAGGTCAAGCTCAACACCAACTACGTCATCGAACGCCGCGAGACCTGGGCCGGTTACCCAGCGATGGTGCCGGTGGTAGACCTGGTGGAGATCGGTAACGGCGGCGGTTCCATTGCCTGGGTGGACGATTTCCAGAGGCTCCACGTCGGCCCGCAGAGCGCCGGGGCCGTGCCTGGCCCGGTATCGTATGGACTGGGGGGCACCGAGGCTACGACCACCGACGCCAATCTGGCGCTGGGCCGCATCAACCCGCACTACTTCTGCGGCGGTACGATAGAAGCCGACATGGATGCGGTGGACCGTGCGCTGGACAAGCTGGCGGTGACCCTCAACACGGACCGCCGGGAGGCGGCGCGTGGCATCGTCCGTATCGCCAACAACAACATGGTCAACGCCATCAAGCTGATCTCGATCAATCGCGGCCACGACCCGAGAGACTTCGCCCTGCTGGCGTTCGGCGGCGGAGGTGGCATGCACGCTTGCGCCCTGGCCAAGGAGCTGAGCATCAAGAAGGTAGTGATCCCCAGGCAATCCAGTGTGTTCTCTGCCTGGGGCATGCTGCTCAGCGACCTGCGTCGCGACTACTTGCAGACGCAGATCGTCGATCTGTCGGACTCGGGAGCGGCAAGGCAGTTGGACCAGACGCTGAGAGAGTTGGAGGACAAAGCTCTCCAGGAGTACTCCGCTGAGGACATCGACCCGGCGCGCGTTTCCTTTCTGCGCTATGCCCGGTGCCGGTACCAGAACCAGGAGCACTCTGTGGAGATCGTGCTGCCCGACGGGGAGATCACGGCGCAGCAGATCGATGCCATACGCGAGCGCTTCGACACGGACTATGAACGCGAATACACCTACCGGCTGGAAGCCCCGGTCGAGCTGGTCGCCTATCACCTGGTTGCTCTGGGCGAGGTGGACAAGCTCACGCCGGAGAAGTTCCCCACCACGGGCCGCAAGCTCGACGATGCGGTCAAGGGACGGCGGGATGTGGACTACGTCGAAGCCGGCATCCAGGAGGCGACGATCTACGACGGCGATGCCCTGGAACCAGGCATGGATTTCGTGGGTCCCGCGATCATTGAAGAGTCCGGGGCCACGACGGTGATCCCGCCCGGCCTGCCGTGCCAGGTCGACGAATACGGCAATTATCAGATCCACACTGCCCGATGAGGAGGATTCCCGATGAGCGAAGAGTATGACCCCATCACCATGGAAATCATCCAGAACTCACTACAGGCGGCTGCTGACGAGATGTTCGGCGCCCTGCGCCGCACGGCGATGAGTGCCATCATCTACGAAGTGCTGGACATGGGCACGGGCATCATGGACAAGTATGGCGAACTGGCTGGTTCCGGAGCTGGAATCCCGGCCTTCGTCGGTGTGCTGGACAAGACGGTCAAACGGGTGATAGAGAAGCACAACAAGCCCGGGGACGTGGAGCCGGGCGATATCTTCATCACCAATGACCCGTACACCGGCGGGGTGACCCACCTGAACGACGTGATACTGGTGATGCCCGTCTTTGTAGATGGTGAAATCGTGGCCTGGACTGCCGACATCGCCCATTGGAATGACGTGGGAGGCATGGTGCCCGGCAGCATGTCCACCGAGGCGACGGAGATCTTTCAAGAGGGAATGATCCTGTCGGCCATCAAGCTCTTCTCCCGCGGCCAGCCAATTCAGTCTGTGTTCGATATCCTCACCTCGAACTGTCGCATGCCTGATTTCCTCACGGGCGATCTGTGGGCTGGCGTTGCTGCGGTGCGAGTCGGTGAGCGGCGCGTCCTGGAGATTGTAAACAAGTATGGGGCGGAGGTTTTCCTGCAAGCGGTCAGAGAGTACCTGGACTATGGCGAGCAGGTCACCCTGGCGGCCCTGAGACGCCTGCCCAAGGGCAGGTACCATCTGGTTGAGCCGCAAGACCAGGGACCGGATTACGTAGTCACAGTGGATATCACAGATGACGAATTCATCGTCGATCTGCGGGACAATCCCGACCAGGACCCAGGCCCCTTCAACATGAGCCGGGACGAAGCGGTGGTGGCCTGCCAGATCGCCTTCAAGGGCATCGTCTCTCCGGAAAGGCTGAGCAACGGTGGCACCTTCCGGCCCTTGAAGGTCCTGACGCGTCACGGAAGCGTCTTTGATCCCATGTACCCGGCGGCCCAGGGCATCTACTACGAGATCACCATCAGGCTTCACGATTTGATCTGGCGGTGTCTGGCGGAGCAGATGCCGGACCGGCTGCCGGCGGGGAGCTTTTCCTCGGTCTGCGGCACGCTCTTCGGCGGCATCCATCCCGACACGGGCCGGAGCTACGCTGTGATCGAGCCCGAGCTGGGCGGCTGGGGTGGATCGCCCACCTCCGACGGCAACTCGGGTCAGTTCTCGGGGCTGCACGGCGAGACCTACAACTGTCCGGCCGAGGTGGCCGAGGCGCGCTATGGCGTGACCGTGGACTATCTCAGCTTCCACGATGAGGATGGCGGCGCCGGCTTCCATCGGGGCGGCAAGGGGGTGCGCATCGACTATCGCATCAAGTCCGACAACGCCTGGTTGACAGTGGCCTATACCCGCGACAAGGTGCCCCCGTGGCCCCTGAAGGGCGGGCAACCGGGTTCCCGCAATCACGTGCTGATCAGGAGAGCCAACGGCGAAACCGAACGCTATGCGGTGGTGAGCGGCTTGACCTTGAACACGGACGATGTGATCCAGGTGATGACGTCCACGGGCGCCGGCTGGGGCGACCCGCTGGAGCGCCCCGTGGAACTGGTGCAGGAGGATCTGAAGAACGGCTACATCACGCTGGAACAGGCCAACCAGTACTATGGGTTGGACAAGCGTAAGTGAATAGGGGGGACCATGATCAAGCTGACTGTGGTCTATAATCTGCCCGCCGGCGCCGATCACGAAGAGTTCCTCGAGTGGCGAACGACCACGCATCAGGAGAGCAACATGTCTCTTCCAGGCGTGATCAAGAGCGACTTCTATAAGATCAAGCAAGCCTGGAAGATGGACGAGGCTCCCTATCGTTACATGACCGAGGCCTACTTTCCCGACCTGGAGACCTTCGAGAAGTCCTTCTTCGATGCTGACTATCAGGCCGAACTGGCGGAATCGCTGAAGCGCATCGCTGATCCGTTGTTTCTCATATCCGAGGAGGTGCTATCGGAATCCCGTGAGTAGCCTCGTGGGCGTGCCTGTGCGCGAGCTCAAGGAACGTGAAAGGTCACCTTAGGCGGGCACATCTCCGTGCCCGCCTTGTCTGTGGTACAATGGGCCGGGTGGCGGCACGGACCGCCCACAAAGGCCCGAAGGAGGATGGAATGGCTTGGCCGGTGAGGAGACTGATGGAGGACGGCGTGCTCAGCATGTTGCAGGTCAACATGGGGCTCAAGGATGGAGAGAGGCTGCTGGTAGTGGCCGATCCCCCCACTCTGGAGCACTGGAGCGACAAGCAGCTATCGGAACTGGTGGAGCAACTGGAGCGCTCTGCGTTGGCGAAGATGGTGGCGGAGATCGCAGTGGAGTCCTTTGCCCAGTGTAGTGTGGAGTTCTATCCCTACCCGTCTGTGGGGCAACACGGCAGCGAGCCGGGCGAGGCCATGGCGGAGAAGATGTGCGAGGCCGACGTGCTCATCGCCATCGTCAACTACTCTCTCTCCCACACTCAGGCCCGTGCCCGTGCCACCGAGGCTGGCGTGCGCATCGCCAGCATGCCCGGGTTCGAGGCCCGCATGTTCCACCCGGGCGGCCCCATGTCTGTGGACTACCAGCAGGTAGCACAGGACACGGAGAAACTGGCCCATCTGGTCACGGAGGCCGCGAGGGCCACGGTGCGTTCTCCGGGTGGGACCGACATCTCTTTCAGCCTGGCCGGTCGAGCGGGGGGAGTGGACACGGGGCTGTGCTCGGAGAGGGCAGAATGGAGCAACCTTCCCGCCGGGGAGACCTATGCCGCGCCGGTGGAAGGCACGGCCGAGGGGGTGATCGTGGCCCAGGCGGGCTGGTATCCTCATCTGACAGAGGACATGACCTTCCACTTCGAGAGGGGACTAGTGGTGTCTTGCCAGGGTGGAGGAAAGGTGGGCGACGAGTTCAGGAGACTGCTCCAACTAGGGAGCGAAGAGAAGACGCACCTGGCCCGCCGCAACCTGGCGGAGCTGGGCATCGGGACCAACCCCAACGCCAAACAGCCGGACAACGTGCTGGAGGCGGAGAAGATCAAGGGCACGGTGCACCTGGCCATCGGGGATAGCTCCCACATGGGTGGGACCGTGGTGGCCGACCTCCACGAGGACTTCGTGATCCCGCAGCCCGATTTGCTGCTGGACGGCAAGCTGGTCATCGAAGGCGGGGAGTGGAGGGTCTGAGACGAGGCGGCCGCTGAGACTCTGGTGAGTACGCAGATGAAGCTGACCGTGCTGGTGGACAACAACACGCTCATCGACCGGTACTTCCTGGGCGAGCCGGGGGTGTCCTATCTGATCGAGACCGGGGGCCAGAAGGTCCTGTTCGACGTTGGATACTCAGAGGCCTTCATCCTCAACGCCCGGAAGCTGCTGCTCGATCTGTTGGACGTCGACTTCGTGGTGCTCTCTCACGGCCATATCGACCATACCTGGGGGCTGGCCCCCCTGCTGCGGCTCTACACCGAAGCGAAGATCGAGAAGCTCGAGGCCAAGAGACCCACGTTGGTCACCCACCCCCTGACCCTATCCTCTAGGAGGGTCGGCGACCTGCCAGAGATCGGTTCCTTGCTCTCTGCGGACAAGCTCTCTGGCTTCTTCCACCTCCAACTGAGCAGCAATCCTGTGTGGTTGACCGAACGACTGGTGTTCCTGGGCGAGATCGAAAGGACCAACGATTTCGAAGCCCAGAAGCCCATCGGCAAGATCGTGGACGATGGCGTGGAGAAGGATGACTTTGTCCTCGATGACTCTGCGCTAGCCTACAAGGCGCCTCATGGCCTGGTAATCATCACGGGGTGCTCGCACGCTGGCATCTGCAACGTGGTGGAGCAGGCGAGGAGGGTCTGTGGTGAGGACAGAGTG
>DAOUEW010000167.1:0-5193 GCA_034430275.1 Anaerolineae bacterium | reverse complement strand
TTCTCATCGGGATGTGGATCGCTGGCTCGATGTCCTCAAGCTCGACTTTCTCATCAACCGTGGTGGTGATGGATAGGACAGTTGCGCCAGGAGGCATGACGAACTTGCCGGTCATGGCAGGGATGACGGGTTTGCCGGGCTCCAGGGCGTACAAGCCATTGGGGATGCTGAGGATCGTCCGCTGCCCTTGATCTGTTTCCAGATCGTGCCTCAAGAGGCCGGGAAGGGAGAAAGATATACTGATTCTGCCCTCCCCGCGGAGGATGGGCAGAGTTGCACCGCTGAGTACAGCTTCAGCGACAGAATCGGAGGAGATGGGGATCCAGTCTCCAGAATCAGGCGCCGTTCTCATGGCTTCGGAATAGGAAACCTGGCTATCTCTTGGCTGTTGCTGCCTCTCCCGCCCGAGGGCAAACGTGAGTGCGTCATCGTGCAGACCCCTGGGTAGGGTGAGCGCCACCGTCTGGGGTACGTAGCCAGACGCAGAGACAGCAATGGTGACGCGGCCCTCTTGCGGCACCTGTAGGTCGCATCGGCCTTCAGCGTTGGTCATACACTGGGCAGTGGGTGTGGCGACGCTCACCACTGCGCCTCCAAGTGGCTCGCGCGTGGCCACGTCGAGCACAATGGTCTCGACGACTTCTTGTTCAGCGGAGACCAGGGGCGTGGCTAGTACGCAAGTGCTGACGCCGAGGCATATAGCCGCGGCAAGACCCAACCATTTACCCATGCCAGTCCTGCGTTGCTGCTTTGGAGTTGGACGGGGGAAGAGTCCTCTGGCCGCGGGGGAGCGAGTGGCCAAGGACAGGAAAGCCTCGATGACACCTGCTCCGCTCCTTGGGGACGCCCTTCGCAACGTAGAGCCATGACTCATAGTCCCTCACTCCTGGACAAAAAAAGACATCCCGACCGACTGGATCGGAATGTCAGGACGTAGGTACGCAGGTAGGCGCGAACGGCGCCGGCGACAGTCCACTGCTTCGTGTTGAGCAAATTCCTTCGCAGGAACACACTAACCCATTGTACCATATCCGAGGAGCAAGGTCAAGCAATGGGGCCCCTGTAAGTCACACGAGACCTGCCTTGACTCTGCTGAGCGCGTACCAAGAGGCCCAACAACGAAGAAGCCGGGGCGGTGGGCCCCCGGCTTCTAGACAACGGAATGGGTTGCTCTAGGCCTTGGAGAAGACGTAGCTGAGTTGGCCGTTGGGCAGTGTGAGAGGTTCGGTCTTCATGGCCATGCCGATGCTGAGCTCTTTCTCAGGGATGTCCTTGGCGATGCGGCCGAAGACCTTGTAGTCCCCGTAGTCCAGAAGGGCGATAGCGTAGGGCAGATCGTCCTCGAAGCCCACAGGGCCGTACGTTAGCGTGCTGAAGCTGACCAGCTTTCCCGTGCCTGTGACCTCGAACCACTCCACGTTGCTGGACAGACACTCGGCGCAGTCGGCGACAGGAGGAAAGTGGGTCGCTCCGCACTGCTTGCACCTGGTGCCCATGACCTTCCCCTGGGCTAGGTAGTCTATGAAGTCGTTGACCTTGGATATGGAGGTGAAGCTAACGGTCCCGAACCTTCCGAAGCGGTCGTCTACTTCTTTCTTGCCTTTCGCCATGTCATGACCTCCCGAGGATGGTGACGTTGCCGTAGAGGCCCACGCCGCCGATGTTGTGCACGAGACCGATCTCAGGGTTCTCCACCTGCATGGGGCCTGCGTCCCCCCTGAGTTGGAGCACGATGGTCCTGATCTGGGACCCACCGGTGGCCCCGATGGGATGGCCCTTGGAGAGCAGTCCGCCATCCACGTTCACGGGGATCTTGCCCTCTTTGTAGGTCTCCTTGGCCCCGATCAGCTCTTTGCCCTCGCCGGGCTTGGCGAAGCCCAGATTCTCGTAGGCCATCATCTCGGCAATGGTGAAGCAGTCGTGCACCTCGGCCACGTCGATATCCTCGGGGCCGACGCCCGCCATCTCGTAGGCCTGTTTGCCGGCCTCGATGGCCACACTCAGCCCGGTGAAGAGGTCTCGCCCGGCCATGTTCACCGCCTCCGAGGCGGCTCCCAACCCTAGGATCCAGACGGGTTTCTCGCATAGCGCTTTGGCCTTCTCCTCGCTGGCCACAATGATGCAGGAGGAGCCGTCGGCGTTGGCACAGCAGTCGAAGACCTTGAGAGGTGTGGCGACCGGAGGTCTCTCAGGATCGAAGATCTGCTCCATGGTCACCGGCTTCCTGTAGACGGCCTTCTTGTTCATCTGCCCGTAAGTAGCGGCCTTGATCCTGATCAGAGCCAGGTCTTCCTCGGTGCTCCCATACTTGGCCATGTGCGCCCGGGCGTACATGGCGTAGTAGGCGGGCATCATGGTGCCAAACGGGGACTCCCACTGGATGTCCGCTCCTCGACCCATGCGTTCTTGTGATTCCGCAGAGGAGATCTCGGACATCTTCTGGAAGCCCAGCACGCACACGACGTCGTGAAGGCCGGCCTTGATCATGGAATAAGCCACTTTGAGGCCTGTGCTGCTGGAGGAGCAGACGCTCTCTACGTAGAACGTGGGCTGCGGGATGAGACCGAGGTACTCGGCCAAAACCCCAGCGGGAGACCTCTGCTTGTCATACTCCGGGGCAGAACAGACGATGGATGCGTCGATGTCCTCGTTGGAGATCTGCGCATCCTCCATAGCCTCCTTGAACCCTTCGTAGGCAAGCTCCCTGATCGAGCCAGGGTACCCGCGCACGAAGGCGCTTTGCCCGACTCCAATGATCCCTACTCTTCCCATACATAACCTCCCGTTATTTCAATGTCGCCCAGGCGAGATACGCCAGACCCCACTCAGAGGTCAGCCCAGTAAAGGTAGCCATGGGGCATGGGCTGCAGTCCGCGCGGACGAGCCCCATGCCTGTAGTAATCAGAGCGCCAGTGCCGTTGCCACCCTGATCCTGGTGCCCACGTGGGTTCGAAGCCCTACTCCACGCGGAACTCTGCCGTGTGGTCGAATTCCCCATCCAGATAGATATCGGCGTGGTAGTTGCCCGTCGACCAGAGTGCGTCGTTGGTCAGTGTGAAGCCAGCATAACCGTCCCCGGCGTTGGAGGCGTCCAACTCGACGGTTAGCTCGTAGAGGAGGTCGTCTTCCTGGAACCACTTCACGCCGATGCTTTGCGCCTCCTCCAGGTCGGCGTATTCGACGGAGATGTTGAAGTCATCTTCAGGGGCAAAGACGTCCGTGGGGCCTACCGGTGCGTAGTCGTCGGCGAGGGAGGCGCAGACCACTGCCGTTTTCAGGCCCTCACCTACGTCGCCAACACTAGCGCTGAAGTCGCAGGCGAGAATCGACGCCGCCACGAGCAAGACAACGAGTAGGAGTAACCGCTTCATTGTTCCCTTCCTTCTTCGGGTATTGGCCGTGCCGCAGATGACGGGATGAACCGTGGCTGCGCACGGCCCGGACTATGATAGCATATCGGGCGAGCAAGCTCAAAGATCGGACTGCGACCAGCGCTCTATGGCCCAGGCCAGCTCCTCTTCGCTGGGCGTCGCGTTGCCCAGCCTTCGCACCACCAGGCCGGCAGCGTAGTTGGCCAGGTGGGCTGCCTCTCCGATGCCCAACCCTGCCGCCAGGGCCAGGGTGACCACAGCGATCACTGTGTCGCCGGCACCTGTGACGTCGAAGACCTCGGTGCGATTCGCGGCGGGGATGTGATAAGTGCCTTGTTCTTTGCTGACCAGCGACATCCCGTCACCGCCGCGCGTAAGAATCACCGCCGACGACCCCAGCTCGGCCAGGAGGCGTTGTCCGCCTTCCTCGAAACCGGCGTCGCTGGCCAGTTCTCTGCCCAACTGAGCCTCGGCTTCGCGTCGGTTGCACTTCACCACATCGAAGCCGGCGAACTTATGAAGGTCGCCCTGAGAATCCACAGTGGTCAGGGTGCCGCGCTCGCGGGAGAGACGAAGGGCTGCCGCGATGGTCTCTTCGTTCACCACACCTGTCTTGTAGTCCGACAACAGGACCGCATCGACGCGAGGGCTGATCTCCTCGAAACGGGCTACGAGCTGTGAGACCACCCCGCTGTCGAGAGGTCGCCTGTCCAGCTTGTCGATGCGGGCAAGCTGCTGGGGAAAGACCAGTGTGCCCTCGGCGACGACGCGAGTCTTGGCGGTGGTGAGGCGGTCGGGGTCCGTGACCAGACTGTCCGTCACGATGCCAGCACGCTCCAGGTGCTCTGTCAGCCTTCGACCCGACTCATCGCCTCCCACGACACCTACTTGATAGGCAGTGCTTCCCAGGGCACAGACGTTCTGGGCGGGGTTGGCTGCGCCTCCCGGCACGTGGAACCGGCGGCTGAACTCCAGTACCGGAACGGGCGCCTCTCTGGACAGTCTCGTCGCTTGGCCGACCACGTATTCGTCGAGGAAGAGATCGCCCAGAACCAGGATCCTCTTGCCCCGCAGCCTGGGCAGCGCTTCCAGCAAGGCGTGTTTGTCTACGCTCGTCTCTGTCATTTCTACCAGCTCTCAGAGCCTCGGACAAGTGTATCACGGTCCAGTGGCAAAGTCAACGATTCCCCGAGCGGAGGATGGCCTCGGCGACCAGGCATCTGTGTCCTGTATGCGCTTCGCAGACCTGTGGCAGTGATGCTGGCACACTCACGCCTACTCGTTGGAGCGCGCAGAAGAGGTGGCAGAGAGGAAGCCCCATGACGTTGGCATAGCAGCCCTGGATTCTCTCCACGGGACGGAAGAGCGGGTCCTGAATGGCGTAGGAGCCGGCTTTGTCAAAGGGTTCGCCCCTGGCTATGTAGGCCGCGATCTCGTCATCTCCATACCGCCTCATCCACACCCGCGTTTGCGCAACCTTCACCGCTGGCATGCCTCTCGCTGGAGGGAGCACTGCGAGGCCGGTGATCACCTGATGCTGGCGGCCACGGAGAGCCCGCAGCACCCCTCGGGCCGAGGCAGCGTCCTCTGGCTTGCCTAGGACGCGGCCCTCTAGCACTACGAGTGTGTCTGCGGCCACGATGATCTCGTCGGCGTGCCGGCCTGGCAGCGACAACGCCTTTCTCCGAGCCAGGTGCGAGGCCTGCTGCCGTGCATCGCCACTCGGAGCTGTGGTCTCTTCCCCATGGGGAGCGGTCGCTGTGAAGGGAAGACCCAGGAGATGGAGAAGCTCTCTCCGGCGCGGAGAGCTCGAGGCCAACAG
>DAOUEW010000166.1:0-13087 GCA_034430275.1 Anaerolineae bacterium | reverse complement strand
CCTGCATGTGGCCCAAGAGATGCGCGAAGTGAAATGGCGCGAAGGTAAAGACGGCCCCGGCCAGAAAGGCCGGGACAGAAGCTGTCTCCCCTTGCGACTCACGCAGAACGTGGGAGGCCAGGAGATAGGCGCCGTAACCGCCCAGGACGAAGGAGAACAGCACCACGAAATTGTAAGAGACGGTGATCCCGAAGACCAATTGTATAGGCAGCGTCAAGAAGGAATTGAAGATGTTCAAGGTCTGGAACAGAAGGCTGTGGCCGGTTGGGTAGTACAGGTAGCTGGTGAAATACGGGCTTTGGTGAAGGTCCAACAGCGCCGTCTTGACCCACCACAGATTCCAGTAGTTCTGCCAGCCATCGAACCCATCCCCAGGAATGGCGGACGCCAGGTGAAGCACTAGAGGATAGGTCAAAACCAGGGTCAAGAGCAGATAGCCGCCGAGAGCCAGGAGATGAGGTCGTGCTGACTTGAGAAGGGAGTAACCTCTTGACATCGATCCCCATCCGGAGAGCGTCTGATCGGAGGGACGACCGCTCAGGCCAGGTAGAGCCTTCGTCCGACAGCGATGAACGCAGCCATCAATGGCTCCAGGATCCTCTGCGCCCTGCCCACTACGCAGGCCGAGAGGAGCCCCACCAGCACGCCAGCGGCGATGTCCAGCGGGTAGTGCACGCCGCAGAAGATGCGCGCGAACCCGAACGCCGTTCCCAGGACACCCATCAACACCCCCAGCCTGCGGCTGCGTTGCCAGCCCACGCCGGCGAAGGCGAACGCCACGGCGCCCGCGTTGCTGGGCAATGAAGAATCTGAAGGCCGATAGAAGAGCAGTTTCACTTCCTGCACAGAGAAGGGTCGAGGCCTGAAGTAGATCAGGTTGCAGACCTTGACCAGCACATTGGCCAGCAGCACAGCGATGACCATGGAGACGACCGCCCTCTGGTTCCGCGCCCGCTCTTCGCGGGTCGCACCGGAGAACCAGAGCGCCGCCGCCAGCAGGCACAGAGTTGTGGGCACCAGGTAGTCGTTGACCAATAGCCGCATCAGTCCATCCAGAAGAGGTATGCGGGTCGCGAACCCGTTGACCAGTTGGAACAGAGCAGCATCCACAGTCAAGACGATGCCTCCAGATGCCTCAGCAGCCAACTCACCGTCGAGGAGATGACCTGCGGGTCCCGCACTAGCTCGGCCCGGCCCAACCCTGGGATCTTGTTGAACTCCACCGATCGCGGAAAGCTGGTCGCGGTCCACCTGGCAGAGAGTCTATCCTCCTCGCCGTAGACGATGAGCAGAGGCCGGTTCTCGAGCTCTGGCAGGTGCTTCAACGCGTCAAGCCGCGCCACCACCGCCCCCGAACCGTGGCGGCGCCTCCAACGTATAGCCTCCAAGTACGACATCTCCCTCAGCAGATCGAGACCAGGTTGGACGCTGGAGGGCGACAAAAGCGGAGCAATCGCCACCACAGCCCTGATCTGGGGGTCGGAGGCCGCCGCTCTGATTACGAGATCGCCGCCCAGACCTACGCCAAGAAGCCCGAGCCTCTCCGCGTCCACTTCCTCGTTCCGCTCCAGATAGGCCAGAGCCTGCGGGATGGAGGCCAGGACGTCAGGATACTGCCAGGTCTCAGCCGAGTCCATGTCCAGCGCCAGAGCTGAAACCTTCTTCCGGCCAAGCCCCGCTGCCAGCGCCTCTAGTGCCTCGACCTCGCTGCCCGTATCCGGCACCAGGCAGACCGCGGGCCAGGGACCTCCCTCCGATGCCGGCAAATGGAGCGTGCCCTTCCACCACGTTGCGTGGACGTCTTCGCTCCGACCACTTGCACGCACCGGGGCGTCTTCGCGTGCCGGGACGAACCTGCCCACCAGCAATGAAAGAAGCATACTGCTCACCAGCGCGGCAAGGAGTGCAGACGTGAGGAAAAACAGGAACTCGCTACTGGCCGGCCCGGGAGAGAAGATGTCCTCGGTCCTGGTTCCGAAGAACCAGACGCAGGCCAACACGAGCAGCACCGACCCTGCCAGGTAGCCCCATCGGTGCTTGGCGCCCCTGGGCATCCAGGACAGCGCTCGCAGCCCCTGGCGGGCAGCCACGATCTGCCAGAAACCCAGTCCGGCGCAATAGGCAAAGGCGAAGAAGACGTAACCTATCGTGATCTGCTCACGAAACTCCATTGTCCAGCGCTCTGAGCTCTGACGCCCGTCACGTGTGAGGCGCTCACCCTCCCGAGGAGCACTGCTGCCGAGTTCTACGCCCCTCGAGACTCGATGGCGGGTGTGCCAGCAACTAGCCGATACGGACGGTGCGCGCCCTCCAGATCACGGCCCGTTCATCAACCCTGGACTCGATGCGGGCGGAGACCACCCAACCCTCTTGAGAGCCGTATTCCCGGTAAGTCACCATCAGATACCGTCCGCCGGACATGCCGCGAACGGCCACCAGTGTGCCCTTAGAGCCACGCAGAATGAAGTCCGGGCCCTCGATGGTTCCCAGGACATCATCGCAGCAAGCGTTCGTATGCGACCACCTCTCCGCCAGCAAGCGGATCAAGACACCGTTGACTGACCTCGCCGTGTAGGAAAGCTCTCTCATCAGCACACTGCCTTTAAGGGCTCTAGCGGCAATTATACGGCTTTCGCCGAGTCTGGCAACCGCGGTGCTTCCGGCACGTAGATGTTGCCCTCTCGTCGAAACCTCGCAAAGGAGACGCCTTCTCTAGCTCGTTGGGCGGCGATCTCTTCTAGCGAAGACAGGATCCACGCGCGGCTCGAAGCGTCCAGGAATGTCCTCTCACGCTTGATACCCTCATCCGCGAGCAGCCACTGTTCGTAGTTGGCGCAGTTGCCCGACTCATAGCCCACGAGACAACCTTCCACGCCACACACAGTTAGAGGTAGCCCGATCACCTGGACGGAGAAGGGACACAGACACATGAGGGTGGTCGGAAAGCGCCTGGTCTCCATGCTGGGTATCATCACGTCGCGAGCGATGTCCAGCGCCGAGGTCATCACGTGCATGCACGCCCCAGCCCTGAGCGCCAGAGTTCCCATGGTCTGGACGTCGCACCCCTCGCAGGCGGCGTGCGTAGCCTGGTCTCCTGTGTCCAGGTCCAGTCTGTCCAGATAGGCACAGTCATGGTTGGGACGTCCAGCCGGACACTCTGGTACCAGAGGCTTCTGGCAATAGCCCACGGCCACCAGAAGACCCTCTTTGGATGCCATGAGGCGCGATACCAGCTCCTCCTCCGGCCCGTCGAACAACAGGCTCTTGCCATACCGCTGAGACCTCTGATTGGGCAGTCTCTGGTACCTCAACACCCCGGCCAGGGTCCTCAAAGGATGGCGCAGGACGACACGCCGAAGAAACGTCGAACCATAGTTCCTGGCCAGGCTCCTCAGGCTGAACTCCCACACCTGTAGGCCGAGGAAGGAACGTGCATCGAGTCTGGCCAACATGTCGCGGAACAGCATGGGCATCACTCCGGTCTTCCGCACCCCGCTCTGTTGTCGCTCACATCCAGCGATGGTATACTCCGCCCAGGCCGTTGACGGAGAATCGAGGCGGTGCGCAATCAACAGGAGACATACTACAACGCTCTGTGGTCCAGGAACAAGATCGTGGAACCCACAGCGTGGGCCCTCTGGGATACGATCCGCCAATACATGACGGGGAAGACACGCTTCCTGGAGATCGGCGCAGGTAACCGGCCTCGCCTACACATCGCCGGCTCCTACTTCCTGGATCTGAGCCCAAGGGCCATGGAAGCCCTCAGTGGTAGAGACGGGTTCTGCACCGCGGGCTCCGCTGAAGCCCTGCCGTTCCCCGACGAATGCTTCGACCTGATCTGCGCCTTCGAGATCGTGGAGCACGTGCCGGACGATAGAGCGGTTCTTCGGGAGATAGGACGTGTGCTCAGGCGAGGAGAGCCCTTCGTCTTCTCCGTGCCCCTCCATATGGAGTACTGGACGAAGCACGACGAGCTCGCGGGGCACGTGCGCCGGTACGATCCCATTTCGCTGGAGGCACTGCTCGCGCATCACGGCCTACCCATCGAGCAGTATACCGTGACCTCCTCGCCGCGCAACACGTGGTACCGCAACGCCAGCGCCCTCCTTGCCAGCAGGTTCTGGAAGCCGCTCGTGGCTTTGGAGCAGGGGATGGCGCTGCCCATCTACTCCTGGCTCGATCGTCGCCGAGGAATCACGTGGAACGAAGGCGGTTTCGCACAAGAGACGCAACGGGCCAACAACGTGATCATCGTTTGCCGGAAAGAGTAAGGCCCAGCAGCCTAGCCTGCGCCCTCAGCTTCAGCCAGCGACTCCTCAAAGATAGCCGTGGCCTCGTCCACGGTCTTCTCATCGACGGTCAGCGCGGGCATGAAGCGCACCGTGCTGGATCCGCAACCCAGGATCAGCAGACCCTTGGTAAAGGCCCGGTTGACCACCTCGTCCCGTAGCTGAGTGGCCGGCTCTCTCGTCTCGCGATCCTTGACCAACTCGATCCCGACCACCAGTCCCTTGCCTCGCACGTCGCCAATGGACACGTGTCTGGTCGCGATGTCCCTTGCCGCGGAGAGCAACCGGTCCCCCATTCTGCTGGCCCGCTCCAGCAAACCTTCGTCTTCGATGACCTGTATGGTTGCTGTGGCAGCGGCGCACGAGACGGGGTTGCCGCCGAAAGTGGTCCCATGGGCCCCAAGCGGCCAGTCCATGAGGTCCTTTCTGGCCACCATCGCCCCCAGGGGCATTCCAGACGCTATCCCTTTGGCGATGAGTGTGATGTCGGGGACCACTCCCCAGTGCTCGATCGAGAACCACTTTCCCGTGCGACCCATGCCCATCTGTATCTCATCGGCCACGAAGAGAATGCCCCATCTCTCCGCCAGTTCCTTGAGACGGCGGTGATATTCTGGTGGTGGGATTACGTATCCTCCCTCCCCCTGGATAGGCTCCACGAATATGGCGGCCACCTCGTCGCCCGGCACGAGCTGTTTGAAAAGGGTCTTCTCTATGTAGGCCACACAATGCAGGTCACACGATGGGTATTCCAGGTTGTAGGCGCAACGATAGCAGTAGCCATAGGGAATGTGCGTCACCCCCGGAATCAAGGGGGCAAAACCCCTGCGCTGCACCACCTTGCTCGCCGTCAGAGAGAGCGCACCCATGGTCCGACCATGGAACGCCCCTAGGAACGCCACAACCCGAGGGCGTCCAGTGTGGTACCGGACCAACTTCAAAGCCGCTTCGACCGTCTCCGCACCCGAGTTGGTGAAGAAGATCTGCTTCGGCTACTCACCAGGGACCAGCGAATTGAGTTTCTCGGCGAGCTCTATCTGCACAGCGTAGTAGAAGTCCGTCCCGGCCATGTGGATGAACTTGGCCGCCTGGTCCTGGATAGCCTGTACGACTCTTGGATGGGCGTGTCCGGTAGCCGTGACCGCGATCGCGGCGTTGAAGTCCACGAACCGGTTTCCGTCCACGTCCCAGACCAGGGACCCCTCTCCTCTAGCCATGACAAACGGGTACCCACGCGTATACGACGGAGACACCGCCTCTTTATCCCGCGCGATGTACTCCCGAGCCTTGGGGCCCGGGACATCACCAGTCAGCCCAACCAGACTACGATCGGTCACTCTCTGTCCCTCTCCTCGATGTTCAGGCACTCTACTCTCATCCCCCGCCGACCATGGGCACCAGCTTCACTCTGTCGCCAGGGTCCAGTCGATCGGCCTTGGATCTCTGACGCTCATTGACCATCACTATGGCCACCAGATCCGGGTTAAGACCCAACTCCCGGATCACGTCGACCACAGTCTCGCCGGGTTTGACCGCCAGCGAGGCGTGTGCAGGACCGTACTTCCTGAGCAGGCCAACGAGCGTCAACTCTACCTCGTTCTTCACCGTCACCCTTCGGCGCTCCTGGGCCTGTCAGGTCTTCACGAACTCCAGGCCTAGCTGGTCCAGCTTCTCCCTCGTCGGAAGGCCATTGTCGGTCCAACCCCGCTGCTCGTAGTACATATCCAGCAGCCTCTCCACGTTTTCCCTGGACACCAGCTTGCCCTTGGAGGGACCAGTCGGCGTCGGGTCGGTGTACCAGCGGGGCGGCGGATAGTCCCACTCGCGGCCAAAGCCGTCGATCTCCCGCGCCCAGAAGGACCTGGTCAGGTTCCACACTCTCTCCGCGACGTGCGTCAGCTCCTCCCACGACCTGTCGATTCCCGTGATGGCCTTCATGGCCGGGACATAGGACTCCAGGGGCATCCCCAGCTCCACCCATTGTAACCGGCATGCGCCAAAGCAGTCGATCAGAGGACGGATGTGCTGCAACTCGATGACCTTGGCCGCCTTGTCCTCCGTCACCGCATCGCGTCCCACCTCGATGTCATAAGTGATGGCCCAGGCGCGGTTGTGATGGGCGCCAACGTCGGCCGTCATGTAGGCGAGCATCATCGCGGGAGCGTCCCGCGACTCGTAGCCACTGATCTCCAGACCCTTGATCTGCATCGCGTAGTGGCTGGAACCGCCGCCAAAGACCTGTGCGGCGTGCCGCGCACCTTCAGCCAGCGTGTCCCCGATCCCCTCGCGCCTGGCGATCCTCTGGATGAGTTCGAACACCGCCTCAGAGTCCCCGAAACTCAGCTCCAGACCCCCGGTATCCTTGCCACTGATCACGCCTTTCTCGAAACACTCTGTAGCAAAGGCGATGACGTTGCCCGTGGAGATGGTGTCGATGCCAAGCTCGTCGCACAGGTAGTTGGCGTAGGCCACGTCCTCGATATCCGAGATGGCTACGTCGGCGCCCAGGAAGGCTGCCGTCTCATACTCAGGTCCCTCGACGTGAACGTCCCACTTCTTGGTGTACGAGTACTTCCCACAGGCACAAGGGCAGCCGAAGCAAGCCTTGTCCGTGACGACGATCTTCTCCCGCATGTACTCGCCCGTCATCTTGTCCATATCTTCGAAGTGGCCCGTCTGGAAATTGCGGGTGGGAAAGGAACCCCACTCGTTGGACGGGACGTTGACCCCCGCTGTCCCCAGCCTGACCCACACCTCCCAGGCATCGCTGGCTTTGCAGAAGTCATACATCTCCCTGCCTACACGCCGAAACTCAGTGACGTCCGCAACAGGGATGCTCTTCGTACCCCTGACCGCGATGGCCTTGAGTCTCTTGGAGCCCATCACGGTCCCCACGCCGGCACGTCCGGCCTGGCGACCGAAATCGTGGCAGATGCAGCCGAACTTGACCAGGTTCTCACCGCCTGGACCGATGAGGGCGATCTGGAACTGCTCGCCAAGGGCCTCCTTGAGCATCGTCTCCGCGGTGATGGCACCCTTTCCCCAGTAGGGCTTCGCGTCCCGCAGCTCGACAGTATCGTCCTCGATGAACAGGTACACCGGCTCAGGCGACACACCTTCGACAATGATCAGATCGTAGCCAGCATACTTCATCTCGGCACTGAACATGCCGCCCACGTTGCTGTCGGCGTAGCCACCGGTGGCTGGCGACTTGGCGGCGAATGTGGTCTTCCCAGCCCCAGGGATCAGCAGGCCCGACAGGGGCCCGGCGGCTGCCACCAGCTTGTTTGCTTCCCCTAGAGGGTCAGCCCCCTTCTCCAGCTCGGAGTACAGGACTTTGGCGGCAAAACCTCGCCCTCCGAGGTACTCCCTTGCCAGATCTGGGTCGAGCTCCGTCCTGTCGATCGTCCCCCGAGTCAGATCCACTCTCAGTACTTGTCCGCCGTATCCGTTCAACATACCTCTCCCTCCTTGGGACCACTGCTAGGGCGGTGCCCAGAAGACACAATTCTGATTCTGAAACATCCCGCGGTCTGGAGATACATCCTGCAAAGCCAAAGTACATCAACCGCTGCCGCGACGCTCGCACTGCACTAACGACACGTGCTATTCAATATACAAGGCGCCATAGGCACAGAAGTGCACGCACTCGCCACACAGATTACACTCGAACGGCGCTTCCTCATCTGGATGGGTGAACACCACGTTCTCGGGGCAAACTTCGACGCACTCCAGGCAACCGATGCAGTCATCACGGTTAATGTAGTAGGCCCCCTTCTCATTCTGGAGTATGCACTCTACAGGGCAGACCTCCGCACACTCTCCGCATTGCGTGCAGGTCCGCACCTCGAACACTCCTGGATCGGGGAACTTGGGATCAATGGCTAGACACGATTTCTTGGGGTTGTTCTCCCCGAAGTGATAGAGAGAACACGCTAGCTGACATAGCCTGCACCCCGTGCACTTCGCACTATCAGCCCTCAGATACATTGCCACCTCCTTCGGCCAAGCCTATCGTGCGTGCGTTCGGCCTGTGAACGATACCCAAGCGCACGGCAAATGTCAAGGCTATCAGCAGTTGATGACGAGAAAGGCGGCGAGAGCGATGCTATGATCCGCGAGGTCACCACTCGGCTGGTGGCGTGGCTAAGGACAAAGGTGTGGTCAAGGCCATTGAGGAGGTAATCGGCGAGCCTCTGCTCGTCCCAGCGGAGCCTCAGATCGTAGGTGCGCTGGGCGCGGCCCTCGTAGCTATGGACGGTCTGGCAGGCACTGCCTAGCACATCAGTGCGGGAGCGCCCTCCTCAGATCATGGAGTAAAGCAGCCAGAAACCCAGTGCGGCGAAAAGAAGTGCCGTGAGCAGCTTCACCGAGCCCGCGTTCGCCCTGAAGAACCCCGTAAGCTGCTTCGAGGTGGTGCCGTAGAAGACGAGAACGAAGATAATCACCAGCGGCAGGATGAACATCAGATTGTACAGCACGAGATACACCCATGCATTCACCCGCAGCTCGGGCACCCCGCTGACGAAGATGATCGTGGGCAGATAGACCTGACCGGTACACGCCAGCTCCAGCAACGACACCAGAAAGCCCGTGACGAAGGCTGCCCAGACGTAGTTGTGTACGTTCCTCCCCTCTCTGATGGCCTGGTGCACCCTCTTCTGTAGCCGCTCGGGCAGTTTCAATGCGATGTCTTCGATCCTGCCCTGCCTGATCCTGTACACGTCGAAGAGGCTGAAACCGGCCAGCACCAGACAGAACACGCCAGTGGCCAGGTAGACGACCCTTGAGATGGTCCTGACGATGCCCAGCGAGTGCACGAAGCCCAGCACTCCCACGCCCACCAGCAGATAGGTCACAAACACCGCAGCCGTGAACGAAACCCCGACGAAAAGGATGTCGCGCCCCCTACGGCCCATCACGGCCAGATAAGATACGAAGAAGATGATCGTGGTGAACGCACAGGGGTTAACTCCGTCGAGAAGACCTGCCCCCAGCACGGCCAGGGCCGAGAAGGACTTGAAGCGCTGGATAATACGGTTGATGGCCTCAGGTGATTCCTCCTCCAGGCCCTCCCAGGGAGGAATACACCCCACCTGACTGTGCGTCTGGATCACCTCTTCCAGCCGTTCGGCCGTTATCTCGTCGCCGACGAGATACTCATCGCCCACGAAGACCGCTGGCGTAAGCAGTCGCTCCTCCGGAGGAACGCCGCTCCGCTCAGACATGGCCTCGTTGAGTGGCGCGCAGGTATTGATGTCGAAGGACCGCACCTCGAGGTTGGGATACTTCTGCTCCAGGTACGAGAGATCGTATGCTACACGGTCGCACTCCGCACAACCCGGGCTGTGGAAATACGCAACGTACACTGGAGCGGCGAGCTCTCCGCCAACCACTTCACACACGCCAACTGCGTCCGGCGTGGTCGGGTCCTCACAGACGGGGTCCATCTCAGCCGCAGTGGGCAGAGAAGGGGCTGTCTCGGGCTCATCATCGCTGGGGAAGCTACATCCACCCGGCCCCAGGCACTCGTCTACCAGGCTTTGGAGCCGCTCCCTGATCTCCTCCTCGCCCACGAGTACCGTGTCCCCGATAAACACCTCCGGGATAGCCTGACCGGAGATTCCGTAGTCCCCCTCCAGCCGGACCATGACTTCGTAGTTCTCGACGGAGCCGATGTCGAAGTACCTGATCTCCACCCTGTCACCGTACTCCTCCGCCAGAGGAGCCAGCACCTGCTCCTTCACGGCCTGGCAGTGGTCGCAGTCCTGGGCTTCGAACACGAAGAACCGCGCCACCGGCTCGTCGGCGGCTCCGACCAGCGGAGACAGCGACAGTGCGGCTGCGGTCACGAACAACAGAAAAAGCGACAGTTTCCTGGGCATCTGTTCCTTCTACGACGCGTAGTTCGAGTTGGTCCAATCGGCTAGTATAAGCCCCCACCCGGATGCTGTCAAGGACGCAGGTCCAAGAGCGTCGCGAGGCTCCGCCAGCCAGCAATCGGCGTCCACCCAACATTGTCGGCTCATCCCGCAACGCGCTCTTCCCTCGACCGCACGGCAATCCAGGGCATCGACCTGCCGGTTCTCGTAGGACAAGCTTAAGCTTGTCCTACGCTCTTGCTTTTGTCACCGCCGCAGCCCGATGCTATAATCGCCGCAGTCAACACGGCCGGGAGCAAAGGGATGATCGAAGCCAAACTGGTGGAAGAACTCAAAGGAATCGCCGGTGACGAGAACGTACTCACGTTACCGGAGGAGTTGCTCTGCTACTCGTACGACAGCACCGTCCTGCAACACCTTCCCGAAGTCGTGGTCCTGCCCCGAACCACGGAAGAAGTAGCCGCCGCGGTGGAGCTGGCCAACCGCGAGCGGTTGGCTATCTTGCCCCGAGGGGCGGGCACCAACCTCGCCGGCGGGACCATCCCCATCAAGGGCGGCATCGTCCTCAGCCTCACCCGCATGATCGACATCCTGGAGATCGACGACGTAAACATGGTGGCCGTCGTGCAGCCCGGGGTGGTCACCGGCAAGTTGCAGTCGGCGGTGGCCAAGCAGGGCCTCTACTACCCACCTGACCCGGCCAGCCTCAAGGTCACCACCATCGGCGGCAACGTGGGCATGAACGCGGGTGGGCCACATGCGCTCAAGTACGGCGTGACCAGCGACTACGTGATGGGCCTGGAGGTCGTGCTCCCCTACGGTGAGGTGATACGCACCGGCGGCAAGGCCATCAAGAATGTCACCGGCTACAACCTGACCCAGCTCTTCGTGGGCTCGGAGGGCACGCTGGGCGTGATCACCGAGATCATTCTGCGGTTGATCCCCCAGCCGGAGACCAGCGGCAGCGTGCTCGCGGCCTTCGCCGACCTGGACGAGGCGGCCACGCTCGTGAACAGGATCCTTCACGCCGGAGTCACCCCCGCCGTGATCGAGATCATGGACCAGATGACCATCCAGACGGTCGATGACTACTTGCAGAGCGGCCTCCCCCGCGAGGCAGCGGCCCTGCTGCTGATCCAGGTGGACGGGGTACAGGCCGCCGTGGACCAGGAACTGGGCATCGTGGCCCAGTTGTGCCGGGACAACAAGGCCACCATGGTGGATGTGGCCAAGACCCCTGAGGAAGAGGAGAGTGTCTGGAAGGCGCGGCGCTCCATCTCCCCGTCTCTGACGCGGGTGCGGCCCAACAAACTGGGCGAGGACATCTCCGTGCCTCGCAAGGCCATCCCCGAGGTGGTGAGGCGCATCCAGGAGATCTCCTCCCAGCGGAACCTGCCCATCGCCATCTTCGGCCACATCAGCGACGGCAACCTGCATCCCAACATCCTCTTCGACCAGACCGATCCTGAGGAGATGGAACGCGTGGAGGCGGCGTCGGGGGACATCTTCGAGGTCGCCACCTCCGTGGGTGGTACCCTCTCCGGCGAGCATGGCATCGGCTTGCTCAAGCAGAAGTACCTCAGCCTGGACCTCCCCGAAGGCACCGTGGAGGTCATGCGCACCATCAAGAAGGCCCTGGACCCCCACAACATCATGAACCCGGGCAAGATCTTCCCGGAGGCCTGAGACACCGGGACCCGAAAACGGGTCGCACTTCGTTGTGCTCTCGGTGGCCCTGGTCGGGCGAGTCAAGACAGAGACAGAACCCAGGAGGTGCGGAATGATCCCCAACCAGTGGTACGTCGTCCTGGAGTCCGGCGAGGTTCCTGGCGATAGGCCGGTGGGCGTGGTCCGTCTCGGAGAGAAGCTGGTCTTATGGCGCGACACGCAAGGCCGCCCCGTCTGCCAGCGGGACAAGTGCGCCCATCGCGGCGCCGCCCTGAGCGCCGGCAAGGTGGTAGGCGACTGCGTGGAATGTCCCTTCCACGGACTGCAATACGACGCCACCGGACGCTGCCAGCTCATCCCCGCCAACGGCAAGGTGGCCCAGGTTCCCGAGCGCTTCCAGGTCCACACCTACCCCACTCGAGACGCCCACGGGTTCATCTGGCTGTGGTGGGGCGAGGCGCGAGAAGATCTGCCGCCCCTGCCCTGGTTCGACGACCTGGACGACAGCTTCCCCCACGCCACCTTCAAGGACCACTGGACGGTCCACTACTCCCGGGCCATCGAGAACCAGCTCGACGTGGCCCACCTGCCCTTCGTGCACTACAACACCATCGGTCGAGGCGGACGCACCCTCATCGACGGGCCGGTGACCAGACTGGAGAATGACAGGCTGCGGGTCTGGGTCTACAACCGACTGGACGATGGCACCGCGCCTCTCAAGCCCCAGGACATCCCCGAGCCCGAAACCCCTGCCCTGCTGCACTTCCATTTCCCCAACATCTGGCAAAACCGGCTGGGGGAGAACACGAGGGTCTTACTGGCCTTCGTCCCCATCAACGAGGAGAACACCAGGCTCTACCTGCGCTTCTACGGGCGTTTCCTGGGCGTGCCGGTGCTGGACCGGCTGCTCTGTACGCTAAGTAACCTGGGCAACAGGATCATCCTGGGGCAGGACAAGAGGGTGGTGCTCACGCAGCAGCCCAAGAGAACGGAGTTGGCCATGGGGGAGAAGCTCTTCCAGGCCGACCGGCCTATCGTGGCCTACCGAAAGAGGCGGAGGGAGTTGATCGAGGAGGCACAGAAAGGCGCGATACTGGCGGACTGAGTAGATGCGATCTCGATCCAGCGTCTGTCCACAATCGAAGGCATCCTCGATATCCTCAGCCACGGGTCCACCATGGTTCGCGAGTGCGACTTGCGCGTGGTCGTTTGGCGGAGGCAGGGATCTTTCTCCCCAGCCGGCAC
>DAOUEW010000165.1:0-10041 GCA_034430275.1 Anaerolineae bacterium | reverse complement strand
TTCTTCTCGTTTCGAGATGTGGATTGGCCCAAGACGAGGGCGTACTCGATGGGCAATTACGGGCAGATCTACGTCAATCTCGAGGGCCGGGAACCTCAGGGAAGCGTCAAGCCGGGGCGGGAGTACGAAGAGGTGCTGGGTGAGTTGACGGCGAAGCTAGACGGCTTGGTGGACGAGGAAACCGGGGGGAGAGTAGTCGAGAATGTGTTTCGCGCGCAGGACGTGTATCGCGGACCGTTCGTGGGGCACGCTTCGGATCTGATGTTCGTGACCACAGACATGGAGTACAAGGCCCTCGGCCTGTCCGATTTCAGCTCACCACTGACGCTGGAGCCTGTATACGGGTGCACCGGCAATCATCGCATGGAGGGTGTCCTGGCGCTTCGAGGGCGTGGCGCGATACGCGAGCGCCAGGCCATAGATGGCGCCCGGATCGAAGATCTGGCGCCGACCATACTCTACCTGCTGGGAGTCCCTGTCCCCGAGGACATGGACGGACGGGTTCTGGAGAGGGTCTTGACGGCCGACTTCGCGAGGGAGCACCCTGTGGAGTACGCGGAGCCGGCAGAGCCCACCGAGGGGCTCGAGGAAAGGGGCTACTCGCCAGAAGAGGAAGAGGAGCTGGCGAGGACGCTGAAGGGTTTGGGCTATGTGTGACCGGGATCAGAGGTCTGTGGATAGAGGAGGCCCGTGACAGACTCCGGTAGAATCCTGATCGTGGTGCCTGCCTACGACGAGGAACA
Source organism: Anaerolineae bacterium (assembly GCA_034430275.1). Classification (GTDB taxonomy): domain Bacteria; phylum Chloroflexota; class Anaerolineae; order UBA7937; family B3-Chlor; genus JAUVXJ01. The sequence continues at coordinate 9,298 of DAOUEW010000165.1, read as the reverse complement.
GAACATCGGCGGCGTAGTCTCCGACGTGCGGGCGGTGGTGCCGGAAGCCGACGTCCTCGTGGTTGACGACGGTTCTTCCGACGGCACAGCGACAGCAGCCCGCCGATCGGGAGCCTCCGTGGTGTCCCATCCCTTCAACCTGGGCTACGGCGTCGCCTTGCAGACGGGCTTCAAGCATGCACTGCGACACGGCTACGACTACGTCGTGCAGATGGACGCCGACGGACAGCACGAGGCGAAGAGCGTTGTGGACCTGATCGAGGAGGCCCGTAAGGGGGACGCCGACGTGATCCTCGGGTCCCGGTTCCTGGGTCTGGGCCGGTTCAAGATGCAGTGGGCGAGGAGGCTGGGCAGCCTGCTCTTTCGGGTCATCGTGTCCCGCGTTGTCGGTGAGCGCATCTCCGACCCCACCTCGGGGTTTCAGGCGCTCAACAGGAAGGTCCTGGAGTTCTACGTCACCGAAGCCTACCCCGTCGACTTCCCAGATGCGGACCTGCTGATCACGGCGCACCGTGCGGGCTTCAAGATCAAGGAGATCCCTGTGGTGATGTACTCCAAGGCGGCGGGAGGCAAGTCCATGCACAGTGGCCTGCGACCGCTCTACTACGTGTTCAAGATGTTTCTGTCCATCCTAGTCACCCTGATGCGACCTCGCAATTCCCGAGAAAGGATGGAGTAGCCATGGAGATGAAGCCTCGCTTTGTGGCCCTGGCCATCGCCATCGTTCTGGTGGTGCTCATCGTCGAGCTGGTACGGCGCCGTAGGCTCCGGGAGGAGTACTCTTGGTTGTGGCTGTCGCTGAGTCTGGCCATGCTCGCCCTGGCTTTGTGGCGCGGTCTCCTGGACTACGTGACGGAGTTGATAGGCGCCGTGCTGTCCACCTCGACGCTATTCTTCTTCGCTATCGTCTTCTTGATGCTGATCAACATCCAGTTCTCTGTGGAGATCTCCTCGTTGAGGACCCAGGTGAAGAACCTGGCTCAACAGGCGGCGATACTCCAGAGCAGTCTGGAGAAGTACGAACCCCGGGCTGAGGTGCCGGACACCGGACAGCAGGAAGGAGTGGAGGGTGACGCGGACTGATCGACGTGTCTTTGCCATCGGCCTGGACGGAGCGACGCTTGACCTCATCAGGCCCTGGGCCGCCGAGGGTAGGTTGCCCAATCTCGCGCGCATCATGGATGAGGGCAGCCATGGCACACTGAGATCTACCATCCCGCCAGTGACTGGCCCTGCTTGGGTGTCCTTCATGACGGGGAAGAACCCCGGCAAACATGGGGTGGGCGACTTCCTGCAAAGGATCCCCGGAGAGTACGATCGAGCCCCTGTGAACTCCACCAGCATCAGGGCCGAGCCGTTCTGGGTGACCGCCAGTCGGTTCGGAAAGAAGGTGGGCATTCTGAATGTGCCTGTAACCTACCCTCCGTACGAGGTGAACGGGTTCCTGGTCTCAGGACTGCTGACGCCCCGAAACACCGACGGGTTCACCTATCCACCGGGGTTGGCTGTGGAGCTTCAGGAGGCGATCGGCGGTTACAGGGTCAACCTGGACCATTTCTACTCCGAAGGATCCGGCGATCAGTTCCTGGTCGATCTGAGGGACCTCATCGACGCCCGGACAAGTGCTGCAAGGTACTTGAAGAACAGCTATGAGTGGGACTTCTTCATGGTCCACTATATCGCCACAGACTGGGTCCAGCATTTCCTCTGGCACTGTATGGATCCCACCCATCCTCGGTACAACGAGAACGAAGCGCTGGCCTATGGCGGCGCGATACTGGATGTGTACCGGCAGATCGATGACGCTGTGGGCGAGATGATGGCGGGTCTGGACCAGGACACGGTGATGCTGGTGATGTCCGATCATGGGTTTGGGCCTTTCTACAAATACATCTATCTGAACAACTGGCTGTTGAGAAACGGGTTGCTTAGCCTGAAGCGAACAGTCGGGAGTCGTTTGAAGCACGCCCTTTTCGTGATGGGGATCACTCCATCGTCCCTGTATGGAGCGTTGGACAAGCTGGGAGGGGTCCGCGTGGCTTTCAAGGCCAGCAAGAAGCAGCGCCACGACCTCTTGAGCACATTCTTCTTGTCGTGGAAGGACATCGACTGGACGAAGACAAAGGCCTACTCCTTTGGCAACGTGGGGCAGATATTCATCAACCTGAGGGGGAGAGAGCCGCAGGGAATTGTGGGGCCAGGCGCGGAGTACGAGGAGTTGAGGGAGCAGATTGTCTCGATGCTGGCTGAGCTACGAGATCCCAAGACGGAAACGCAGTTGATTGAGCAGATCTACCGACGCGAGGAGGTGTACTCGGGTGACCAGGCGGAGGATCTCGCAGACCTCCTGATGTTGCCACTGAACATGGAGTACGGGGCTACCGGGCTGTCTGCCTTCGTGTCGAATGAAGTCGTTGAGCCCAGTTTCGCCTACAGCGGAACACACAGGATGGATGGAGTGTTCATGTTGAAGGGCCGTGGAATCAAGCCTGGCCAGGTTACCCACGATGCGCAGATCGTCGACATGGCGCCGACGATCCTTCATCTGCTCGGCTTGCCGGTCTCCCGGGGCATGGACGGCAGAGTCTTGACCGAGGTATTGGAGGAGCGATTCCTAGCCTCGAGGCGCGTAGAGTATACCGACGAAACGTCAGAACCGGGTTCCCCGGAGCGAGGGCTGTCAGAGGAGGAAGTAGAACAGGTGACCGAGAGGCTGAGGGGACTGGGCTATGTGACCTAGCGGGGGGCACAGGATCGCCAAGTGCGGCAGAGGGGAACTCGCTGCGCGCAACCGGAGGCGGGCAGCGTAGAAGGCTCCTTGCCGATCCAGAGCTTCTGATCTATGATGCGATACTTTCATGGGCAGTGTGTGGTGAGTATGAGGCAACACGGGAGAATCCAATGGGTTCGCGGTCGCGCTTTGCCCCACGGTGCGCTTGCTGGCCTGTGGGAGAAAGGGGTGCTGCGCCATGTTCATCATGTCCATAGACCTTGAATCGTGGGTTCATCGTCCGGTCTTCCACGTTCCCCTGGAGAGGCAGACCAGGCTCGAAGACGGAGGCTTCATTCCCAGAGCAGTGGAGCTATTGCTCAATGAACTTGCCACCGCCAAGGCGAAAGCCACTTTCTTCTGCCTGGGTAGCGTGGCGGAATGGTACCCGGAGACCATGGAAACGATAGCTGCGGAGGGCCACGAGCTTGCCGTGCACGGATACACGCACCGCCCGCTGCACGAGCACACTCGAGCGAGCTTCGAGGATGAGGTGAAGAGGACGGTAGATCTCTTGTCTCGAGGTGATGAGCGGCCGATTGGGTTCCGCGCTCCCACCTTCACCTACGCCCCTTTCCTGTACGAGGTTCTCGAGCAGCAGGGTTTCAAGTATGATTCGTCGATCATGCCCATTAGAACCCCTCTCTACGACTGGTCGATGTACCACAGCTCTGCGCCCTTCTGGGTGACACCCAGAATCTTGGAGTTCCCTCTGTCAGTCGACAAGGTGGCGTTGCTCAGGAAGGTGCCCGTGGGAGGTATCTACTTCAGATTGCTGGGGGGGCTCGTGGACTCCGAGCTTCTCAAGAGGGTAGAGCGGACCCAGGGTATTGCCATCTTCTACATCCACCCGTGGGAGATTCTGGACAGCCCACACGTGGCCCTGCCGCTGCCCAAGAGGGCGCTTGCGTACCACCGGATCCCCTCCTTACGTGCCTTCGAGAGGGTGCTCAGGTCCTTTTGGTGGACGGATTTCCGGGACTCTCTCGACCTGATAGTCGAGAGGCTGTCCAGCGCGGCGCTGGGCGCCGACCAAGGGGACAGGTAGCGGCTTCACATGGGTGGGACCTGGATCGCCCGCAGGTACCAGCCGGGTGACGAGGATCAGATCCTCCATCTCAGACGGCACGTGTTCGGGGCTGTCGATCAACAGAGGAACACGCAAGAGTACTGGCGTTGGGAGTTCCGAGATTGTCCGGCAGGCGAGGCGACGATCTGGGTGGCGGTGGCGGGGGAGAGCATCGTCGGCCACTACGCCATTCGGCCTGCCATGATGCAGCACTGCGGAGAACCCGTGCTAGGGAGCACGTCTATCGATGCCATGACGCATCCCGACTACAGGCGAGAGTCGGTGTTCGCCACCTTGGGGAAGAGAGCCTATGCGGACCTTGCGCAGGATGGCCCTGCCTTGACCTACATCTTCCCCAGGAAGATCTCGATGAAGGGGTCTATCGCCAAGTTCGACTGGAAGTACCTCTGTGCACTGCCTGTCTTCGTCAAGCCCATCGATGTCGCTGCGGTTGTGGAACGATTCATCTCTAGCCGCGCTGCACTGGCCCCCGTCCGCGCTGTGTCCAGGCTGCTGCTCGACCTTTCGTGCAGAGGCCATCGCACCCGCCCCGAGGAGCGTTGCGAGGTACGGTGGCTCGAGAGGTTCGATCAGAGCAACGACGATCTCTGGAGACAGCTCTCCCCGCGATATCCGCTCGCTGTGGTCCGGGACAGTACCTACATGAATTGGCGCTACTGCGACAATCCGGGTCGCCAGTATCGAACGATGGTCGCCGAGCAGGCTGGTGGCATCGTCTCTTATGTCACTCTGCGGTGTATGGAGCAGTTTGGCCTGCGAGGAGGCATGATCGTCGATCTAGGGGCTTTGCAGGGCTGTGAGGGCGCGCTCGCTGTGCTCTTGGATGAGGCAGAAGGGTTCTTCAGAGGTGAGCGGGTGGACGTGGCCGCGTGCTTGGTCAGCGGAGACGAGCGGTATGTGCAACTCTTGAGACGGCAAGGCTTTCGGCCCTTGCCAGCGCAGGTGGGCTTCAAGCAGTGGTACTTCGGCTACCGACTGAACAACCCGGCGATAGACGGAGAGGTCTGTGTAGATCGGTCGAACTGGTTCCTCACCTTCGGGGATACTGACGTAGTGTAGGGCAGAGTGGAGCGGGCGTCCCGCGACCGGGATTTGGCTGTGCTGGGGGGTCTGGAGCGCGGCAGAGAGGCAGGTGCCTGGACTCCGTCAGTCTGGACCATGGACGGGCTGGCGGCGTGACGGACTGGCTTACGGGCCCCGATGTCCGGAAGCACGCGGCGATACGATATGAAGATCTGCTACTACGGCAATCAGCTGGGGTTCATCAGCGGCAGCCACAGGTACGTGCTTGGTCTGGCCAAGCGGTTCTTGGCCGAAGGCCACGAGGTAACGGTCGTCACCAAGGGCAGAGAGACCTGGGTGACCATGCTGGACGGGGTGACGTATGAAGCCGTGTCTTTGGAGCGGAGGGAGACTCTAGGAAGCTACTTCGTGGAGTTCCCGTTGCGTTCGCTGGCCTACTTCGCCAGGAACGGGCAGTTCGATGTCATTCACAGCATGGCCAGCTATCACCTCTTCGCCGTGCTAGCCAGGATGGCGGGCATCGTGGCCAGAACGCCAGTCGTCTATGGCGTCGTGTCACCTGCCGGCCGCGCCTTGCGACTGCTACGGTTCTCCAGGCTGATCTGTGCCAGCAGGGGCATACAGTCCCAACTCGGCGAGGGCGCCGTGTTCGTGCCGCACTTCGTCGATCTGGCGGAGTTCCAGACGGAGGACCGGTACGACTATGGGCAGCAGGGGCAGTTCACAGTGGGGAGCATGGGCTCGCCTGCACCCAGGAGGGGCTTCGAGTTTCTGATCAGGGCGCTGCCGCTCGTGTTGGAGAAACACGCCAACACACGCCTCGTGTTGGCCATCGAACACCCACAGATACAGTATCGGCCCAAGCTACAACACAGGCTGGGGGAGATCAAGGAACTGATCGAGGACTGTGGGGTGTCAGACCACGTGCAGTTGGTGGGGCAAGTCGACGTGCCGAGGTTCTTCAACTCTTTGGACGTGTTCGTGTACGCCGTTCAGACCACCAAGGGCATGATAGATATCCCGCCCACGATACTGGAGTGCCTGGCCGCAGGATGTGCCTTGGTCACCTCTCCGCGCGGCGGCATCCCCGAACTGGTGCGAGACTACGAGAACGGTCTCTTGGTGGGCAAGGACGGGCACGACGATCCGGGGGCATACGCGAGGAAGATCGTGGAACTGATTGACAACAGGGATCTCCTGTCCAGGATCCGGGGCCAGGCCCGTCGCAGTGTTGAGTCCTATGACGTGAACCGGGTTGCGCCCCAAGTGATGGGCGTATACGAGGACGTGCTAGGGTGGAAGAAGTAGAGAAACGGGCACCACTGGGCAGGCTGGGTGGCAAGACCTATCGTATGGTCCTGTCCGTTCTGGGGGTCCTGGTCTTCGGGGCCATCCTCTACTACGGGGGGGTCGAGGCTCTGCGTCAGCTTGCGCGGGTCAACCTGCTGTACCTCGGCTGTGCCTTCGTGGCTGCCGGATTGGCGGCCTTCGTGACTTCGGCCAGATGGGGACTCATTGTGGATTCGCTGGAGGGGCACTCGACGCGTTCGAGGTTGCAGTACTTCTACTACGTGATGATGGGCAAGATCTCCAGTACGTTTGTCTCCCAGTACGTAGGCGACTACGGCGTAAGGCCGTTGGCTCTCAAGGCCTCGAGCGACACCAGCGTGGGACGCGCGTTCTACTCAGTCTTGCTGGACAGGTTGTTTGACCTTGCTCTCTCACTCTTGTTTCTTGGTCCTGGGCTCCTGTATCTGGGGGGATTCATCTCTCCAGAGGTGCTGATGGTGCTGGTTCTTCTGCTGGTGGGCGGCTATTGGGCGGTCAGCGCAAAGAATCACCACCTGCTGTCGGGCGTGATGGGCCTGGCCGCGCGGGCGCTGGAAGGGGCGGCGCGATCGCTGCCCGTACTTGCTGGAGTGCTTACCAGGTTGGGGAGCACTGTCGAGGGTGCCAGAGCCGGTTTCGAACGTGTTGGCCGCGGGTGCATCACCGCGGCGAACGTGCTGACGCTGGGCAGATATCTGGCCATGGCCACACGTGCCTACTTCATCGCCTGGGCCCTGGGCTTGTCGATACCTTTCTGGCTGGTCTTTCTCGCTGTGGGACTTGTCCGCTTCACGCTGCTCTTCGCCGTGGCCCCTGGTAGGCTGGGCGTGCTGGAGGTGGGTTGGTACGGTGTCCTCGCTCTGGGCGGCGTCCAGACCTCCACGATCATTCCTTTCTTGCTGGGCCTGCGGTTGTATGGGCTGGTCTTCAACGCGGTGCTGGCGCTGAGCGCTCATCTTGCGGTGATGTTCACACGGGACGGGTCGGCTTGAGATAGGAGCAGAGGAGCCCGCGTACGCGGTGCCTCTCAGCAGGCCGTAATCAGCTCCCGTGCGTACACAGGCCCCGCTGTGCCCTCAAGCCTCTTTATTCTGTGCCCGACTTGGTCTATAATCTGTGGCATCAATGGTGGTGGAATCGCCTCCTCTTGAGACGTGGGAGACAGTGTACGTCGCTGTCGCACGAGGTGGAGAATCTGGGCTGAACCCGCTGGTGGTGTGTCTGATGTGTGCTGACATGAGCCTGTGCGTAGAAGGACGGACAGAACCAGAATCTGGGCTAGATTGTGCGCCGAGCCGAAGGAAACATGGACCACCCGCGCTTTTCTTGGCCATGACCGGCTGGGGGGCGATAGCCTGGTATCCGAGTGCACTGTTGGCGACTCAACGGGTAGCATAAGATGAGTGGAAAGCCGTTGGACCTGAGCCTGGTGCTCCCGTGCTACAATGAGGAAGTGGTGCTCGAGGGCAGCGTGGCCCAAATCGTCGAGGTCTTGGATGGCACGCGGTACTCCTACGAGATCATCTTCGTCGACGATTGCAGCCGCGACCAAACGAGGCACTTGATCGACCAAGTCATAGGGCAGTATCCGCATAAGCGGATGTCCAGGATCTTCCACGAAAAGAACGTGGGCAGGGGTGGCACGGTTGCCGATGGCATAAGGGTGGGGACGGGCGACGTAGCAGGCTTCATAGACATCGATCTGGAGGTCCACGCTCGCTACATCCCCTCCTGCGTGAATGCGGTGCAGAACGGGGCCGACGTGGCCATCGGGCGACGCGTGTACAAGCTCAACCTGCGGTCTCTGGATCGTTATGTGATGAGCGCGGGATACGTCTGGCTGGTGAGGACGTTGCTGGGTGTGGGTCTGAACGACACGGAGACCGGGTACAAGTTCTTCAAGCGCGAGCGGATTCTGCCGGTACTGGACGAGATACAGGATCAACGGTGGTTCTGGGACACGGAGGTCATGGTTCGCTCGCACTACAAGCAGTACCAGATCGTGGAGATCCCCTGTTTGTTTCTGCGCCGCTTTGACAAGAAGTCGACGGTCAGCCCTCTGTCTGATACGGTTGACTACTTCCGGAAACTGTGGCGGTTCAGGAAGGTAGTGAGAGACGAGCTAGCACGTTGAAGGCTCTGCGAGAGATCGGACTCAGAAAAGCGGTCAGGTTCGCGACGGGCACCGCCCTGCTGGTGTTGTTCCGTTTGATGGTCGTGCCCCCCTTGAGAACCGCTTTCCTGCGTATGGTGGGGGCGCAGATCGGAAAGAACGCTATCGTCCACGACGTCAAGTTCTTCAACGTCTATCGCAAGGGCTTCGCTGCTCTCAAGGTGGGGGACAACTGTTTCATCGGCGACGAAGCGCTGCTTGATCTGGCCGACGGGATCGTTTTGGAGGAGAGCGTGACCCTGGCCGAGAGAGTGACCATCCTCACCCATGTGAATGTTGGTTTCGAGGACCATCCTCTACAGAGACATTTCCCCGCCTGCTCCAAGAGGGTTGTCTTGAAGAGAGGGTGTTTCGTGGGTACGAATGTGACCATTCTGCCTGGCGTCACTGTAGGAGAGTGTGCGTTCGTGGCTGCGGGTGCGGTGGTCAGGGAAGACGTGCCTGCCTACCACGTGGTGGGTGGTGTCCCCGCGCAGACTATCCGAGTCCTGCAACCAGACTGACCATGGACCCCACCGCTTACGATGTGGTGCACGAGGTCGAGGAATCCCACTGGTTCTTCGTGGGACGGAGGAGAATCCTCTCCCGACTCCTGGACGAATCCTTGGGTGAACTGGACAGCCCCCAGATCCTAGACATAGGCTGCGGCACCGGGGCCACCATGGGCTTCCTGGAGCGGTACGGGCAGGTGACCGGGATCGACGTCTCTGCCAAGGCTATACGGTACTGCCAGGCACAAGATAGGTCACGACTGTGCCTGGCGGATGGAGCTTCGTTGCCCTTCGCCGATAGGAGTTTCGATCTGGTCACAGCTCTCGATCTGCTCGAGCATCTTCCGCAAGAGGCAAGAGGGCTGCAGGACATGTGGAGGGTGCTGAAGACCGGTGGCCGGATGATCCTCTTCGTGCCGGCC
>DAOUEW010000164.1:0-4221 GCA_034430275.1 Anaerolineae bacterium | reverse complement strand
GACCACGAAGTGGACGTCATTGCTCGGAAGGGCCGTGGACACTATATGATAGAGGCCAAGTTCCACAACCAGCCTGGCATCAAATCAGACATCAAGGATGCCCTCTACACCTATGCCCGATTCCTGGACGTGAGGGAAGCCTGGGTGGAGATTGCCGGGCACCGCGGTCACCTGCACCAGCCCTGGCTGATCACCAACACCAAGGTCACTTCCAAGGTGAGGGAGTGCGCCAAATGCGCGGGGATGCGCGTCACCAGTTGGGATTACCCTCCACGGGTCAGCCTGAGCAGCATGGTGGAGCAAAGTGGCCTTCTCCCCCTGACCTGCCTGCAATCGCTGAGCCCAGAGGACAAGGCGAGGCTGCTGGAGGAAGGCTTCATCTTCTGTCGGGAGCTTGCGGAACGAGACATCGCTTTCATTCCCCATGATGACCTGAAGAAAGCGCGGAACGAGGCTTTGCAGGCCTGCAAGCGGAAGGCGCCCGGATCCGCTCGGTGAGGTTCCGTTCGCGCCCAGATCACCGCGGGCTGGTAGAGCTGCGGGAGACCCGGCCCAGCGGCCAGCACGTGCATCTTCCTAGTCCGTTCTTCCCAGCACCTCTCCGGAGAAAGACCGTTCCAGCTCCTCGTCGACGAAGACACCAGCCCTTCGAATCAGCTTCTCGTCGAAGTAGATCTCGCCGCCTCCATACTCCTCCCGCTGGATCTGGACCAGGTCCCAGTGTATCGCCGACTGATTGCCGTTGGAGGCATCCTCGTAGCAGTTGCCGGGCGTGAGGTGGAACGACCCGGCGATCTTCTCTGTGAACAGCACGTCCCGACTGGGATGGAGGATGAAGGGATTGAGACCCACAGCGAACTCACCGAAGTAGCGGCTGCCCTCATCCGTATCCAGGATCTCGTTGAGCCTTCGGTTATCCCCCTGGCAGCGGGCATCAACGATCCGACCTTCACGAACCTCGAATCTGACGTCGTGGAACATACTCCCCTGATAGAGCCCGGGAGTGTTGTAGGTGATGGTGCCATGGACCGAGTCTCTGACCGGAGCCGTCATCAGCTCTCCGTCAGGTATGTTGCTCCGGCCATCCCACTTCATACTGGGGATACCCTTGATGGAGAACGTGATATCCGTCCCGGGCGCCACGATCCGGACCACGTCGGTGCTCTCGAACAACTCGACCAGCCGGTCCATGGACTCGGACATCCTGGCATAGTCTAGGCAGCAGACGTCATAGTAGAGATCTGCGTACGCTTCCCTGCTCATCTCGGAAAGCTGGGCGATGGAGTTGGAGGGATACCGTAACAGACACCACTTCATCCCTGCACGCCGACGCCACTCCAGGACAGGTTTGGCGTACAGCATCTGGTACATCTTCAACTGCTCTGGCCACAAGTCCGCCAGGTCGAAAGGGTTGTCCTCCGCACGCACGATGAGCCAGGCTTCACAATTCCGCAGTAGCTCCAGGTGTAACCCGGTGAACGCCCTGTACTGCTCCTCAGTGGCCTGGCCTATCCACTGGCGCTGAAGCGACGGATCGTTGTAATGCCAGAAGGGGATGGCGCCCATCCTGGTCGCCTGCCTGATCAACACCTTGGCCAGCTCCAGGGCCTCCCTGCCACATACCTCCAGCAAGAGACGTTCCCCAGGCTTCAGTCCAAGAGAATAGCCCAACAGCTGTGTCGCCAGGACCTCGTCCCGCTCGTCCCTCATCCCTCGTCGCTCCTCATCGATCTAGCGGCCGACACCGCCCGCACCCCCATCGTAGCGTGTGCGCATCGCCCGGTCGCCCGCGATGTGCCACCCTGATACGGCGCGAAACCTTGGCTGGTCTCTGTCCAGAGGTCACGCAAGCCCAACTGCGCACTATTATCGCACGTAAGACTCATCTTGTCAAGAGAGCGGCCATCGCCGTAACGCCCCTTTTCGAATCCAGTCGCGATACGACCGCCAGGGAAGAGCCGTCCAGAGAGGTCCATGCAAGCAGAACACGACAGCTTCTGTAGGTGCATCGCCCAGGATCGAGCGAGAGGCGGCGGGGGATGGGGCAGACGACCGGTGCGTCGGGCCAGCACATGCCCAGCGGCGCGCGCCTGGCCTCGCCGTCCGCCGCGGTTACAAAACGCCCAGCAGTTCCTTCGCCTTCCTCACCGCCGACGAGGCATCAGGTGCATAGCCGTCGGCACCGATCTCGTCGCAGTAATCCTGCGTCAGCGGAGCGCCACCCACCAGGATCTTGACGCCATCGCGGACGCCCGCCTGTTCCAGAGCCTCAATCGTCCTCTTCATGGCTGGCAGGGTAGTAGTCATCAAGGCGGATAGGGCCACGATCCCGGTCCTGCTCTCCCGCGCTGCCTCCACGAACCGCTGAGGGGACACGTCCGCCCCCAGATCCTGGACCTGGAATCCGGCACCCTCCAGCATCATGCCCACCAGGTTCTTCCCGAGGTCGTGTACATCTCCTTGCACGGTCCCCGTGATCGCGTATCCTATGGCGCCGGATTGATCCTCCACCACGAGGGGTCTCAACACCGCGAGCCCTGCCCGCATCGCTCCGGAGGCGATGATCATCTCCGGCACGAAGAACTCGGCACGCTCGAAACGCTCCCCTACCTCACTCATGGCGGGCAGGAGACACCGGGTGATGATCTCCAAAGGTGGGACTCCATCGGCCACAGCCTGTCGGACGAGCGACCCCACCGCCGATGCATCCCCTTCCACCACCTTCTCGCCTATGAGCTTCAAGTCCATTCAGAGTCCTCCTACAAGAAACAGCGCTGCCATCGTGCGTCGCTCCGTTTTGGAGACGGCACGCGGACAGAACGAACGATCAGGAACCGATGGGATAGTGGCCGCACTCGTAGGCCGCTTCGAACAGGGCCACCACGTTCTCAGGCGGCACCTCAGCCTGGATGTTATGTATCGTACCGAAAACGAAACCACCACCTGGCGCCAGGTGCTCAATGCGCCTCCTGGCCTCGTCCTTGACCTCTTCAGGCGTCCCGAAAGGAAGGACACGGGTGGAGTCCGCCCCACCACCCCAGAACACGATGTCGCGCCCGAACTCACGCTTCAGCCTGTCGGTGTCCATGTCTTTGGCCGACACCTGGACCGGGTTAATGATGTCGATCCCGCTCTCGATGATGTCGGGGAGAGCCCAGTATATGGAGCCACAACAATGGAGGAAGACCTTGGCCTCGGTCTTGGAGTGGATGAGCTCCGTCAGGCGACGATGCCGCGGTTTGTAGATCTCTCTGTACAAGTCCGGGGAGAACAAAGGACCGTACTGGCTGCCCAGATCATCGCTCAACTCCACGATGTGGACGTAGGGTCCCACCTCTTCCAGTATCAGATCCCAGAAGTCCAGCAGCCATTCCAGGATTCGCTCGGCCAGGGCCTCCACGTACGGCTTGTTACACGCCATGTCGCGGTACAGGTTTTCGAGGCCTCGCACCCAGTATGACTGCTCGTAGACGCCACCGATAGGGGCATGGATCATCACCGCCTTGTCTGTCTCCTCCAGGAGTCTTCGGGCTTCCTCGCGCAGGCCCTCTACCCGTGCCGGGTCGCGGGGATCGGGGAACTGGAAAGCCTCCAACTCCTCGATGGTCCCCTCCTTGAGGGGAGCATCCGCCAGGTCGTACCAGAAGCCTCCTGGAGGCCTCTGGTAGACGACGCCCCACTCATCGACGAAGCTGTCGGTCTCCTCGTCGAGCTCGAACTCATAGTTCGAGCCGGAATGGGGGAACAAACCCACGACGTCGACGTGGAACATCTCTTTGATCTCAGAAGCCGGGTCCACGATCTGTTGAAACGTGTCCAAGATCTGAACCGGCTTGCTGGGCATCCCCAGGTGCTCCAACAGCCTGCGATAGGCCACGTGGTGCATGGAAGTGACCAGCCCGCCGAAGTCGATGGGGACGCGATCAGGCTCCTTGTGATCCAAGACCAGGAGCACTCTCTCTCTACTGTTCATACAGACCTCCAAGACGTGTGGAAGCAGAATTGCCATCAGTGCGCGGCCGATCTGTGCCTGGCGGTGGCTCACGTCGTGTGACGGGGTGAAACGAGAACAACGCTGCAGATGAGGCAACGCCGCTACCACGTCCTGCAACCTGCTGTGGATTCTACCACGCGCCCGTGAGCACCACAAGCCGCAGGGGAGAAAGAGGCCGTGCGCCACATGATCACGGCCGGCCGATGAACAGGGCGCTCGTAGTCTGT
>DAOUEW010000163.1:0-8304 GCA_034430275.1 Anaerolineae bacterium | reverse complement strand
CTGCGCTGCCCGCCGGTCTTTGAACTCGGTGAGGCGGGCGAAGGCCAGCAGTTGCGTGATTCTCTCCTGCCGCACCTCACCGCTCACGGCGAAGATGTCGGCGAAGAAGTTGAGGTTCTCCATGACCGACAGATCCCCGTATAAGTTGAAACGCTGGGCCATGTAGCCGATACGTTTCTTGATCTCCTCCGAGTCCTTCACGACGTCGAAGCCTGCCACCGTGGCGGAACCATCGCTGGGACTCATGATGGCGCACAGCAGTCGGATGGTGGTCGTCTTGCCGGCGCCGTCAGGCCCCACGAGGCCGAAGATCTCCCCTCGCCTGATAGCGAGGTCCAGACTGTCCACAGCCACCACCTTCTTGAATCGGCGGGTCAGGCTGTGCGTCTCTATCGCCAAATCGTCTTGGTTGGACATCACGTAAACCTCAGTTCTATGCCGCGTATCAGTCCAGTCGCTTTTGGAAGCTCCGCACGCTCACTGCCATGCTGGCGGCGCCCAAGAGTACGAGGGCGGATAGTTGGGATCGAATATGGACAAAGGAGGCCCCCTTGAGCGTGATGGCGCGCAGCATGCTGAGGTAGTGGCGGATGGGAAAGAAGGCGGACGCCCACTGCATGACTAGGGGCATGTTCTCCACCGCTACCAGGTAGCCTGAGAAAGCCACGCTCAGGATCCCCGTCATGAAGATCAGCATGACCGCTTGCTGCTGTGTTGCCGATACGGCAGAGATGACCAGTCCCCAGGTTTGCTGGGCCACGATGAACACCAGAGTGACAAACAGAAGCAGAGCCAGCGATCCCTTGACGGGGAGTCCGAAGGCCCACATGGTAATGCCCAACATGGCCAGGAAATCGACGAGAGCCACCAGTGTGGGCAGGGTCGCCTTGGCCACGATGAGCTCGGCTCTCCTCAACGGCGTCACCATAAGCTGTTCCAGAGTGCCGGTCTCTCGTTCCCTCACGATCCCCACCGACGAGACCAGCAAGGTCACGATGAGGACGATGAGGCTCAACTGTGAAGGCATAAGATAGTAGGAATGATTCATCTCCGGATTGAAACGCGCGGTGGGCACGAGATCGAGCGTTCGCCGTGCTGCGCCGCTCACGGCGGCCGACTGTGCTCGTTCCACTGCTATCTCAGCGCCCATGCTGGCGATGGCTCCTTCCGCAGCGCCCAGCGCCGCGTAAGCCGCGAGAACGCTGGATCCATCTATCAGTACTTGCACCGTTGCTCTGTCCGGTGGCGAAGCCAGGGTTGCCGCGAAACCAGACGGAATAACCACGGCGACGCTCACCTCGCCTCTATCCAATAGGGCGTCGATCTGCTCCACGCTGTCCAGGTAGTGCGTCACGTCCAGCGTTTTCAGGTTGTCCAGGGCCACGATTAGTGCCCTGCTGTCGCTGGTGCGATCCTGGTCCACGATGGCCGTTGCCAGGTGCTGAGTCTCCGACGCCGTGGCTTGACCCATCATCAAGAGTTGCGCCGTGGGACCCACGAGGATGAAGGCGAGCAGCACCTTGTCCCGCAAGAACTGCTGGAAGTCCTTCACGATCATACTGGCGATGCGGCGCCACATGGTTTCTATCCCAACCTCTTCTTGAACAACTTGATGGTCAGCGCCAGGTACACCATGCCCATGGCGGCAAGGATCAGTGCGGAGGGCCACACCGCGATGAGGCCCACGCCCTTGAGAAAGACGGCTCGAGAGATGGTGACGAAGTGGGTAGTGGGCAGGAAGTTGGCCTGGATCTGGGCGATCAATGATGTCCTATCCACCGGCTCGATCAAACCCGACAGGAACATGGATGGGACGAAGAGCACCAGGAACAGCACCACAGTGGCAGCCTGCTGAGTGGACACAAAGCTGGCCAGCAACAGACTGAGGCCCAGCACCCCCAAGAGGAAATCGGCCGTCAGCGCCACAAAGAGTACCAGGTTGCCCTCGAAGGGCACTCCAAACCACAGCGTTGCCACCGCCACGACCGGAAGGACGCTGCCTAGGCCGCATGACAGATAGGCCACCAGCTTGCCCACCAGGAGCTCCCTTGCAGCCACCGGGGTAGCGTACAGACCTTCCAGGGTGCCGAGCTCCTTCTCGCGGGTCAGGGCAGTGGCGATGGAAAAGGCCGGCATACACATCACCACCGCTATCAGGCCGGGCACCATGCTGTGCAGCGCTGAGAGGTTGGCGTTGTATCGCACACGAGTCCGGATCTCTATGGGCGACACTGTTGCCAGGGTTTCCTCTGGGAGAGCGGACAGCGTGGCCACGAACTGCTCCGTGCGACCCTGGACCTCGGCCAGCATCTGGTTGGCGGTGCCCGGAGCCGTTCCATCCAGGATCAACTGGATCGCTCCGCTCTCGCCTCGATTGACCTGGTCCATCAACCCAGGGGGGATCACCACCACGCCCTGAACGCGATCAGTGAGCAGGAGCTGGTCTGCTGTCTCGTCGTCTGCGATGTCCGCCCACGAGCTGATGGTCCCGCCTTCGGTGAGGGCAGCCACGTATTGCCGCGACAGCGAGGACTTGTCCCGATCCAGAACGCCGAGGCCGAAGTGCTGCACATCCCAGGTGAAAAGGTACGACAGCATGACCAGGGTGAAGGCGGGCGAGAAAAAGACCATGAACAAGGTCCTCCCGTCCCGCACGATGTGCCGCAGCTCCTTGGCCACGATAGATGTGGTACGGTGCAGCCTACCACCTGTCGGCGGCGCCCACCGGAGCAGGCTTGCCCTCTTGTCGATCCTCGAGCCGTGTCTCATGTTCAATGTTAAGGTGCTAGTCCAGTCGCCTGCGTAGAACGGTCAGGGTAATGGAGTTGATGATGACTCCCAGGACCGCCAGGGCCACCAATTCCTTCCAGAACGTGCCGATCCCGGCGCCCTTGAGCATGATGTCGCGCATGACCAGAAGCCAGTGTTTGATGGGCACCAGATTGGCCACCATTTGCATCAGCGGCGGCATAGTGTCCACGGGGAAGGCGTATCCGGAGAAGACCATGCCCACCATGGCGATGACCATCACCAGCAGCAGCGCCTGCAACTGAGTGCGAGAGAATCCGGAGATGAGCAAGCCCCAGCCTAGCTCGACGAAGATGTAGAACAGGGCCAGCACCAGCAGCAGGGGCAGCGAGCCCTTCATGGGCACGCCGAAGACGAAGACGGTGATGCCCAGCATGAGCAGGAAGTCGAAGTAGGAGATGACCACCGCGGGGATGGCCTTACCGACGATCAACTCCCAGCTACGAATGGGTGTGACCATCAGTTGCTCGAAGGTACCGAGCTCGCGCTCTCTGGCGATGCTGATGGCGGCGATCATCAGAGCCACCATCTCCAGCATGAAGCCCATCTCCGAGGGCACGGTATAGTTGGCCGCTGACAGTTCCTCGTTGAACCACACCCGGACGTCAGTCTTGATGACCTCACCGAGCCTTCCTGCCAGGTGCCCCCAGCTCTGGGCTAGCATCTGGTACGCATAACTGTCTATCACTCCGCGGGCGCTCGTCTCTGCGGCCCGGGCCGCAGAAGGGTCAGAGCCGTCCAGGATGACCTGGACCTGGGTCGTGCCGGAACCCGGTGACGTCAGGCCCTCGCCGAAGCCAGGAGGAATAACCACGCCCGCCGTGATCGAGCCGTCGTCGAGGAGTCTGGCCAGTTCTTCGTCACTATCCGGGTAGTAGCCGGCGTCGAAGGTCTCCGAATTCTCCAGGGCCGCGACCAGCCCCCGGCTGATCTCGGTGTGGTCTCGATCCACGATGGCCGTGGGCAGGTGCTCGATGGGCGACGATGTGGACCAGGCGACAAACATCAGCTCCGAGACGGGGCCCAGGACCAGGAAGGAAACCAGCAGAATGTCTCGGCGGAGATGGATCAGTTCCTTGGTCACTACGTGCCGGATGCGGTTCAACATGTCGCCTACCCCAGTCTCTTCTTGAAGGTCACGATGGACACCCCGGTCACCCCTATGCCCATGGCAAGCAGTGCGGCTGCGAAGGGCCACAGAGAGGCCAAACCCAACCCCTTGAGGAACAGGCCTCGGGTAATGCTAAGGTAGTGTGTAGTGGGCATCATGTAGGCTTCCATCTTCATCTCCGCAGGCATGCTGGCGATGGGATAGAAAAGCCCCGACATGAAGAAGCCCGGAAAGAGAAAGATGAGCATGGCGCAAGCCATGGCCGCCTGCTGACTGGGTACGAAGACGGAGATGACCAGAGAGATGCTGAGCGCCGCCAGGAAGAAATCGGCGGAGAGCAAGACGTACAAGAGCGGACTGCCACGGAAGGGCGTGCCGAGCCAGTACACACCCACCAGAGCGCAGAGTATCGCGCTGAACAGCCCACTGAGAACGTAGGGGATGAGCTTCCCGATGAGGAGTTCGGAGCGTCGCACGGGTGTGGTGATCAACGCCTCAAGCGTGCCCTTTTCCTTCTCCGCCGTCAAGGCCAGGGTGGCGGCCACGGCCGGCATACCCAAAACGATGGCGATGAGACCCGGCACCCAGCCGATGATCGCCTTCAGTGTCGGATTGTACCAGGTGCGCATACGAAGTTGGATGGGGGATAGCTGCCCTGCGTCGATACCTTTGCGCTCCAGAGCGTCGCTCATTAAGTCCAGAGCAACGCCCTGGGTGTAACCAATGATGTGTGTGATGGTGTGGTTTGCGGTGTTAGGGTCCGTGCCGTCGATGATGACCTGAAGGCTCGCTTCACGCCCGGCGAGCAGGTCATCCTCGAACCCAGCAGGAATAACGACCGCTGCCTTGGCCTGGCGGCGTTCCAGCCGGCTCTGCATCTCGGCGTAGTCGCGAGGCCAGTAGGCCAGCACGATGTCGCCGGTGCTTGCCAGCCCGTCCCGGTATTGGCGTGACAGTGTACTCTGGTCGTAGTCCAGGACGGCGATGGCCACGTTCCTGATCTCCACCGACATAGAGTAGGCAAAGACCAGGAGCAGGAAGACTGGCGACACGGTCACCAGCACGAAGGTTCTCCGGTCGCGGAGAATGTGCCACATCTCCTTGCGCATGATGGAGATAGTTCTTCTCAGATTCATGGTCCGCTATCTCTGTCGGTGGCCCTCAGGACATCAGCCCTTGACTCTGCGCATAAGCCACAGGAGAATCAAAGCCAAACCCCAGGGGTCGCCGATGGCCGCCACTATCGCCAGCCAGCCCGTGAAACCAAGGGCTGGCAGAATGAGGATCCACTCCACCAGACCGAGGATCACCAGGGTCAACGTACTGACCAGGAGATCGCCCGCCAGGCCATAAGGCCGCGAGCTCTTGACCGCCAGAGGTATTCCCCACCCACTCAGTACTCCTATGAGGAGCAGGACGACGGCTATGAACAAGTTACCTAGCATGCTGCCTCCCTCCTATTGCTGTTTGGGCGTTGTCCATAGCGTCGTGGCGAGCCTCGTCACGGCTATCAGGTCCGCGTCGAGCTGAGCCACGCGTCATACACTTCTTCGATGGATTCACTCGCCAGTACCCAGGAGACCCCGTGCCCCCATTTCCAGCGCGTCCCACATCGCTTCGTCAGCCGCCAACTCTGGAAGAATGTGGAACTGCATCACTAGCCCATCCGTGATGGCCAGCAACAAGGACGCCAGCGGGCGTAGAGGAATTGCCGGTCTGATGATACCTCTGCCCGCAGCTTCCTCCAGTCCTTCCACGACCGCGTCTCTGAGCTGGCGGTAGAGGTCCTCCAACTCGCGAGCTACCAAGGGACTCTCCTGCGCCAGGGTCCAGCAGTCCATACTCAGATTGACGAACGTAGGGTCGCTTTCGATGATGGTTCTGGTGAGCACGACGAGTTCCCTGGCCAGATCGTCAGCGCTCTCGCCTCGAGCGAACATGGACTCCAATAGCTCCACGTAGGCATCGGTCCCCACGCGCACGACCTGAGCAAGCAACTCCTCCTTACTCTTGAAGTAGTAGTGCAGCAGGCCTCGGCTCACGCCGGCCTCCGTGGCGATCTCCGCGACGGTGGCGGCTGCGTAGCCCTTCTCGCTGAGACAGCGGCGGGCAGCGTGGAGAATGGCCTGAGCCTTTTCGTCCGAACGTGGGCGAGCAGTCATCTTCAATTGCCTCTTGGTTGGACGTCCAACCAGATTATACTTCGATGACGCCGCGAGGTCAAGGATCGTCTCGTCTTCTCGAGCTGCACATCTATACGTTGCGCGTAACACGTGATTACTCCAGACGCTTGCGGAACCTCCTCGAGGCCGCGCCGAAGATGAAAACGCCGAAGACCGTGATCGCCATCACGTCTCCTGCCAGGATGCGGGGTCCGACGCCCTTCAATATGATGCCGGTGGCGACGCTCAACATGTATCGGAGCGGTATGACGTAGCTGACCAACTGGAGTGCTCTGGGCATGGCCTCCAAAGGAAAGAGGAACCCTGAGAGGAAGATAGATGGCAACAAGGTGAAGAAGCTCAGATACATCGCCTCCTGCTGCGTCCGGGCGATGGTGGAAATGAGGATGCCCATCCCGAGAGTGGTCAGAAGAAACAGGGTGGAGATAGCCAGAAGCAGGGCTACGCTTCCTCGAATGGGCACGCCGAACCAGAAGACGCCGATGATCAGCACCTCTGCCAGGTCGAAGAAGGCGATGGCAACGTAGGGCACGATCTTGCCCAGGATCAGTTCGGGTGGGGTGATAGGGGTGACCATCAACTGCTCGATGGTGCCCTGTTCACGCTCTCGGACGATGGCCATGGAGGTGAAGAGGGTGGTCAGGAATTGGAGGATGAGACCCAGAAGGCCGGGAATCATGAAGTTGACGCTCTTCATCTCGGGGTTGTACCAGACGCGTGTGTGTACGTCGACGCCTGGAAGGGTCTCCAGACTGAGCCCCATGCGCTGTCCCGCCAGCTCTAGTGCTTGAGATTGGGCTACGGTTTGGGCCGCAGCGAAGGCCGTCCTGGCCACGGTCGGGTCAGATCCATCGATCACGAAGGAGACCGAAGCGCTCAGGTGCTTCTCCAGGTCGTGAGCGTAGCCAGAAGGAATGATCAAACCGGCCCGGTGACTTCCCTTATCGATGAGCCGGCGCAGTTCCTCTTCACTGGAAGCGTAGTGGGTGATGTCGAAGTAGCCGGAGGTCTGGTAGGCCTCGACAAGATCGCGGCTCTGCGACGTCAGGTCCTGGTCCAGGACCACGGTGGGGATGTGGTCCACGTCGGTGGTCATGGCGTAGCCTAGCAGCACAAGCTGCATGATAGGGAACAGGAACATCACGGCCAGGCTACGCGGGTCGCGCACGACGTGGATGAACTCTTTGTAGACCACGTAGAACAGTCGACCGGTCATAGCTGTTTCCTGAAGCGCGAGGCCGCCAGGCTTAGCACGATCACAGCGAAGAGGGTGAGGACCGCGGCCTGCTCCCAGAGAATGGTGATCCCTACACCCTTGAGGATAATGCCACGAGTGATGATGAGGAGATAGCGGAGTGGGATGAGGTAGCTGATCCACTGCAACACTCTGGGCATGGCCTCCAGCGGGAAGAAGAACCCTGACAGGAAGATGAAAGGCAACATCAGGAAGAAGATGAGGAACATGGCCTCTTGCTGTGTCTCGGCCACGGTCGAGCCCAGCACGCCGATGCCCAGCGAGACCAGCAGAGCCAGTACACCCAGGGCCAGGAGGAGGAGCACGTTGCCGTGGACGGGAACATCGAACCACAGCACCCCTATGATCAGCACTTCGATGAGGTTGAAGAGGCTGATGGCGACGTAGGGGGCGACTTTGCCCGCGATCAACTCCAGGGAACGCAAAGGCGTCACGATGAGTTGCTCGATAGTTCCTTCCTCCTTCTCTCGGGCGATGGAGAGCGCGGTGAGGAGTGTGGACTGGATCTGCAAGATCATGGCGATGAGGCCGGGGATCATGAAGTTGGCGCTTTTCATGTCCGGGTTGTACCAGACGCGGGGACGCACATCGATCCCTGCCTGCTCGCCCACGTCGATGCCGTAGAGCTGTTCGATGAGGACAGTGGATCGAGCCTGGGCCACGGTGTGCGCTGCGCTGAAGGCCGTCGTGGCGACGCTGGGCAAAGAGCCGTCGATGACGAAGGCGATGGATGCTTCGAGATCGGCGGTGAGTGCTCTGCCATAGCCCGCCGGAATGATCATCCCGGCCTTGGCCCGTCCTTCGTCGATCAAGGTTCCCAACTCTTCCTCGGTGGCCACGTAGAAGAGGATGTCGAAGTAGTTGGAGGCGCGGTAGGCATCCACCAGCTCCCGGCTCTGCGACGTGCGGTCCAGGTCCAGCACGGCAGTGGGGAGGTGCTCGACGTC
>DAOUEW010000162.1:0-2385 GCA_034430275.1 Anaerolineae bacterium | reverse complement strand
AGCCGTCGATGCAGATGCGCTTCTGGAAGCATGGCCCATCCAGGACCAGCGTGTGGTACTCCCCTTGCTCGCCACAGACGTCGAAACCGCCGTCCCGAGCCAGGGCAGAGAGCTCCGCCAGCGTCTCGGCGTCAAGCTCCCTTCCTACCCAGTCCGGGGTCAGCCAGGGGGCCTTCACGCATGAGAAGATGGCCTCGAATCCGTAAGAGAGGAAGCGGTGCAGCAACTCGATCCCACCACGCCCCCACAGCGGGGTGAGAACCGTGATGCCCGAGTCGGCGCTGCACTCCCGTATCCAGTTGGGATGGCCGTCCACCTCAGCCATGTCGCCCGTGACCAGTGCTTGGATGGCCCATCTCTCTCTCAGAGCGGCGATGGCTTCCTGGTAGGCTTCCCTGTACGGTTCCTTGATCTTCACGGTGTGATGGGGAAGGCCGAGGGCCTGGGCCTGGAGATTCAGGAACTCCAGCGGATGGGCCCGGAATCTGCCCTCCGTGGGCACGAAGGTGATCAGGCGCTCGACCTGGAACCCCTGCAAGGTGGCTTCGTACAGAGCCAGACTGGAGTCCTTGCCGCCGGTCCACAGGACCGCTGCGCCGTGACGCGTGTCTTGAGTGGGGTATTCTGTCATTCCAAGAGCTACATGGCTGTGCTACGGGGTGTGGCGCGC
This sequence comes from Anaerolineae bacterium, assembly GCA_034430275.1. Taxonomy (GTDB): domain Bacteria; phylum Chloroflexota; class Anaerolineae; order UBA7937; family B3-Chlor; genus JAUVXJ01. The sequence continues at coordinate 1,715 of DAOUEW010000162.1, read as the reverse complement.
GTGGGCTGCTCGATTCGGGCAGCGGATTCGCCAAGCTGTAACAGACCGCTGAGCTGTGGTCGGCCAACGGGCATGGAGAGGTCGGGGAGACGTGCTCGTCGGGCCAGCGCGATGGCACCAAGGATGGACAGGCCGCAAGCGTGTCCTACGTCCCTAGCCAAGATGTGCTGCCCGTACAGCCATGGTGGCCTATGGCATCTCCAGGGCTCGCGTGGGACAACGGCTGGCGCACAGACCGCATCCCCAGCACAGGTCGTCGTCGACTCGGGCCTTGTCGTCCACGACGGTGATGGCGTGATAGACACAACTCGTCTCGCACAGCCCGCAGGCAGTGCACAGTTCCTCGTACACCTTGGGGGGCAGATGGGTGGTGCGGCATTCGCGCTCTCTGATCTTCTGGATGGTCAGCCCCTTGATGTCGTTCACCGAGGAGTAGCCGTGATTGTCGAGCCAACTGTCCATCTCACTGGCGATCTTGCCGAACACGCCGGGGCCCTTGAGGATGGCCGCGGTGCAGACCTGGACCGCGGAGGCTCCGACCATGAACATCTCAATGGCATCAGTGCCGCGCGAGACCCCTCCCACCCCCAGGATGGGAAGATCGACTGAGCGAGCGATGTCGAAGACGCAGCGCAGCGCCAACGCCTTGATGGCGCTGCCCGAGAGCCAGCCGTACCCCTCCTCGCTGCCCATCACGGGCAGCCCTGTCTCGGTATCTATGCCCAGGCAGGGACCGAAGGAGTTGATGGCGGCGATGGCATCGGCGCCGGCTTCCTGGGCCGCCTGTGCAGCGGCTTTCATCTCCCGCCCCAGGGGGCTCAGCTTCACGATGACGGGCACGTCGACCGCGTCCTTGGCCGCCTTGATGGCGGCTATCATGGGCGCGGGATCCTCGCCGATGTAGTGCGTGGACAACTCCAGGGCATCCGCAAAGGGCCTAACCTTGGGGGCCAACTCTGCTATCTGCTCGCCGGTATAGCCCATGCTGATGATCAGTGGCAGGCCGGTCTCTTTGGCCTTGGCGTACTCCTGGTCGATATACTGCTGCGGAGGCAGCTCCGACCACAGCTCCGTGTTCAACATGGAGGCCCTGCCCATCTGAGCCATGCAGGGTTCGGGCACCACGGCTGCCGTGGTGGAGATGGTCTTGGCTACTATGCCCCCGGCTCCCCCGTCTGCGCAGGCTACCATGGCCTCTCCATTCCAGGTCGGTGGGCCGGCCGCGGGGAGGACCGGGTTTCGGAACTCTATGCCGCAAATCTCGACTCGCAGATCTGCCATGGCTGCTACTCCTCTTCTCTGGTCACTTCCACGGCTGCTGCTGCGATGGCCCAGGCCACCACGCCCCAGGTCCCTGCCGAGATGACCACGGCCAGGAACAAGGAGATCAGCGAGCGGGAGGTGTAGTCCGGACGCACGATCCAGCCGGTCAGCGCCATCAGTCCGGCGATGACGGCGAACAGTAATCCGATCTTGACTGGCGTGCCGAGCCGCTTCCACAGCGCACGGATCCGACTGTCCGACCTCTGTTCCGCGGTGCTATTCTCCATGATCAGTCTCCCCGTCTGCCTTCACAGCCGCGCCCAGACCTTCTGGGCCAGCTCGCGGGAGCGGGCGCAGATAGCCTCCTCGTCCAGAGTGAGTAACTCCCGGTCCTTCATCAACAGCTTGCCGCCCACGATGGTGGTACTCACCTGCCCCCCCGCCATGCCAAA
>DAOUEW010000161.1:0-4911 GCA_034430275.1 Anaerolineae bacterium | reverse complement strand
CGAGCCTCGAATCATCGAGTATCAGCGCGCCCCCAACCTCATGGAGATCCTGCTCAGCGGTCTCAGTCCGCTCCCGGACCGAATCAGCATCGACGACCTGCTGGGCATCGAGCGCCGTTTCACCGTGCAGTATCTCTACGTCAGCCCCTAAGGCCATTCCTGGCTACGCGAAGAAGCCGCGGTGAGGCGCCAGTCCCACCGCGGCTTGCTTGTTATGTCGAGAGAGAATGCTCGGTTGGTCGTGCCGTATGCTACGGGCACGCTGAGTCGTCTAGCACACTGACCGTCCCATCCTGGTAGTTGCTGACGTAGATTCTGTCGCCCCAGAGCGCGATGCCTTGTCCACCCTCCACTGCACCCTGGCCACCGATGGCCACGCTCTCCACGATCTGCATCGTGGGGCCGTCAACGACGTACAGCAGATCGGCCTCCGCCGCGATGACATATATCCGCCCCTTGGAGGAGTTGACAGCCAAGCCGTACGGCCTGTGGTTGGGAAAATGCAGCTTGTCTTCCACCGCATTGGTGTTGCCATTGATCTTGAGCAGGTCACCGCCATCGCGGTCGGTAACGAAGACCCGGTTGCTGGTAGTGTTCGCTGCCGCAGCGAAGTATCCCGTCTTGCTGGGACCGATGGCGATGGGGCTGCCACTGGGTGGAACCCGGTAAATGGGACCTACCCCATTCGTGGGCACGAAGACGTCTGCACCGAGAGCGCCGAGCAGCGCCGGCTTGTTGAACGCGCTCATCAGGCTCTGGCCCAAGTGAGTGGTAGCGTCGATCCTGCTCACGCGATTCGCGCCGAAGTTGCTAACGTAGACGTACTGACCGGCGACGGCCAGTCCAAAGGGCTCAGCGTTCGACGCGATGATGTCTGGGCTACCGGCTCCACTGGGATCTATCGCCGATACCGTACCGTCGGTCTTGTTGCCCACGAACAACTCCCCGGACCCGGTATGGTAGACCACGCCATTGCCCTGTGCGGAGCCTGGGGCACCGGTAGCCAGCGAGCTCAGCACTGCGTTCGTGTCTGCATTGATCACCACCACCACGGGCGCATTGTGTATGGCCACGTAGACTCTGTGCCCATAAACCGCCACACCCTTGGGGTGGCCTCCCACGCTGATGGTGGTGATGGACGTGGGCAGACACGGACCCGCAGGCTGCGTGCTGGTGGGTGTTGGCGGCACCGGTGTCTCCGTTGGCGGTGCGGGCGGCGAAGTCGGCGTGGCCGGGGGTGGTCCCTGCTGCGTCGGCTGTGGGGCCGGAGTAGCAGGGGGTCCCTCCGGTGTGGCCTGTGGACCCTGCGGTGTGCCCTCTGGCGCGGGCGGGGGCGCTTCCGGACCACCCGGCGTAGCTTCCGCAGGCGTCACTTTCCTTACGACAAACACGATGATCGCCGCTGACTCGCCGACGCTCCCCGCCTGGTTATACGCCTTGACCGCAACCCTGTGGGACCCCTCCACATCGGCCCTCCACCTGAAGACCACAGAGAAGGATGCCTGTCCCTCGGCCACCGGGCTCGCCTCTGTGGCGAGCAAGGCGTCGTCCACCCACAGCTCCGCACGAGTCACCCCCGTGGAATCTGTAGCCGTGGCGTGGACGGGCACCGTTTCGCCCAGCGCGACCTGCACGTCGCTGGGTGGGCGCTCTATGACCACACTGGGGACTTCCCCGCCACCGAAGAGACTACCCAGATCGCAAGCCAGGAGCATGCCCATCACCGCAAGAAGGGCCACCACCACAGCCAATCGCCCGCGTCCACGCACTCGTATCATTGTCTCTTCCTCCTTCCTGGTTCAGGGCCATCCCAGAGAATAGGTAGCGTGGCCCACACACCCACGCCATTCGCCGCAGGCTATGGGTCGCACAGTATGGCCTCGAGCTACTCGACCACGAACTCGACGTACACAGCGGTAGACAACCCTCCCCCGTTGTCTTCGCTGAAGAACGTGAACTCCCCAACACACAAGCTGCCGGGGGGCTGTGGTCTTATCTCAATGGCTACTGTGCCCCCGTCTCCCGGCTGCAGACGGGCGTTGGCGCGGTGCCTGTGTTCTCGAGGCCGATGGTCACCCAGGCGTCGTCCCATGACCCATCATGCTAGCTGACTTCCACCCCTATGTATTGGGCTCGTTAGCCCTGAATGGAGAACTCGAGCGCGATGGGTCCCGTGGACAGCCCTTGCGCACCATTCTGACTGAAGAAGGTGAGCTCGGCCTGGCAATCCACGCTATCGGTCATTTCGCCTATCTCGACAGCCACGACCGCGCCTTGCCCGGGTGCCAGACTCTCCTGTTCAGGGGGACGTCCGCTCCACCCTCCCAGGAAGGGTCGCGATTGCTGATCCTGGGTATGCAGAGCAAATGGCGCTTCACCGCAGTTCACCACGATTCTCACGCACTCCAGGGCCACTGTGCCAGTGTTCTCCACGCCGAAGGTCACCCAGGCGTCATCCTGGTAGTCGTGGTAGCTCACCTCCGCCGCTGCCTGCTCAGCTTCTTCCCCCTCGATGGAGAACTGGAGCGCTATGGGTCCGGTGGACAGTCCTTGCCCGCCATTCTGACTGAAGAAGGTGAATTCGGCCTCGCACTGCACGTCGCCAGTCATATCGCCTATCTCGACAGCCACGACCGCGCCTTGCCCAGGCGCCAGGCTCTCATCGCCAGGAGGGCGTCCGCTCCACCCTCCCAGGAACGGCCTGGGCTGCTGGACCTCGGTATGCAAAGCAAACGGTCCTTCACCGCAGTTCACCACCACGCTCACGCACTCCAAGGCCACGGTGCCCGTGTTGTCAACCCCGAAGGTTGCCCACCCGCCACTCTGATAGTCGTGGAAGGAAACCGTGGCCGCAGCCTGATCCTGAACAGCCGCGCTCACGTTGACGTCCTCGTAGGCGAAGTTGTTGGTCTCGTCTGGTTCATCATAGGCGTCCATGGAGTCCGCCCAGGCCTGCGCCGAGTACTGGCCCGCCTGCTGGTACGTATACCCTATCTCCTGCACCAAGTCGTCGCCTGGCGCCAGGAAGTCAATCGCCTCGCTGTGCACCGGCTCGTCTCCAGTGCCAGGATCCCACCCCCAGTGGAAATCCTCGGCTGCCGTGCCACCGCGGTTGAGGATGGTCACGCCCACCACGATCTCTTCTCCAGGTGCTGGGTTCACATTGCTCAGGGTCAAGTTCGTGAGATCCAGATCCACAGGCTCCCCTGGCTCCGCCGTCGGGACCTCCGCCTCTGTGGTCGGTTCCTCCGGCTGGGAGGTGGGCTGGCCTGACGAAGTCGTGGGCTGCACTTCCCCGCTGGGCGTCTCGACCGGCGCCTCAGGCGCTTGCGGCAACGGATCCGTTATCTCCGAGGCGCTAGCCACCACCTGGATGGAGATGATCGCCGGGTCGGAGGACTGGCCATCGGAGTCCACAGCCCTGACCCCCAGGTTGAAGACGCCCACCTCGCTGGCCGTCCAGTACTGAACAGCCACGTAAGTCGCTCCCGTGGCTGTGGTGGTGTCGATGACCTGACCGCCGCTCCACAACTCGATGCGAGACAGGCCTCGATCATCACGGGAGACGGAATGGATGGGCACCGTGCCGCCCACCTGCACCTGCCGTCCCGTCGGCGGAAACGTGATCTCCACCGTCGGAGCAGCCCCTTGTCCGAACTGGCAGGCCAGACCGCCCACGACCAGCGTCAGGCCCACCAACAGCATTGCCACTTTGCACCCTGCGTCCGTGAGTCTCATCCTCTCCTGTCCTCCCTTCTCGCTTGACACCTTCCCATCGATAATGGCACGCATTATAGCACAGTGGTTTCACGCAGTGCAACGGTCACACCGAGGCTAGTGTGCTTTCTCCTCGGATTGGCCGTCTCCCTGCACGCGCTGCTGGAGCTCGTACAGCCTGTTGAGAGCTTCGAGCGGCGTCATCGTCGTCAGGTCCAGCTCCCTCAGCATCTCCACAACCGGGTGTGAACTCACCTGGAACAGCGGCAACTGCTGCGCTGGTGCGTCCAGGTGCCCACCCCCAGGCACGCGCGAGGAATCTTCCTCCAGCTTCTTCAGGATCTCCTGCGCCCTGTGGATGACCACCTTCGGCAGTCCAGCCAGCTCCGCCACGTGGATCCCATAGCTCCTGTCCGCGCCGCCCGGGATGATCTTGCGCAGGAAGACCACGTTGTCTCCCTCCTCAGCTACCGCCACGTTATAGTTGCGGACCCTGGGCAGAAGCTGAGCCAGCTCCGTCAACTCGTGGTAATGCGTGGCGAAGAGGGTCTTGGCCCGCAGCCGCGGATGGTTGTGGATGTACTCCACAACTGACCAGGCGATGGAGATACCATCGTAGGTGCTGGTCCCACGCCCGATCTCATCCAATATGAGTAGGCTTCTGTCCGTGGCGTGATGGAGGATGTTCGTCGTCTCCACCATCTCCATCATGAATGTGCTCTGTTCAGCACTGATCTCATCCTGCGCCCCGATGCGCGTGAAGATACGATCCACCACTCCAATGTTGGCCTCATCAGCAGGCACGAAGGACCCCATCTGGGCCATCAACACGATCAGCGCCACCTGCCGAAGATAGGTGGACTTTCCCGACATGTTAGGACCAGTGAGAACGATGATCTGGCCCTCCTCGGGCGCCAGATGCAGGTCATTGGGCACGAAAGGCTCCTCCCGCTGCGTCAGCTCCACCACGGGGTGGCGCCCGGCCACGATCTCCATTGCATCCGTGTCGCTCAAGGTGGGGCGCACGTACCGGTAGACAGCAGCCACCTCCGCCAGTGCCAGATAGACGTCCGCGTGGGCTACGGCCCGCGCCGTGTCCAGAATGCGAGTTGATTGCTCCGCTATCTGCTGGCACACCTGCCGATAGATGAGCGCCTCTAGATCTGTCGTCCGCTCCTCGGCGCTGAGGATCAG
>DAOUEW010000160.1:0-8540 GCA_034430275.1 Anaerolineae bacterium | reverse complement strand
CAGACAACCCTGTACGGCACAAAGGTGTGGTCAGCGATCGCGCCCATTGAATAGAAGGGGATGCTGCCACGCAGTCGCAGGAGGACTGCATCGCGTCTGAGCCCCAGAGGGCTACGAAACCTGTTGAAGTAGGCGTAGGTCTTGGGATAGGCTAGCCTCATCTCGGCCTCAGGGATGGCCTTCTCAGCGGTGCCAGGAACCTTGGTCATCAGTATGTGTATTGACGGCACGGCGCTCCAGCGGTCCACATCACGACCACGAAGCAACGGATAGACCAACTCGGCCTCAATCGCAGCCTCCACCTCGTCGACCTTACGCTTGGCTCCTTCGGTGACATTGCGTACGACCAAGCTGCCTCCTGGAGACTCGTGTAGCACGTCGATCCAGTATACGGCGTTGGCACCCCCCGTATTGACGCCCTCATGTGCCTCGTAAGGGGATGGCCCAATCAGCTTCCGCGCCGCCTTCAGCGCGGCGCGATACCCCGTAATCCAAGCTGAAGTCGGATCCGAGTCATCCACAGGTTCAGCGTCGAGGACGCGGCGCACCGTAAGTGCCGCTACCTCCTCAAGAGAGGAGTCCTCCGCTATAGTGCGTCTGCCGCCCACCCCCCGCCACCGAATGTACTTGACCGGATATCGTGCACGTGCCCCACGCCGCAACACCAGTATCGCAGTTCGATTGGCAGCTCCCGGGAAAGGCTTCAATTCCGACATGTCATCCACAACCAGTGGACCAACTGCGATGCCGCTAGCAGGCGTGAACGCTCGGAAGCCCTGTCCCGCTCCGGACGTCTTGAACACCGACTGAGTAATCAGGAACCCGAGTTTCCCCCCGTCTCGCACGTACCGGTCGATGGCCACAAACGTCATCAACATGGAGATATCCATCTTGCTGCCACCCAGGATCGACTCAAGGCCTCCTGCCGGCAGCATGCCGTGCTGATGCCAGAGAGGAACGGTTTCTCTCCTGTAATCCTCTGGCAAGCTCTCCCAGTTCACCCAGGGTGGGTTGCCCATGACGTAGTCAAACCGCCCCTGGAAGAGCGGTGCGAAGGCGTTCTTGATCACCCTGGCCCAGATGCCGTTGATGCCCTCTTCGTCCAGTTCCTTCAACTGACGGTACACCTCTCCGGCCAGGGCCAGTTGCCCTTCGTTTTCCGCCAGCACCGGGAAGGTCTCTGCCGCACGATGCTGGAACTGCTCCTCCGTCAGCCCGACCTCCACAGACTCCTCCAGCATCCCCGCCAGGCGGTCGATGTCCTGGGCATCCACCAGGAGCCTGGGCACAGCGAACCGGCCCACCGCCGTGTTGAAGCTGTAGCTGTCCTGATCGAAGAGAGTCTCCCCCGTGGAGGGGGTGAGGATGGAGTCGGCCAGATAGACGGGGGTGCTGATCTCCCCGCGCCGGTGCTGGATCAGGTCCCCCAGAGCCAGGAGGTAGTTGGTCCTGGCCGAGATCACCGCCAGCGGGTTGAGGTCGAAGCCCACCACGTTGGAGAGGATCTTCTCCAACACCTCGTACTCGGGCATCATCCTCTCTTCGGCCCAGTTCCTCATGCGGCGGATAGCCAGCACCAGGAAGGTGCCCGAGCCGCAGGCGGGGTCCAGCAGACGCTTGCTGGGGTCGATACTGGGCCGCTGTCCCCGCTTTGGGGCGCCGCACAACTGGTTCAGCAACCTCTCCGCCAGCCAGTCGGGCGTGTAGTACTCCCCCAGGGCGTGGCGGAGCTTCCTGGGCATCAGGTTCTGGTAGAGCTTCTTCAACAGGTCCCGCGTCTCCTCGGGGTCCACGTCCAGGGTGACCAGCGAGTAGAGCGAGAGCTGAGTGATCACCTCCCGGATGGCCTGGTCGATCTCCCCCGTCCAGATGTCCAGGTACCACCCGAAGAAGTCCCCTTCCAGGAAGTTGCTGATACCGAAGTCGGTGAACACGCCGCCCCGCTCCATCTTCTCCAGATACGAGCACAGCTTCTCGCTGGAGTAGCTGGCTACCTGGACAAGCCCCGTGCCCAACCTGGGGAAGGCGTAGTAGGAGGCTATCTGCACGGCCAGCAGCTTGATGAAGGTGGCGTAGTAGGTGTGTACGGCGAAGAACAAACGCAGGGGATCGGGGTCTTCCTCGTCCACGCCGAACGCGGACGCCAGAGCCGACGTGTCTAGACGGCTGGACTGCCTCTCCCAGCCACAGACCTCGCTGAACTGCCGCTGCCACTGGTCGAAGAGCTTCGTCACCTTGGGATGATCGGATCGTGAGAGGGCAGCGTAGAGGGTGCCCACACAGCCCGCGGCCACCGGGGTGCCCTCGCCGAAGTCTCTCAGTAAGTTGTCCGGAGTGAGGGGCAGTTCGGTGCTGAGAGAGGTAAGGTAGCGCAGAAACCTCTCGGTGGAAGAAGGCGTCACCGGCAGGGCGTCGTCCACGCGCCAGTGCCCATCGCGGAACCGGGCGAAGATGAAGTACTGCCCGTCGGTCGCCGCCCCCGCCAACCGCTTCAGCTTGCGCCTCTGCACCTCGCTCAGCTCCTCCAGGTACTGCTTCACCTGGTCGATGGCGTGGGCGTTGGAGCTGTGGGTGTTGCGATCTCTGAGGGACCTGGGAGGCTCGTACTCGATCACGAAGCGGTTGTAGACAGCGTCGGCCCGGCCGGAGAGCAACGTGTACTCCTCGTGGAGGTCCAGGTCGAGATCGAGTTGCTCCGCGAAGTCGCCGATGATGCGCGTCGCCGCCGTGCGCAGCTCCGCCTCGTTCCGCGCCCGCTCTGCCGCCTCCCTAAGGGCCGAGGCTATCCTGGGGGCTTCGCTGCGTACTGCCTTCTCGGGGTCCAACGAGGTTCCTCCTCACGGTTACGTGTAGAACGGAACGAGGTACGGTGATCATGATGGGGCCTGGCAGGTCGTGGCCACTCGAGAGAGCGGAGCCTACGTCAGCACCCTGGGGGAAACCTCGTGGGAAGCTGGTTCTCCCGCTCTGGGCCCGAGTGCGCCGCGCACCTCGCCCAGCACACCTGCTCCATTTTACCAGCCCTGAGTCGGGATGTCAACACTCGATGAAGAGGGCGTGGAAAAACCGCCCACATACAACACCGCCTCGGTTGACCACGGATCGTGGCACCGAGGCGAAGCAGGGCCTACGAGAGAGCCCACAGGCTCGATCTGGCCTCCCAGGGCCTCACCCCATGTTGGGGGGCCACTCCTCCGGCATCTCGCCCGCCGACGCCAACCGGTGGTAGCTGTCGCGTCCCTTCTCCTTGGCCTGACACATGGCCAGGTCTGCCTTCCTGATGAGGGTCTCTACGTCCTCACCATCTTCAGGGTAGAGGGCCATGCCTACGCTCACCGTTATCCGGACCTCGCGACCATTCAGGGCAAAAGGCTCCCGCAGCGCTTGCATGATCCTCTGGGCGACCCTTTCCGTATGCTGTGGCGCCTCGATCCCCAGTATCAGTAACACGAACTCGTCATCCCCCGAGCGTGCCACGGTGTCCGCCGTACGTACCAGCCCCGTCAGACGATCACCCACAGCCTGGAGCAGTTGATCGCCCGCCTGAACTCCATACTGGTGGTTGATGTCCTTGAAGTGATCCAGATCGATCATCATCACGGCCATCCTCTGCGGATCGCGATTGGCGGCGGCCAGGGCTTGCGTCAGGTGATCCCGGAACAGGGACCGATTGGGCAGCCCTGTGAGGTGGTCGTGGTCGGCCAGGAGTTTCAAGTCATGTTCGGTCAGCTTGCGCTCGGTGATGTCCCGGATCACACTGGTCAGGAAGACCCCGTTTCGCGTGGTCCACCCTGCGAACGTTAGCTCGAGCGGAAACGTACTGCCGTCCTTCCGACGCCCCATCATCTCCGCCGGCTGAGCGAGGCTGCTAGACGATCCACCCGACTCGACCTCGTTCACCGCTTTCTTGTAGGCCTCGCGCAAGTCGCCAGGGGCTACGAGGGTCAGCCGTCTGCCGATCATCTCCGCAGCGCTGTACCCGAAGATCTCCTCCGCCCCGGGGTTCCAGTAGACGATGTGCTCCTCGCTGTCGAAGGTAACGATGGCGTCTCCAGTGAACTCTGCCACCGATCGGAACCGTTCCTCGCTCAACTCCAGGGCCTGTAGGGCCCGGCTGCTCTCCAGAGACACCGCTGCCAGTTCGCCGAAGGCTGAGGCCATGCGAGCGTCCTCTTCGGTGAAGCCCTTGGCCTTGTCGCCGAAGGCCAACAGGCCTAGGGAGTTGCCGCCGATGGCCAACGGGGCGAACAGTACGTTCTGCACGGCCGGTGATTCTCCCGTCTCGACGCCGCCGTCGCTGGCGGCGAAGAGGTCGTTGAGATACATCGCCTCTCCAGCGAGGTATGCTTCGGCACGCAACTCTCTCGTGGCCCTCGAATGCTCCAGATGCTCGTCCCATGGGAAATCGTGCGGGTTGGAGAAGAGCACGTTGTCCTTGGTGCCATCCTCGTTCATCAGGCCGACGTATCCCACTCCGGCCCCGATCAGATTCTTGCACGCCTCCAGTATAGCCCGTGCCGCGGGTTCGAAATCGCGATATACCAAGACTGCGCGCGAGGCCTCCAGCAGCGCCGTGGTCTCCGAGTTCTCAGGATGGAACTCTCCCAGTCCCGGCACGGGAGTCTCCCGATAGGCCGCCTCTCGCGCTGTGGCTACGAAGCCCTTGGGCTTGCCGCTCCTGTCTCTGAGAAGCGCCATGTTCAGCCGCACGCGGAAGTGGGTGCCGTCCCCCCTCAGTAGAGAGAGCCCGAGGCCCCCTACCACGCCCTCTCTGAACGTCGTCTGAAGGTTCTTGATGAACTCCTCGTGATCCTCGGGCAGAATCAGCTCGAACATGCTTCTGCCCATCAGCTCGTCAGGTGCATCGAAGCCACACAACTCCGAAGCACGCTGGGAGACGCTGGTGATGCGGCCCTTTAGATCGGTCACCAGCACCGCATCGGACAAGATCTTGAGTAGCAGCTCTGCCATCTCTTGGTGCTCGTACAACTCCTCCTCCGTCTCCCTGCTGTCGTCCACTTTCCGCGCCACCACTTGCACGGCTGGCTTGTCCTGATACATGAACGGAAAGATGGAATGGGCATCCACACGGACGACAGATCCGTCCAGGCGCATCAGGCGATCCTCCATCAACGCCAGTTCAGTATCGTGTTCCAGAACCTTCTCCAGGCGCGCCTCCACCGCTGCTCGGTCATCGGGATGCACGAAATCCAGCACGGATCGACCGATGATAGCTCCGGGGTCTGTAGCGCCGAGCAGGACAGCGCCTGCCCTGTTGGCAAACACTATCTTACCCTGGTGGTGGACGAAGATGGCATCGGGGGACGATTCCACCAAGCGCCGGTAGTGCTCCTCGCTCTTGCGGAGCCTCTCCTCGGTTCGCTTTCTATCGGTGATGTCCACGCCGACGCCCACGATGAGCTCGACGGGTCCCTCACCATCCAGAAGCGGGGCAGTGGACCACTGGATGATCCTGGGACGCCCTTCTCGGGTCAACAAGTGGCTCTCGTAGCCCCGGACGAAGCGACCGGTCCTCAGGTTCTCCAGAACACGCTTGACAACGTCAACCTCTTCCGGAAGGACCAGGGTTTCCCACACGTACTTGCCCCACACCTCCTTGAAGGACAGCCCCGTGGTTTCCTCGCAGACGCGATTGAACCAGCGAATGCGCCCCCGCCGGTCGAAGATCATCACCAGTGCGCCGACCCGGTCGAACAGCGCGGTCTTGGCGACGAGGCTCAGTTCCTGATCCGGGCCTGCCACTGCCTGCTCGGGCTCTTTCTGTGCCTCCTCCGAGGTTTCGAGGCGCTGGTCGAAGGCCATCACTTCGCCCTCTGGTTGTCGTGGGACGTGCTCTTCCTCCTCCATCCTTCCATCACCACCCAGCCTGGCCCGGGTTCCGCGCTCCTGCTACCCACGCAAATGGCCTACAACGAACGCGCTGCGCCAGTCGATAGCCTACAAACCCACAGCATCTGCCTGGACACAAAGACTCGTCGATCCGACAAGGCGAGTCTCGGATGTTTCGCTAGACGCTCGGGGGACCACACACAAGCCAGGCACGCGGTGAGCCGGAATCGTGCACTGGCGCGTCCAGCGAATAATAATTATACCGCACTGTGGACCCCAAGTCAAGCATTACTTTCGTACCCTCCAGCGGCCCCACCTTCGACACACCTCACTCCTCTTCGTCCGCCGCCCCTTCCCGCCAGCGCTCCAGCCGCTCCCTGATCTCCTTCTCATATCCCTGGTCGGACGGGTCGTAGTACCTTCGCCCCCGGAGGCGATCAGGCAGGTATTGCTGCCGCACGAAGTGATCAGGATACTGATGGGGATACTTGTAGTCCCGGCCATGCCCCAGGGCCTCACCATCACGTGACGAGTCCTTCAAATGGCCCGGCACCTCGGTGACACCCTCCTCCTTCACTTCGGCTAGAGCCTTGAAGTAGCCGCCGGCGGAATTGCTCTTCGGCGCGGTGGAGAGGTACACGCACGCCTGCGCCAGGCTGTACTGGGCCTCAGGCAGCCCCACCCACTCCAGGGCCTGGGCCGCGGACGTGGCCACGGTCAGTGCCTGCGGGTCCGCGTTCCCCACGTCCTCCGAGGCGAAGATGATCATCCGGCGCACGATGAACCTGGGGTCCTCCCCAGCATGGATCATCCTGGCCAGCCAGTACAAGGCCGCATCCGGATCCGAGCCGCGCAAGCTCTTGATGAAAGCCGAGATCGTGTCGTAGTGGGCATCGCCGTCCTTGTCGTAGAGCAGGGCTCTCTGCTGTATCGAATCCTCGGCGGTCTCCAGAGTGACCTGGATCACGCCGTCGGCGTCCGGCGCAGTCGTCTCAGCGGCCAGCTCCAGAGCGTTGAGGGCGATACGTGCGTCTCCCCCCGCCACCCTCACCAGATGGTCCAGGGCATCCTCCGCCAGTTCCACCTTTCTGCCCCCCAGGCCCCGCTCGGCGTCGGCCAGGGCCCGGCGAAGGATCAGGGCCACGTCCTCGTCACCGAGCGGCTCCAGACGGAAGATGCGCGAACGAGAGACCAGCGCTCCAATGACTTCGAAGAAGGGGTTCTCCGTGGTGATGCCGATGAGGGTGACCAGGCCCTCTTCCACGTGAGGCAGCAGCGCGTCCTGCTGAGTCTTGGTGAAGTGATGGATCTCGTCTACCAGCAGTATGGTCCGGCTCCCTCTCAGCATCCGCCTGTTCTTGGCCGCGGCGATGAGCTGTCGCAACTCGTTGACCCCGGCCAGCACCGCGCTCATGGACTCGAACGCGCTCTCCGTGGTGTTGGCCACCACCGAGGCCAGGGACGTCTTGCCCGTGCTGGGTGGCCCCCAGAGGATGATCGAGCCCAGCCGGTCGGCCTCGATCGCCCGGCGCAAGAGCTTCCCCGGTGCCAGGATGTGCTCCTGCCCCACCATCTCATCCAGCGTGCGGGGCCGCATCCGGGCCGCCAGCGGTGCGTCTTTCTTCAGTTCATCGCTGAGCGAGTATTCGAAGAGGTCCACAGATCTCCTACCGCCCAGATTCTACCCTGCCTAGGCCCGCGACGCAAGAGAAAAAGACTACAGACCCGTACCTGCAGGACGTGCCCTCCGGCTACGAGTCATGATGATCGGGCCGAGGGTCTTGGTATGCCTCCCCGTGTCCAGCGCAGCGAGGGGTGGTTATGGCTGCACCACTGCCTTCACCACCTTGAGCGCTTCCACGTCGGCCAGCGCCTCGTCCAACTCGTCGAGCCGGTAGATGCGACTGATGAACGCCTCGTACGGAAAGCGGTCTCCATGCTTGGCCAGGACCTGGATGCCGCGGTAGAAGTGGCTGAAATCGCTGCCCCAGCAACCTCTGATCTCCAGGTGCTTACGATTGAGATCCCAGTGAGGATTAACCTCCACGGGGCCGGCATCGGTATACTGCCCCACCACCACGTACCGCCCGTTGTCGCGCGTCATACGCATCCCCTCTGGGATGGCCATCGGGTTCCCCGTGGCCTCGATGGTCACGTCGGCACCACGCCCGTGGGTCAACTCCAACACCAGGGCGATCCGCTCCTCAGGCCCGTGCTCCTCGATGTCGATGATGTGGTCCGCGCCGACCGCACGCGCCATGTCGAGCCTTTTCTTGGGCGCCCCGATCACGACCACCTGCGTCGCCCCGGAGAGTTGGGCCAGTATGGCCGAGTTGAGACCCACGTGGCCACATCCCTGGATGGCTACCGTGTCGCCGAGCTGGACCTCGGCACGCTCCAGAGCGTGGGTGGCCGTGGGCAGGCCACACCCCGCGCCGATGTATCGCTCCGCCGCCAAACCCCGCGGCAGCTTGATCACCTTGACCCCGGGCTTGAGGTAGATAGCCTCGCTCCACCCGCCCAGCAGGCCCTCGTCCGCCGAGTAGGTGATGCCGTAGACTCGGCGGCTCGGACAGCGCGTCGTGGCCTTGGCTACCAGACAGAACCAGCAGCTGCCACACGTCTCGTGAACGTCGAGAAAGGCGACCACGTCTCCCTGACGCAGAACCTCCCCCTCCACGTCGGTCACC
>DAOUEW010000159.1:0-1616 GCA_034430275.1 Anaerolineae bacterium | reverse complement strand
TGAATCCCCGAATGGTGGCCCCGTGTTCTCGCATCAGACGCAGCAGCAGTGACGCTAACCTACCGGCCACCGTCTTGAAGGCGATGTCCTCCAGCCGTGCCTCCACCTCCAGAAGCCGCCTGCCAATCACCTCCAGGATGCGAAGCGCCACCTGAGGCTTCTCCAGCAGCAACCGTTCCAGTTCCGCCCGATCCATCTGGCACACCACACAGTCTTCCGTGGCTTCGGCGAAGCTGTCGTACATGTTTTGGCCGATCAGCGTCATCTCGCCGAAGATGGTACCCGGCCCCAGGCTGTTGGTGACCAGCTTCCTCCCCTCGGGCGAGATACGGTACAACTGTACCTTGCCTTCCTTCAAGAAGAAGAGCGCCTCTCCACTATCCTCGGGAGCGTAGAAGATCTTCCCCGCCGCGCACGGGGTCTTCTTGATCGAACTCTCGACAGCCTGCAACTCGTCCTCAGTCAAGTCCTGAAAAATGTCCACGGTCTTCAGATAGCCCACCTTGGTTGTCACATCCATGCTCATCTTGCGCACTCCACGCTCTCACTTTCGCTACGTGTGGTCGGGAGCCACTTCACATTATACTGGATGCCCTGTTGTGGAACAACACTTGCGTGGTGCTCGGAAGGGAAGCTCAAGATGAGAGCCAAGAACCATGAGGGGCTTGCGGCACTGAGAGAGAGGGGAGAGACACCATCAGAAGATGGCGCCCAAGGATTTCTATCAGGCGTGCGGCTCGTCCGCGCTGCCTCCGCGCTGTGGTTCGGGCCCACCGTCCGGGTCGTCAACCCCTACCACCTGGCTTCGTCGCTCCGTCAATACCGTAGTCTTCCACTGGCCGTCCAACTGGCCGATGCGTTCCCTTGTGCCGACGACACGAAACCCGCACCGGTCCTGCAAGAGCAGGCTGGCCAGATTGTCCTCCAATGTCGCGCCCTGCAGCGTCCAGAAGCCTGCTTCCTCTGACGCTTCCACGAGCGCCTCGAGCAGGGCCGATCCCACGCCTCGCCCCCGGGCACTCCGCGCCACGTACACCGTGACCTCTGCGACTCCGCGGTAGCACTCCCTCCTGGACACGGGACTGAGCGCCGCCCAACCCAGGACTCTGCCCTCGTCCTCAGCGACCAGCCGGCACTCTTCTACGTGGTTTTCGTGCCACTCCTGCCAACTGGGGCATCTGGTCTCGAACGTGGCCAACCCGTCCTCGATGCCTTGCGCGTAGATGGCGAGGACAGCGCTGGCATCCTCTTTGCGCATGGGCCTGATCTTCATCTGGGAGCTACGTCAGCCATAGGGTCCGAACGGCCACGAAGGGCCTCAAGATCTAGCTCCCTCCAAACAACCTGGATGTAGCGCTCATGGAGGATAGCTTCGATCTCCTCCTTTCTCCCAGGGGTCTTGGGCTCCACCGGATAGACAATAGCGGGCAGCACTGGCCCGCCCTCGAGCTCAGCGTTGATGTACCTCCACAACTGCCTCGCATGTCGAAGAGCATTGGGCCGCACTCGATGAGGAGCCATCTTGTCCCAATCGGAGGCTTTCATCTCAACTACGACGCTATGTCCCTCTTCTTCATCGACCAGGCGCAGGTCGATGCGCCCGCGCTTTCCCTAGA
>DAOUEW010000158.1:0-1560 GCA_034430275.1 Anaerolineae bacterium | reverse complement strand
ATCTTCTTCGGCTTCTATCCGGCCAATCGGGCCTCGCAGCTCGATCCCATAGAGGCGCTACGACACGAGTGAGCAAGAAGCAGTGCAGAGAGAAACGGAGGGCAACATGGTACGGAAGGTAGTGGTGGGACTTATGCTAGTGCTAGTGATGGTCCTGGTGGCATGCGGGGGTACCCAGACCGAAGCGACCACCGCAGGCAGCGGCACACCTCAGGCCGCCGGTGGCCGACAGTTCGACTTCGGAGAGATGCCACTGGCTTCGCGACTACCCATGGGGACGTTGATGCTGGAAGAGACCGAGTATGCTGTGACGCCAGAACAGGCGCAGGGGCTGCTGCCCTTGTGGCAGATGGTCCGAGCTTTGCAGGAGAGTGGTACCGCCTCGCAAGCAGAGAGCGACGCTGTTCTGAAACAGATTCAGGAGGCGATGACGCCGGAGCAATTGGCCGCCATCGAAGGGATGGATCCGGAAGACATGCGAACACTGATGCAGGATCTTGGCATGGGTCGCCGTACAGATGATACGGAGGATGATGACTCGGACCGAGGATTCGGACCGCCAGATATGGGAGCTGGGATGATGCCACCCGGAGGCGGCGACATGGGCGGTATGCCTTTTGGTGGCGGCCAAGCGCAGGGCACCCCCGTGGCTGGACAGGGGATGATGGGCGGCCTTGGTACAGCTTTCATAGAGCAGGTCATCGAGCTTCTGGAAGCACGGGCGGCTGAAGTCTGATCGAGGGGCATGGCGGGAAAGAATCTGCTGCCGCACAGGAATGGTGGCGTGACGAGTTTACCCGCCGGTTGAGCTGCTGGCTCGTGCGTTGTCTAGGCACAGCCGGATTGGAGTGTAGGGGAACAGGTAACTATGAAGAGAACTCTGCTGTTTGTCTTGCTCGTGTTGCTGTTGTGTGGATGTGGAGAGGCTGCGGTGATGGAAGAAAAGGACACCTCGGCTCCCGCGCGTTCATCGGACGCTTTCGAGGAGGCGACCGCCACGACGGCGGAACCAACGGCCACGGCTGAAGAGCCGACGAGCACGCCGACACCTGAGCCGGTGCAGCCGACGGAGACGGCCACGCCGACCGCAAGACCGCAGGCCGCTGCTGCCCAGAGCACGGTGGCACCGACGACGGCGACTGAGGAATCGTCCACCTCAGGACTGGAGGGCCGATTCGTGTTCCAGGTAGCCAGTGGCGGCGCCATCTATACGGTGAACGCCGATGGCACCAACCTCACTTACATCACCAACGGGATGGACCCCAGTTGGTCGACCGATGGCAGCCAGATAGCTTACTCTAGCTGGGCCGAGCCTTGGGGTATCTACATCGTGAACGCCGATGGGAGCGGCGAGAGGTTGCTGTTCAGCTCCAGCGCGGCCCGGGCACCCGTCTGGTCACCCGATGATACCCAGATCGCCTTCTACTTCGAGACGGAAGGCTTGACAGCGCCCAACCAGATGTGCATGGAAGGGGTATGTCAGACCATGCCTGGCCATCTACAGACTGAGTGGCACGTGGGTGTGTTGGACGTAGCCGATGGGTACTTTCGCCAGCCCTA
>DAOUEW010000157.1:0-2025 GCA_034430275.1 Anaerolineae bacterium | reverse complement strand
GCTCGATGCCCCTGGTCCACCCAGAGGACTCGTACCCACCTTCGAGGGTCAGGCTCTTGGTGATCACCAGGTTCTCCGTGTACACCCCCTGGGCTACACGGATGGTGTCGCCGGGGTCCGCAGCGTCGATGGCCTCCTGAATGGTCTCGTAGGTGCACCCTGAGCAGACATCGAGAGTCCCCTGCGCACGCACCAATCCCGCCTGCAGTAGCACCAACTGCACACAGAGCACCGAGAGGCTCAACAGCATCGCTCCCAGGGCCAGAATCAGCGGTCTGTGTCTGGGGCCAACGACCGAATCGAGGTGGTGAACCATCTCCTCCTCCCCACCGCAGCAGCTAGATGTCGACCTGCGATGCCGGAACAAGCCTCCGCACATTCCGCATACCGGTGGCAGATAGCTTGCATACTCTCTGCGGAGCAGGCCCGGGAAGCAGAGGGCGACTATCGAGGAAAGACAGACGTGGGACAGGTCCTGGTCTCTCTAAGAAGCCCGCTCCAGCAGCTCTCGTACTTTGTTGTCCGTCCACTCGTTGTGCGCGGAGTACTCGGGAAAAGCGACGTGAACCAGTTCGTGCAGAACGGTGTGCTGGAGCACGGTGTGAGAAGAGCCTCGACACCTGGGGCACGGCTCCTCTCCTCCGTCTCGCAGACACCATCCCGCGATGGAGATGACGATGAGATCGTAGTTGCCAGATCGTACGTCTTCTACGTAGGGGTGATCAGAGTCTAGAGGCTTGGCTACGGTATCCAGTTCGAGGTATGTTCCGTCAGCCCGGTAGAGCTTCATGGAGCCGGAGAAGGGGTAGGGCAGGCCCTGTGTGTCTGCCGCGAGCAGGCACCGCTTGTGGCCCAGGCCAAGCTCGGCCAGCCACAACCCTGCGAAGGACAGCAAAGGGGACGGGACAGTCGCCTCGGCCATCACCTGGCCCTGGCGAAGATGGTAGACCCAGCGCTCGTTGTACAGCTCTGCTACGCGTTGGTGCATCTGTCCTGTCCTGCTCATTCATTCTATCAAAGAACACATAGTGAGGCAAGTGTTGCTGTTACTCGCAATAGTGCGACACCCTATGATGCACCCTGGGCATTGAGGGCTGCTCAGCCTATGAAGGCCCCTCTCCCGCCGCCAGTCGTCCGACGCCCGATCGCTACTGGCGCGCACTGAGGGGAAGGTACCATTCCAGCGGGTTGAGCAGCAGCGTGGCCGAGTGTTCGACGCTGCCGTAGCCCGGTGCGTTCATGGTGGCCGTGTTGATGGCAGCGCTGGGGCCGCTGGCAGTCACGGTTACCGCATAGGTGACCAAGACCACCGGCGGGGGATCCAGAACGCCCGACCAGGACAGCGTCGGGGCGTCATCGTCGTTCACGACGCCTGACGAAGCGTTGAGGGAATCAGGAACGTACTCCAGCCCCGACGGAACGACGTCGGTCATGAAGATGGTGGTTCCTCCGGGCGCAGCGAGGTCGCGGACTTCGATGGTGTAGGTCACCACTTCGCCCTGGTCGGCCACCGAAGTCGATGAGTACTTCTGTGCAGCATCATCCTCATCCGGTCCAGGCCATCCGGCGATCCTGGCCAGCATCCACCAGAAAGCCCGAGCTTTGAGATTGCAGTTCAACGGCCTGGAGTGCGCACACGAGCAAGAGTCGCACAGGGGGTCGCTGCCGTGAGCCGCACACCATTGATCGGCCCAGTTGCACGTGCCCGAACCGCAGGAGTAGGAGCAGTAGTCGTCCGCGTACAGACTGAGGAACTCATCCCCATCGGGGTCGTAGCTCTCGATATCAGCAAAGTCGAAGAGGATCTTGTTGTGGTTACGGCAGTACCGGCGAATCTGCTCGTTGCGCACGTTGAGGTTCCCTTCGACCCCGCCGCCATCCAGATGGCCCGTCATATACACGAAGGTGACGTTGGGGTACTCCTGCTCCAGTCCGTCCATCAGACTGAGATAGGTCTGTATGTTGGCGAAGGTGGCGCTGCTGACCTGGCCGCACCACGACCAGACCACGACGTTCCTGTTGCTA
>DAOUEW010000156.1:0-2416 GCA_034430275.1 Anaerolineae bacterium | reverse complement strand
GACGGCCAGCGCGGTACCCATGATATCGAACCTGACCGTCAAAGGCCATATGGTAGCAGCCAGTAGTGCTACCCTCGCCGACAGCATCTTCGTGGTAAGGTCTGGCCGGCCTACCGCCGTGAACAACGTGCCGGCCAGCTTTGAGAAAGGCCTGGAAAGGCCCCATACCGCTAGTGCTTTGAGGGCAGGCACCATGGGCAGCCATTTTTCGCCAAGGAACAGCCCTGTGAAGTCTTCCGAGAAGAAGAAGATCGCGCCCGCCAATGGGACAGACAGGAAAGCCATGAGCTTGGTGATCTGGAGATAGCCCTCGTGTACGGCCTCCATGTTGTCGTGGAGCCTGGCGAAGCCTGGGAGCATCACCTGCGAAATGGCCGAAGTAACTAGGGCCGCAGGCTGATTCGATATAGTGTAGGCCACCTGGTAGAAACCCAGTGCCGTTGCTCCCAGGAACTTGCCGACAAGGAGGTCGTCCCCATGCATGAAGGCAAACAACAGGACGCGGGTACCAAGAATCCAACGACCAAAGCGGAACAACTCGCCTGCCTTGGCTCGGTCAAACTCCAGCCGCGGGCGGTAGGAGTGCAACAGAAAGGAGGTCACTAGCCCCACAGCCGCCCCCGCGACGGAGCCGACGGCCAGGGCCCACGCGTTCTTGATGACCACCGCCAGGGCAATCGCCACCACGAATTCGCTAGCGCGAATGCAGAGCAGGTGGACAGCGAACCTATTGAACCGCAGCTCCCTCTGCAGCAGCACGACTCCAATGCTGTGGATACCCAGGATCAACGCTCGCAGACTGAGGAAGCGCGTCAAAGGGGCTACTATTGGTTCATTGAAGAGCAGCGCGATTGGTCCAGACACGAGCAGGAGCATCGCGCACAGCACTACTCCTCTCAACACCCCCACCGTCCAGGCTACGTTGAGATGAAGCTCCCTTCCTGGCTTCTGGATAACGGCCGCATCAAAGCCGGTTTCGGTAAGGGTATCTAACATCGCCAGCAGCAGAAACACAATGCCAACTTGGCCGAAATGCTCCGGCAAGAGGAGCCGGGCGAGGACAACACTCTGGGTGAAGGCAAGAAGGCTGGTGACGGTCTTCAAGCCAAACATCCACAAGCCCCCGCGGGCAATGTGCACGGCTAGAGGGCTCCAGCCAAGGCCGGTTCGCGTCTCTGGTTCTTGTGCCGTCATGACTCTGCCGTCTGGGTCCGCCTACCAGGAAACACTTGGCGGGCACAGGATCCGGCTACTGCGACCGAATCCGACATCGACGACGCTCGCATATTCGCCTTCCCAACAACGATGCAACATAGTTGCTGCAACGCTTCCAGGTAGGACTTGTAGAAGTCTTCGTCATTGTGCAAAAGTGCAACTGCCGAACCATCGAATCGAACCAGGCAATCTTCGAGGATCCCCTTGACAAGGACAATTAGCCGGTGCACGAACATGGGATCCGGACCAGCATCAAGATGCAGGTTAGGCACTGCATTGACACTTGTGTCTGGCCATTCTCCCTCCTCTGGTTTTCGCCCGCTCTTGTCTTCTTCTGACCGTTCTGGAATCGTTCGAACGAATCGCATCCTCATAATTCGCGACGGGTGGTTTGCTGTTTGACTAGCGCGCTCAGGTGGAGCAAGCTATCTCAGTGACCGACTCCACATTCGACGATGTCGCCCTCCGCCTCCCCAATCCGGTCGAAGTGTCGCTGGAAACCGGGAGCCTGACCAATCCGTGAATAGTACATCGGCACTCTGAGAAACCGCGTCCTCCGCATTCCAATCCGAAGGGGTCTGAGCATCGGATTTGCCGCTGCCCCCATAGTATCCGAGCGACACTCTATACTGGGACCAACCCAGGGGTCGTACATGCCCTGGCTCCCCGAGGCGTTCGCCGATCAACTGCTACTACTCTAAGCTCATCCTGACTCCACGGGTTCCGTGCGGCCCCACCCGAGCTGATCATCCATCATCGTGCTGTCACCGAAATGTGCAGGAAGAAGAACACCCTTGAGTCACTCGCAGGAGCCTCTGTAGAGAGACGTGGCCGGCCGTGTCCTGTCGCCCGCAAACATCGGGACACGTGGGTAGGAAGACCACAATGGTTACCTATTGACCGTCTCGCATCCTCAACGCAGACAGCAACACGGCACCGCAACTACCAACAGACCCTATCTAGCGCCACGCAGCATAGATATGGTGCGTTCGAGACGACACACTTGGTAACCCAAGTGTTTGCGCACGGCATAAGAGCGATCGTCCATCTGTTTCAGGGTGATCTCGTAGCCGTCGGGTGGGACAGCCTCCGGCGGCGATTTCTCGGCAATAGCTATTATCGACAGCCAGCGGAACCATCGAACCGGGCTTAGCTTGGTGCCAATGTCTCTCAGCCTCATCTTGCAGTGATAGAAGAGCTA
>DAOUEW010000155.1:0-2779 GCA_034430275.1 Anaerolineae bacterium | reverse complement strand
TTGGGGCGCTCACTATCTGGATTGGATCGTGAGCCTAATCCCGGAGCGTATCAGTTCGGTCGTCGGGACTCGCCACAAGCGAGTCTGGCACGACGTCACCAACGCCGACCAGGAGAGGATCCAGATACGCTTCGCAGGTGGCCAGGAGGCAGAATTCATCCATTCCGACGTCGCCGCCGCCCGGAAGCCGAAATGGTATCTGCTGGGCACCGACGGCGCTATCGTTGGACACTGGCGAGACGTGACCACCTACGAGATCGATCCTATGGTCTACTTCCAGGAGCACGAGATCCCAGCCACCGAGATGGTCTCTGACCTGACCCTTTACAGCCGCCACCGCTCCGGCCAGATCGTGTCCCAGAGCCTGGCCCTCCCGCAACGACAGCACCACGCCTTCTATCGTAACCTTGCCGACCACTTGCTGACCGGAGAGCCTATCGCTGCCCCCTTGGAGGACTCTGTGCAAGTGGTGGCTATCCTGGAGGCAGCGGTCCGCTCGGCCCAGAAGGGCGGCACTGTGGAGGTCTTGGATGAGTGAGCGAGTCAAGTGGGGTGTGCTGGGCAACGCCAACATCGCCCGCGCGTGCGTTATCCCCGCGATCCAGAGATCGAGTAACGGCACGGTGCACGCCCTGGCCACGCGTTCCCCGGAGAGAGCTTGGCCGGTGGCCGCTGAGCACGGTATCGAGCACATCTATGACGGCTATGAAGCTCTACTCGAAGATCCTGACGTCGAGGCCATCTACGTGCCGCTGCCCAACCACCTCCACCACCCCTGGACCTTGAAGGCGTTGAACGCTGGCAAGCACGTGCTCTGCGAGAAGCCTCTGGCCTGCGATGCGCAGCAGGCCCAAGAGATGGTCGAAGCGGCGGAGGACAACGGCCTGCTCCTGTTGGAGGCCTTCATGTACCGATTCCATCCCAGGAGCAGACGCATCAAGGAGATGGTGGGCGGGGGCGCCATCGGGACCCCGGTGTCAGTGCGAGCTGCCTTCTGCTATCAAATGGGTCAGGAGTCCCTGGCCGATGAAGGCAACATCCGGCTCAAACCAGACATGGGGGGAGGCGCCCTCCTGGACATAGGATGCTACTGCGTGAGCGTGGCGCGATGGATGCTGAGCGCCGAGCCCACGCGCGTCCAGGCCCAGGCGGTTTACCACCCCCGGGGGATGGATGTTCACCTCGTGGGCACACTGCGTTTTCCCGGCAGGTGTCTTGCTACCCTGGAGGCCAGCTTCGTCTCTGCCCTTCAACAGACCTACGCTATCTTCGGGAGCGATGGGGCCATCGAGCTCCCCCACGACGCCTTCATTCCCTGGGATAGGGAGGCCCTCTTCGCCCTGCGCGGACGAGAAGATGAAGTGGGGATCAAACAGACCGTCGAGGGCGGCGACGAGTATCAGATGATGGTCGAACACTTCTCCGAGGCCATACTTGGCAGAACGAGTCTGGCTTTTCAGCCGCAGGATAGTGTCCGGAACATGGAGGTGCTCGACGCGCTGGCACAAGCCGCGCAGACCGGCCGAAGTGTGACTCTAGAGCGCCGCGGGAAGCAAGCCTGACCCTACCCCAGGCCCCTCAAGCGCTCCTTGATCTCCTCCTCCATCTCCCGACTGCTGCGGTCATGCAGAGCCACAGAGACACCTGCCAGATGCCGCGGACGGCGCGCTAGCCAACTTCGGCGACAGGGTGCAGGCCCATGCTCTTGACAGCTTATGATCACTATGATAAAATCAAGCCGCCATCTGCACTTGAGCAGTTCTCTCCTCAGGACCATTGCCGCCATCTCCTGAGATTCGGAGTTGAAGATGTCAGAGATGATAAACCCATACATCGCTGGCGCTCCAGTCACCGAAAAGACCATGTTCTTCGGCCGGCAGGATGTCTTCGATTGGGTGCAACGCTCCCTCACCGGCAAGTTCGTAGACCACATCCTCGTCATCCATGGCCAGCGCCGAATCGGGAAGACCTCCGTCCTAAAACAGATCCCGTTCCATCTCCCCGCGACCTACGTCCCCGTCTTCTTCGACCTTCAGGGACGCACTCATACCTCCCTGGCCCGCTTCCTATGGCGCCTCGCCAAGGAGATCACCCGCACCCTCCGCGCTGCCGAGGACATCTCCCTACCAGAACTCACCAGAGAGGAGTTCTCTGAGGACCCAGAGCTGTTCCAAAACCAGCTCCTCCCACAGATTAGCCAAGCTATCGGCGACCGGCGGCTGCTCCTCATCTTCGACGAGTTTGACTCCCTCGAGGAACCTACCGCCAGGGAGATGCTGACCCAAGACCTGATTCCATACCTCTCCCGCCTGATGCACGCCCCTGGACCCCTCGCCTTCATCTTCTGCATAGGCTCGTCTGGACGCAAACTGGAACACATGCAGGCCTCATACACCGACTTCTTCCGCATCGCTCTCTACAGGAAGATCAGCTTCCTGGAAAAGGAGGAAGCCGCCCGCCTCATCACGCAGCCCGCTGCTGGCGTCATCGAGTACGCCCCTGAAGCTGTGGAGGACATCTTCGGCATCACCTCGGGCCACCCCTATTTCACCCAACTCGTCTGCCACGAACTCTTTGGCTACTGCCAGAAGACCGGCAAGAGGCGCATCGTCCCTCACGACGTCGAAGCTGTGCTGGATGACGTGGTGGAGAGGGGGACCGTCAACCTCAAGTTCGTATGGGATGACGCCTCAGATCCCGAAAGGTACGTTCTCACCGCCCTCTCGGTGGCTGAGGATGGCCGAAACCAACAGTCCATACACACTTTCCTCGAGGACAA
>DAOUEW010000154.1:0-10497 GCA_034430275.1 Anaerolineae bacterium | reverse complement strand
CCCACAGATGTGCACGATCTGACAGAGTTGCAGTAGGTCCTCCAGGATGGCGCCGATGGAGACATTGATGCTGTGGGCACCCTGGCTGCCACCGAGCACCAGTAGCGTCGTCTCGGAAACCTCCAGGTCCAGTGCACGTCGGGACAGGGTCTTGTCGGTCTCGAATAGCTCCTGCCTGACTGGATACCCGGTGACCACGGCCTTGCCGGGGGCGAAGTAGTCCCTCGATTCAGGAAAGGTAACAGCGACGACCTCTGCGAATCGCGAGAGGACGCGTATCGCTGCTCCCGGTGCCAGGTCTGGCAGGTATACGACGCTGGGTACTCGCCTCAGCCACGCAGCCAGCACCGGCGCGGCACAGACATACCCTCCGGTGGCCAGCACCGCCTGTGGTGTGAATCGGCTGATGATGTTCAGGGACTGGGCGGTTCCACGAGCAAGTCGCACAAGCCGGGCCGGCAGCGCCCAGGGAGCAGCGCCGTAGAAGCTGGCCGTCGTAATGCTCAAGAACGACAACCCTGCCCTGTCCGCCAGTTTAGCCTCGATCCCGGAAGCGTTGCCCACGTAACAGATCTCCGATGACGGCGTGCTTCGACTATCTAGTTGCTGGAGGACGGCCAGAATAGGGTACACGTGCCCCCCCGTCCCCCCGCCCGATACCAGCAGGCGCATTCTGTTCCTCTACGTTTTCCCTGGTTCCCCGAGAGACGCCCAAGAGCATGCCCACGCCCATCAGCGAGATAACCAGTGACGAGCCTCCCAGGCTGATGAAGGGCATGGTTAGGCCTGTGAAGGGAAGCGTGTCCGTGACCACAGCCACGTTTATCAGTGCTTGAAAGGTGAGCCAGATGGTGATGCCTGACGCCAAGATGAATCCGAAGGAGTCCTGCGCTCTGAGGGCGATCTTGAAACCCCGGTAGGCGAAGGCTGCGAAGAGTGCGACGACGACGAGGCATCCGATCAAGCCCAGCTCTTCACCCAGAACAGCGAATATGGCGTCACTCTCCGCTGCCGGCAGCATGTGCTTCTGCAGCCCGGAGCCCAGCCCGGCACCGGTGATCCCGCCTGAGCCCAATGTGACGAGAGTGTGCATGACCTGATAGGTGTCCTGCGCCAGAGCAGCGTTGAACGGCTTCTGTAGCATGGCGAATGGGTCCTGGGAGAAGGCGAGGATCCTCTCCCAGGCGTACTCATAGTTGGCGATGAGCAGCAGCAAGGTGCTGCTGCCCACTATCGCGCTGATCATCAACTGGATCACGTCGGCGCCAGCGATGAAGAACATGGTGGCAGCGGCGGCCACGATGAGGATCGTCGTGCCGAAGTCTGGTTCCAGGATGATCAATCCGGCTATGATACCGATGAGGATGGCGAAGGGCACCAGCCCGTAGGTGACCTGTCTCAGCTTCTGTCCTTTAGTGGAAAGCCAGTGGGCCACGTACAGCACCGTGGCCAGTTTGCACACCTCACTCGGCTGCAAGGAGTCTCCGAGAATCCTGCGCCTGGCTCCGTGTACGGCGGGGCCCGCTACGAGGACGTACGCCAGGAGCGCCAACGTCAGCAACATGAATACGACGGAGAACTTCTGCCATTTGTGGTATTCCACTCTCATCATCAGGGCCATGATGTCGAGACCCATGGCTGCCCAGACTGCCTGCCTGATCAGGTAGTAGGTCGGCTGCTCAGCATAGGTGTATCCGATCGTGAAGGTGGCGCTGTACACCATGATCAAGCCGATGAGAAGCAGGGCGACCACAATAAGCACCAGAACGTAGTCGGGTCTTTGACTTGTGCGGCTGGTTGTCTCGGACATCTTCTTCCTCTAGCAGGTGCGCGTCATTGCTCGGGATGCTCCAGACCATGGACCAGGGACTTGAAGTGCTGGCCTCTCTCGACGAAGTCCCTGTACATGTCAAAGCTGGTACACGCCGGAGAGAGCAGCACGACGTCACCCGGCTCCGCCATTCGGGCGGCGATCCGCACCGCCTCTGCCAGATCCGAAGCGTGCTTGACTAGCAGACGCGTCTCGGCATGTCGAGTTTGCCTCTCGGCCACCGCCTGCTCCAAGATGGAGGCAGCCTCGCCGAAGAGGACGAGCGCCTCTACCTTCTGTAAGATGGCCTCGGCCAAGCTCTCCAGGGGAAGGTGTTTTTCGCGGCCGCCTGCGAGCAGGATCACTGGGCCCGGGAAGGAGCTCAGGGCGGCCATAGTTCTCTGTGGCGACGTGGCGATGGAGTCGTCGTAGTAGCGGACACCATCGATCTCCCTCACGAGTTCGAGGCGGTGTTCCACTCCCTGGAAGGAGGTGATCGCCTTGCGGATCGCTGCTCTCCGCGCTCCTGCCGCAGCCGCGACTGCACAGGCTGCCAGGACGTTCTCCACGTTGTGAAGACCAAGCAGCCTTATCTCCGAGACGGTGCAGATCCTTTGGTCCTCCCCGTTCCAGCGCAGGGTGACGTGCTCGCCGTCGAGGAACGCGCCCCGGTCCACGGGTCTCTGGCGGCTGAAGAGCACCGTCTGCCCCTTACAGATCTCGCTCAGGCCACTGGTCAAATCCTGGTCGGCGTTGAGAATCGCATAGTCTTGCTCTGTTTGGAATCTGAGGATGTTCGATTTGGCGCTCACGTAGTCGTCCATCGACTCATGCCGGTCCAGGTGGTTGGGCGACAGGTTCAGCACGGCAGCGATGTGCGGGCTGCGGTGTAGGACCTCCAGTTGGAAGCTGGAGAGTTCCATAACTACTGCGTCCTGTGGGCCTATCTCATCCACAACCTCTATCAGTGGAGATCCGATATTTCCTCCCACAAAGGTTCGACGACCGTCCGCCTTCAGAATCTCACCCACCAGGCTCGTCGTCGTCGTCTTGCCGCTACTTCCGGTGATGCCGATGATCGGAGCCGGGCAGAGGCTGAAGAAGAGCTTGGTCTCGCTGCTCAGCGGAACCCCTCGACGGCGCGCCTCCACGAGAATGGGAATACCCTGGGGAACTCCTGGACTGACGAAAAGAACGTCTACATCGAGCACCTCTTCAGGGTGTCCGCCCAGGTGGTACTTGATGAGCAAACCTGCCAGATCTGCCATCTCGCTCTTCAGGAGTTCTTCCTTCTTGATGTCGGTAACGGTCACTTCAGCCCCTTGCCGCACTAGGAACCTGGCCAGCGCCAGGCCCTCCCTTCCCAGTCCTATGATGGTGACTCTCTGTCCTCTGCAAACCATGACACAACTGTGGACCTCACAATAGCGCGAGGGCGATGCCGAACATCGCTGCCAGGACGCTGACCAGCCAGAATCTCTGTACGATGTGGACCTCAGACCATCCAAGAAGCTCGAAATGGTGGTGCAGAGGCGCCATCTTGAACAGGCGCTTTCCACCAGTGAGTTTGAAATACCAGACCTGTAGCAGCGACGACAAGACCTCGGCCACAAAGACGATGCCCACTATAGGAAGCAACAGCCACTGTCCCGTCATCATGGCCACCACCCCCAGCGTACCGCCAAGGGCCAGCGATCCGGTATCTCCCATGAAGAGCTGCGCGGGATAGGCGTTGTACCATAGAAAGGCCATGGTGGCCCCCGTCATGGTGAAGCAGAAGGCCACGAGATAAAGCTGTCCCTGAAGGAGAGCGATCACCCCAAGGGCCACGAAAGCCACGGCGGAAGTGTTACCAGCTAGGCCATCCAGACCATCGGTCAGGTTGACCGCGTTGGTGATAGCCACGATCACAAACACCGCACACGGTACGTACCAGATGCCCAGGGAGAACTTGGTGGGTATGGAGGGCAGGGCGAAGCTCTCCAGGCGGAATACAAAGTGCAGGACGCAAGCCGCCCCGAGCGCGATGGCGATCTGAAGGGCCAGCTTGTAGCGAACGCTGAGCCCGCCCTTGCTATTGGCGGTCCCGCCAGCGGCGGCTCGCCGACTTCTCATCACTCCGACCCAGTCGTCCACAGCTCCGATCAAAGCAAAGGCCAGCGCAGTGCCGAGAGGTAGGAGCATCGATTCATGGTCGATCAGGTTGAACAGGCCGGTCATGATCGCTACCGGCACCACGATGGCGATGCCGCCCATGGTCGGAGTGCCTGTCTTGAGCTGATGGGAGATGGGTCCGTCGATACGGATCCGCTCGCCCACACCATGCGCCTTCAGAACCTTCAGCAAGAGGGAGCCGAAAGGCAATCCGACGAGACAGGTTACCACTCCCAGTGTGAGAGCAAAGGTCATCGCCTATCTCCGAGCTCCAGCACGATGTCCTCCATGTGCATGCCCCTGGAGCCCTTGATGAGAATGAGATCGCCAGGGGTGACCAGGTCCAGGAGGTAGCGGACAGCCTGGTCGTTGTCCTGCGCGAACAGGACGTCGTCGTCGGCCACGCCGACGGCAAGTGCCTCCCGCCCTATGATGGCGCCACGCTCTCCAACGGTCACCAGCTTGTCCACGACTTCCGCTGCGCGTCGACCCACCTTGCGATGACCTTCATCCTCGTAGGATCCCAGCTCCAGCATATCGCCGAGGACAGCGATCCTGCGCCCTCTCAGCTCGGCCAGCAGGCTCAGGGCGGCGAGGCTCGAGGCGGGACTGGCGTTGTAGCTGTCGTCGATGAGGGTGGAAGCTTTGATCCCTGGCGTAGCGATCAGTCGCAATTGGACCTCGATGTCTCGCAGCCCGGCTGCGATCTGGCCCCAGGGCTGGCCCTCTTCTATGCCAACGGCTGCGGCCGCGAGACCGGTGTGCACACTGTGGCGACCCAGAAGCGGGATCTTGACGTAGACACTCTCGTGACCGTACTGCATACGGAAGCGAACGCCCTCGAGGCCTCTGCTTTCGATTTTGGTGGCCCTTAGGTTGCAGTCCGGACTGAGCCCGTAGTAGAAGACCTCAGCGTCGGTCTTGTCGGCCATGGCCCTCACCAGAGGATCGTCGCCATTCAGTATCGCGGTGCCATCAGGAGGAAGCGTCTCGAGGAGTTCAGCCTTGGCCTGTGCTATGCGCTCGACGGAACCCAGCCGCTCCAGATGCGAGTGGGTGACGTTGGTCACAACTCCCACGTGCGGCAGGGCGATAGCAGCCAGCTGGGCGATTTCCCCCAGCGCGTACATACCCAGCTCGAGCACCACTCGCTCGTGCTTCTCCTCCAGGTTGAGCAGCGTGAGTGGTAGACCGATCTCGTTGTTGTAGCTGTCCTCGCTCTTCAGGGTAACGTAGGTCTTGCTGAGGACCGCGTGTATGGCTTCCTTGGTCATGGTCTTGCCGACGCTACCAGTCACGCCGACGACTCGCACGTCGAACTGCCTGCGGTGGTGGGCTGCCGCGTCCTGAAGCGCCTTCAGCGTGTCCTCCACCAGGAGACAGAACGGGGGCGACAGCGGCTCTGGCAGGGGAGCGAGCGGTCGCTGGGTGGTGTCTATGATCGATGGCAGATCATCTGCCACGGTGTCTATGATGGCAGCGTAGGCGCCGTGCTCGACGGCGTCATTGACATAATGGTGGCCGTCGTCCTTCTCGCCCCTCAGAGCGACGAAGAGGGAGGCTTTGGTGGCAAGGCGTGAGTCAACGACCACGTCGTGGAATTGGATGCGGGCCGGCGCTTCATCTTCGATTGTCTGTCCGGTTAGTCCTTGCAGGATACCTGCGAGGGTAAGCATAAGGCCTCCTCGTGCCGGTGCCCTACGAGCTAGCGACTCCGAAATCGTCGGGCGGTATGCCCAGGTAGACGAACAACTGCTCGGCGAGCCGTCTGAAGGCGGGAACAGCGACCACGGTTCCCCAGGGCGATTCTCGCGGTTTGTCGATCTTAACGAGAATGATGAACCGAGGATCGCGAGCAGGCGCGTAGGCGATGAAGGACCCTATGGTGTCATCCGGGTCGTAGCCCCCGGTCACAGGGATCTGAGCGGTTCCACTCTTCCCGGCGATCGCGTAGCCAGGTATCTGCAGGGTCTCCTTGCCGGCGTTCGCCTCTATCAGCATCTCCGTCAGTTCCTCCGCTACCCATGGGGAGATGGCCTGACTTCCCGGCTGCGGATGGGATTCCTTGATGGTCCGCCCATGCTCCTCTATACGTTGCACGATGTACGGTCTTGGCAGCTCCCCGCCGTTGGCCACGGCTGCGACCGCGGTGATCATCTGTATGGGTGTGACCGCGATTCCTTGACCGAAAGCGTTGGTGCCCAGATCCCCCTCACGCCAGTCGCCGTCTCCCGGCTTCCGCATCAACCCCTTCGACTCGTACGGCAGATCTATGCCCGTCGGCTCTGCGAAGCCGAAGCGGTCGACGTAGTCATAGAACCTCTCAGCACCCATGTTCGTGCTCAGAGTCGCGGCGCCCACATTCAGGGAGTACTTGAGAAGGTCGGTCATGCTCGTAGTCCCGTAGGCTTTGCGATCCCAGTTGTAGATGAGATGTCCGCCCACGAAGATCTGTCCCTGGTCGTAGTAGGTAGTGTACCTGCCAACGATACCGGCATCGAGGGCCGCGGCCATGGTGACAACCTTGAACACAGAGCCAGGCTCGTAGTTCTCGCTCACGGCAGGATTCCTGAACAAGTCTTCAGTTATCTGCTGGCCTAGCTTCGGGTTCGGATCGTATCCGGGGTAGCTGGTCATAGCCAGAATCGCGCCGGACCGTGGATCCATGATGATGATCGTCCCTCTCTCGGCTCCGTACTCCTCGATGGTCCGTCTCAGTTCGGTCTCGGCCATGCGCTGGATCGTGCGGTCCACGGTCAGTACAACGTTCTGACCATCCCGGGGCAGCGAGATGGTGCTGGAACCGATGGTGATGCTGGAAGCGAGCGTACTGTCCGATCCTCCCCAGGAACCGGCCTGACCACGCAGTTCGTTGTTGTAGGACTCCTCGACGCCGTAGAAGGCGTCGTAGTCCACCTCATGGTCGTAGGTCACGAAGCCAAGCAGGTGGCATGCCAGTTCTCCCTCTGGGTAGGACCTTTTTCTCGCAGCGCTGATGCCTAATGCCGCGGCGCCCGAGTCTTCTTTGATGGCCTCGACTTCTCTGGCGACTTCCAACGGCGCGTCCCATAGCAGTGACACGGACGGCTGGTCTGTCTGTGACAAACGCGTTGCGAGTTCGGCCTCGTCCACGCTCAGTACCGGGGCCAGATCCGCCGCCAGGCTTTCTGGATCTCTGATGTCCCTCGGCGTGGCGAAGATTTCGAATTCGTATTCGTCCTGGGCCAGAACGAAACCGTGGCGATCCACAATCGCTCCTCGGAGGGCAGGTATCGGTTCATCCACCAATTGCCATCGTTCGCCAATCTCCTGGAGATCGTCGTGGCGCAAGACTTGCCAGTAGACCAGCCGACCAGCGAGGATCATCGTACCGATGACGGTGGCTACCCATACCACCATCAGCCGGATCTTGGATCCACGTTCCCGCCAATCAGAGTCCATCATCGTTTCAGTACCGCATTGTCCTGGGGGCCACGACGCGGCGGGCGATGCTCACCACGCGAATGGTCGCAGCAGGCCCAGCATTCACTGCTCTGGGTTCACCCACGATGCTAGCTGGGCCGCCAGTTCTCCCCACCAATCCCTGGCCTCCGGCGATGAAGGTTCTGCTACGTCCAAATCGGGCGCCAGAGGCGTCGGCGAATACTCGCCCTCTGTGTCCACCACGACAGGCGCATCCACAACCAGGTACTCCACGGTTTCGGCTTCCACGAAACCTAGTTCGGATGCTCGCGTCTCTATCCTCGACAGGGATTCCATCTCAGCTATTTGTGTACGAAGTCCGGCGTTCTCTTGCCTCCAGTGTTCTCGTTCCCGAGTCAGGCGCACGACCTCCAGACCGGCAGCCGTCGTCTGGCTGGCCTGGTTCAAGTAGAAGGAACCTATCAACGAACCCACGACGAGCAACAAGAGCACGAGCGCCATGGTCTTGCCGCTGAGCCCCCAGGCCGTGTATCTTCCGCCCCGGTTGCCAAGAGGGCTCTTGGGGATGTAGATAGGATCGGCTCTCGTGGCCTTGTTCATCGCTTCTAGACCCGAACCGCTATTCTGAGCTTGGCGCTGCGGGCGCGCGGGTTCTGTCTGATCTCGTCGGGCGATGGTCTGATGGGCTTCCGGGTCAGGATCTTCAGGGTGGGAGAGTGATCGCATCGGCACACCGGAAGCTCGGGCGGGCAGATGCAGCCCCGCGTTTCCCGGACCATGAAGGATTTCACCAGTCGATCCTCGAGAGAATGAAAGCTGATTAGAGCCATATGGCCACCTTCGGCAAGGACGTCCACAATCTGTGGGAGCGTCGCGGATAGGGTATCGAGCTCTTCATTCACGGCCATGCGCAGAGCCTGGAAAGTCCTCGTCGCCGGGTGTAGTCTTCGCCGTCCACCCACGTTGCGAGAAACGAGGTCTGCCAGCTCTTGCGTTGTCCTGACCGGACGGTTGCGCACGATGGCGCGGGCTATGGCTTTGGCCCTGGGTTCCTCTCCATAGTTGGCGATGATGTGGGCCAGCTCGGCCTCCCTCAACTCGTTCACCAGGTGGCCGGCAGTGACCTCGCTCTCCGGATCCATACGCATATCCAGAGGGCCGTCCCTCTGAAAAGAGAAGCCCCGTTCGGCTTCTTCCAGTTGTAACGATGATAGCCCCAGGTCCAGGAGCACTCCATCCGCGGGAACGAAGCCCTGCGCGGTTGCCAGCTCCTTCAACCTGGCGTAGCTGTCACAAACCAGCGTGACCCGGTTGCCGTACGAACTCAAGCGACGTCTCGATGCCTCTATGGCTGAGGGATCGACGTCGAGCCCCAGTAGCAGCCCTCCAGGCCCCGATCTGTCCAGGATGCCCCTGGAGTGGCCCCCGGTGCCTACCGTACAGTCTACGTATCTGCCACCTGCCCGTACGGCAAGCCCGTCCAGTACCTCATCCAGCAGGGCTGGCGTGTGGAGCAGGTTGGGACTCACAGCCCCACGCCCAGTTCGAAGAGACGCTCAGCGATAGCGTCTCCGTTTCGCCCGATCTCTTCGTTGGTGCGCTCCCACCTCCGACGGCTCCAGATCTCCAGACGACCGGGGCCACCGACGATCACCGTCTCGCCGTCCAGGTCGGCGTGGTCTCTCAGATTGCTCGGAAGCAGGATGCGGCCTTGTTTGTCAGGCTCGCAGTCCGTGGCATGCCCGTACAGGAAGCGGGCAAAATCGCGGGCTCCCTTATCAGTGAGCGGTAGCTCGTTCATCTTGCGCGCAAACGCTTCCCACGTTTCAATTGGGAACACCCACAGGCAATGGTCCAAGCCGCGGGTGACGACGACGCCTTTGGCCAAGTCCGGTCTGAACTTGGCCGGCAGTGTGAGTCGGCCCTTACTATCAATATTGTGGAGGTAGGAACCTAGGAACATTTGTGCTATACGATGCCCCACCTTTGCCGTATTTCGAGGGAATTGTGGGGAAGGATGCCCCACTCCTCCCCACAATTACCCACATTATACATTATTCCTTAACACTTGGCAATAGTCCGAAGGGGCTACGAGGGCCGGCGAGGCCAGATTTAAGGTTGGTTGGGGGTATGCAGGCGTGCAGAGGGCGGCGGAGGCCAGTTTCTTGACCCATCGAAGTACGTTTTCCAGCATACTGGCAGGAGTGGCGGACCTATATAATGGAAGTCTGGGCATGTCCGCTCGGCAGGCTGTCACTCGCCCTTGACATGGCGCTTAGCGCAGGCTATAATCCGAGCCGCGTGTCAAGGAGTTTGGCACATACGGGTCAGACCGGACTTGCAAGCCGACATGACTGAGGTTGGAGATGGCGGCGAGATCGGAGGTTGAGAACCTCCTGCGACAGGGCATGGCCGCGGTCAGGGCAGGAAGGGAGCACGAGGCTCGCGAGTTGCTCGCTCAAGTCGTCGAGCTGGACCCTGAGAATGAGCTGGGCTGGCTCTGGATGAGCGCTGTGGTCCCCGACTCTGACAAAGCGACCTGTCTTGAGAACGTTTTGTCCATCAACCCATCGAATCGACCGGCGCGATTGGGGCTTCAGTCTCTGCTAGGGGAGTCGGCGCAGGCCGAGGCAGAGGAAGAGGAAGCTGAGGCGGCGGAGTATGGGGAGCCATCCGCCGAGATGTGGGCGGAAGCCGAGCCCGAGGGGCTACCCGCCGAGATGTGGACGGAAGCCGAGCCCGAGGAGCTACCCGCCGAGATGTGGGCGGAGGCCGAGCACGAGGAGCTACCCACCGAGACGAGCGAGGAAGCGGAACCTGAGGAGCTACCCGCCGAGACGAGCGAGGAAGCCGAACCTGAGGAGCTGTCTTCCGTCGAGGAGGAGGTTCCCCCCAAGGGTGGTAACTGCCTGAAGTATGCGGCCCTGGCCTTCTTGGCCGTGTTGACGATCTCCGTGTGTGGCGCGGCTGCGGTGCTTGGAGGGGCACTGCTCGCTGGAGGCCCTGAGCAGGCAGCACCGGCGGCGACCACAGTGGTGGTTGCTCATGGTGAGACCTCCACCCCCGTTCCAGAGCTGACCTTCCCACCCACCTTCACTCCCACGGCTACC
>DAOUEW010000153.1:0-3084 GCA_034430275.1 Anaerolineae bacterium | reverse complement strand
CTCGGAAGGCCCCGCTGGAGTGTTCGACGTTTATCTGGTGGAGCAGGAGATCTCACCACAACAGATGAGGAACATCGACCTGGCCGAGCTCCAACTCGAGGAGATCCCCCTCCTGTCAGTAGATGACATCGTCGCCTATCGCTGGGAGACACACGAGATCGAACTATCGGTCTCGGCCTCGAAGAGATTAACGCAGTTGGAGAGGTCGATTCCCCTCGGTGGGGGACTACCCTTCGTCGTCTGCGCAGGTGGGGTACCCATCTATGGGGGCGCCCTCTGGACGTCCTACTCATCTGCCACCTACGACGGCATTGTGATCGACGTCCACCCTGCCGGGCTGGGCCAACCTGTGGCCATACGGATGGGGTATCCGACCCCGGAGTGGTTCACTGGAAAGGACTGGCGGTCCGATCCGAGGATCTACCGAGCACTGGAGGAAGCGGGCAAGCTCAAGTGATCTGCGGACACGAGATGGCGGAGGGACTGCTTGACCTTCGCAATCGCGGTGAGAGGATTCCGCCGACAGCGTGCGCGAGCGACCCGGTGCGCTCCTGCGGGGCGTCGCTGGCGCCTTCCGTTGGCTTCGTTATGTCGGCCGCAGGATGGCGCTGTATGAAGAACTCGGGAGACTAGCGAATGATAGGCAGTCACCAGGGCTGGGAGCAGTTTGCCTTGCTCCTCATCGACGTGCAGCAGGACTTCTGGAACGTGGAGATGGCGAAGAGCTTCCCTCACTTCTCTCACAACGTGACCAGGCTCCTGGAGTTCTGCCGGACCCATGGCATCGAGGTCGTCCACCTTCGGGCCAGCTTCAAGCCGGACAGGTCCGATTGGATGGCGAAGTACAAGCTGCGAGGGAGTATCCCCTGTATCGAGGGAACGCCTGGCTCAGAGACCTTGTTCTTCGCGCTGGAAGAACCTGGCGAACGCGTGATCGTCAAGCAGACCTTCGACGGTTTCGAGAATGGGGAGCTCCTGGAGCATCTTAGGCAGAACGGCAAACGGTTCCTGCTCACCGCCGGTTTGGTCACCTCCACCTGTGTGCTCTTCACCACGGTCTCAGCGGCGCAGAATGGCTTCCTCACCGCCGTGGTCGAGGACTGCTGCGCCGATGAGCCATCTGCACACCAGCAGACTCTCGACCGGTACAGGTTCATCTTCGACCGGACGACCGTGGAGTCTATTCCGGAGAGTCTTACTGAATGGCAGGCGGATCTGGAGAAGCTTGACCGGCTATCTTAGCAGTCTTAGAGGCCACCATGTCTCCGACAGCGGGCGCGCCGGAACCGACCACGATGTCACCAACCCAAGGCCCGATCGAGCGCGGGCGCGAGCGTAGAGACGTTCTCCGATGGGCAGGGTTCACCTGCCTGCTGGTGGCTGTGGATCAACTCTCGAAACTGGTGGTGCGAGCTACACTCTCCCCAGGGAGCACGTTGCCCCTCTTGGATGACATCCTACGTATCACCTTCGTCCCCAACTACCGCGGCTTTTCCTGGTTTGTGCCGGTTCCGCCTGAATGGGTCAAGACGCCGTTCCTGCTTCTACGCCTGCTCATCTTTCTGATGGCGTTTCCTGTCTACGAATTCTACAGGCGGTCCGGACAAGGGAGCAGGTGGGCGTGGGTCGCTTTGATCGGCATTTCGGCTGGGACCATGGGGAACGCTCTGGATGACCTGTTCTTTCCGTATACCACGGATTTCATCCAGGTCTGCCAGTCGCCCAGCGCCAACATCGCCGATCTGCTGTCCTTCGTTGGCGTGGGAGCTCTCCTGGTCGAGGTTGGCTTGTGGTGGAAGAGAAACAGACCTCGTTGGCGAGGCTTTCGCTATCATTGGGCCGGGGCGGCCCAGACGAGGCGGGCCTTCTTCACCTTTCTCTGGCACTACCTCAGCAGAACGCGATGAGAACCCGTGCCGCTGTCGCACCGAGTCAGAGGCTTGGCCTCTCTGCGCTTCATGGATTTGCCGGGTGCTTTGAAGGATGGTATGATTGATAGTTGTGCCCATCAGCGGCAATGAAGCTCGGGCAGGCGGCAAAGAGGCAGCGGTACTTGGTTTCGCGTGGCCTTCCCAGACTCCTCGTGGCTGAATCGAAAACCGCAACTGGCATGATAGAGCAGAGTAGTCAGCGGTCCCGTGGAGAGGGACCGTTCATCTTCCTCTTCGATCCGCGTCCCCAGTGTGACGCCCATTTTCCACGCTGGGCGTCTGGCGGCAAGAGCCGTACTGCGGGGGGGGCCAGTGCGCTGCCCGTACTGCGATAACTCTGTGCCGAGGAACTCGCTGCTGTGCCCGGTGTGCGGCTACGCCGTCAGGAGCATAGACCCTCCGGAGCGGGTATCCACCCGCGCAGCCTCGAGCTCTCCGGCCACAAGCTCGCCCGGCGGCCTGTGGTACGTGGCCCTGTGTCTTCTGGCTTCGGCGCTTCTGGCGGCCATCGTGGCCCTGGGGCTGATGGCGGCGGAGGCCGGCCTGGACGTTCGCCGCCAGAAAGCGGCAGAGCTGGGGCAACAGTACTACGAGCGAGGTCTGGCACACCTGGAGGAGGACAACTATCTGCTGGCCCTGGCCGAGTTCGAGGAGGCGGTGAGGCTGGCACCTGATAACCAGGAGGCGCTGGAGCAATATGCGCTGCTGAGGGCGATGGTGGGCGACGAAGAAAGCTCGCCCGAGGGCGTGTCTGGCGACGTACTGCTCTCTCTATACGGCGAGGCTTCGAAGCTCTACGCAGAAGGCCAGTGGGCAGAGGCCATCGTGAACCTCGAGGATCTGCGACGTGTGGATTCCACATATCGCGCCACGGAAGTAGAGGAGATGCTCTTCCGCGCCTACCGCGAGCAGAGCTTGAACCTCCTCGAACTGGGCGAGCTGGAGGAGGCACTCTCGCTGCTCGACAGGGCACTGGAGCTGGTCCCCGGCGACCCCAATGTGGCGGAGTTGCATCAGTGGCTCTCTCTCTACATGACCGGCCTCTCTCAGTGGGGGGTGGATTGGGAGAGGACGGCCGCAACCTTCGGGCGGTTGTACGAGCTCAATCCAGACTTTCTCGACGTGAGGCAGAGGCTGCACGACGCGCTCGCTA
>DAOUEW010000152.1:0-1738 GCA_034430275.1 Anaerolineae bacterium | reverse complement strand
CTGGTGAACACTGCCGACGAAGCACCCGATGAGGCCATCTTCACCATTCGGGGCCTCTACGCCACCGGCGTCCCCGTGTACGACGATACCACGATCTTCCTGCCTCTGTCCAAGGCGCAGGCCTTCACTCATACGGAGGGGCGAGCCAGTATGATCCTGGTCTTGCTCAAGGACCGCGAGCTGGCGGATGGCCTCGCTGCGGAGCTCAGAGCGCCAGGCTACACCGTGCTGACCTGGAGCGAGATGAATCAGGTGATTCTTCAGGCCATTCAGGCAGGTATGGGCATGCTCTACATCATGTACCTGGTGGTCCTGATGGTGGTGGCGGTGGTTATCGCCAATACGCTGTTGATGTCGGTCTTCGAGCGCATCCGGGAGATGGGCATCCTGTCGGCGCTGGGCATGAAGGGGCGCGAGATCCTGTTCATGTTTCTGGTGGAAGCGGGTTTGCTGGGCGCCGTAGGTGTGATCCTGGGTGTGATTCTGGGATCCCTCGGTGTGTTCTATCTGTCCAAGGTGGGTTTGCACATCGGGGACATGGCCACCATGACCACGGTGTCCGCCGCCTACAGCGATACCCTGTACGCGCGGTTCGCTCCAGCGGAGACAGTTGGCGTGGCCATCGCGGCCATGGTCATCATCCTGTTGGCGTCGTTGTACCCTGCCCGATTTGCGGCGCGGCTACAGCCGGTCGACGCCTTGCGAGTCGAATAGTCAGCGGGGGAGATTCCCGTAAGATGCCCCTTGAGCCGTCAACGGTGAGCTGGGAGGTTCATAATGGAAGTTATCCGTCTGGAAGACGTGACGAGAGTCTACAAGATCGGTGAG
Source organism: Anaerolineae bacterium (assembly GCA_034430275.1). Classification (GTDB taxonomy): domain Bacteria; phylum Chloroflexota; class Anaerolineae; order UBA7937; family B3-Chlor; genus JAUVXJ01. The sequence continues at coordinate 910 of DAOUEW010000152.1, read as the reverse complement.
GTGGAGACTTATGCCCTGCGCGGCCTGACGCTCTCGATCGGAGAGGGCGAGTTTACGTCCCTGGTGGGGCCTTCGGGGTCTGGAAAGACTACAGCACTCCAGGTCATGGGCTGCCTGGACAAGCCCACCAGCGGGCGAGTGCTGCTCAACCGTGAGGACGTCACCAAGCTGAGTGGGAGCAAGCGGGCCGACCTGCGGCGCGGGACCATCGGCTTCGTCTTTCAGTTCTTCGCGTTGATCCCTGGGTTGAACGCCTACGAGAACATCGAGCTCCCGCTGCTTCTGGTGGGGAAGAACGGCAAGCAGCGAAAAGAGCGGGTGATGGAGTTGCTGGAGGCGGTGGACCTCTCGGACCGGGCCCAGCACCGGCCCGATCAGTTGAGCGGCGGCGAGCAGCAGCGCGTGGCCGTGGCCCGTGCCCTGGCCACCGAGCCTATCCTCATCCTGGCGGACGAGCCCACGGCCAACCTGGACACGGAGAACGGCCGGCAGGTGATGGAGATCATGCAACGGTTGAACCAGGAGACGGGCACCACCTTCGTGTGCGCCACCCACGACCCCCGTGTGGTCGCCTTCACCCGGCGCGTGGTCGAGCTACGCGACGGCAAGGTCTCCGATGACAGGCGCCCTGGGGGAAATGCGAAATGACGGGCCGGCCGTGGGGCATAGCCATCGTGCTTCTCGTGCTGCTCGGCGTGCTAGCCACGGGTTGCGGCGGCACCCCCCAGCCGTCGGCTACTCCTGTGCTCACCGCACCAACCCCGGTGCTCCCGTCGCGATCGTTGGGAGGCGCGGTGACCGCCTCGGGCCAGGTGGTGGCGGCTCAGGAGGCCCAGATGGGCTTCACCATGGCGGGCCAGGTGCAGATGGTGGAGGTCAAGCTGGGCGACCAGGTGGAGCAAGGCACAAC
>DAOUEW010000151.1:0-8071 GCA_034430275.1 Anaerolineae bacterium | reverse complement strand
CCGGTTCGGTCTCGTAGAGCCGCGAGATCTGGTCCAGGCGAACGTGTGATCTCAGGCGGCGCAGAGCTGCGTAGATGTTGCGGGCCCGATTGCCGAGGTTCGAACCGAGACCGAGATAGACCGTCCCCATGCGTCCTCTGGAGCCATCCTTAGTGACTGACGCGCTCGACGTGAGCACCCACGGAGCACAACTTCTCGTCTATTCTCTCGTAGCCGCGATCTATCTGGCCGATGTTCTTGATGACGCTCTGGCCTTCCGCGCACAGGGCCGCGATGAGCATGGCCATGCCGGCCCGGATGTCTGGGCTGGTGAGGGTCTCGCCGTGCAGTTTGGTGGGGCCCATGACCACGGCCCGATGCGGATCGCAAAGGATGATGTGGGCGCCCATGGAGAAAAGCTTGTCCACGAAGAACATACGGCTCTCGTACATCTTCTCGAACATCAGCGTTGTGCCGCAACACTGCGTGGCGACCACAGTGGCGATGCTCATCAGATCGGCGGGGAAGCCTGGCCAGGGGGCGTCATCTATCGTGGGGATGATGCCGTGCGCATCAGCCATGATCTCGAGGCTTTGCTCACGAGGCACGAAGACGTCTCGCCCTCGTACGTCAACGCAGATACCCAGCCTCTTCAGGGTCAGAAGTGTCATGGGCAGGTGCGCAGGTATCACATCTTTGATCAGGAGCTCACCACCGGTGACCGCTGCGGCGCCGATGAAGCTGCCGATCTCGATGTGATCGGGTCCGATCTCGTGCTCTCCTCCGTGGAGCTGCTCCACTCCGTCCACAATCAGGGTGTTGGTCCCGATATTGGTGATCTGCGCCCCTAGCTCGTTGAGGAGCTCCGCCAGCTCCTGCACGTGCGGTTCCGACGCGGCATTCCTGATGATGGTCCTGCCTCGGGCGGTGCAGGCGGCCATGAGTGCGTTCTCTGTGCCCGTCACGCTGGCCTCGTCCAGGAAGATCTCCTCGCCCTTGAGCTCGTTGGCCTTCATGTTGTAGCCGTAGTCGACGTCGATCTCTGCCCCGAGCGACCTGAGCGCCATCAGATGGGTGTCAACTCGCCTCCGGCCTATCACGTCGCCTCCTGGAGGCGGAAGCTTGATCTGCCCACAGCGAGCAAGCAGCGGTCCAGCAAGGAGAATGGAGGCCCGGATACGACGACAGAGTTCGGCGTCCAGCTCCGTGGTTCGAACGTTCCTGGAAATGACGGTCAGCTCGTGATCACCAGATTCGTGCACCTCGACTCCAAGGGCGCTGATGATCTCCACCATGGCGCTGATGTCCTCTATGCGAGGCACGTTTCTGAGCACTACCCTCTCATCGGTGAGCAGGCAGGCAGCCAGCATGGGCAGGGCTGCGTTCTTGTTGCCGCTGGGGACCAAGCTCCCTTCCAGGGGATGGCCGCCCTCGATTACGAATTCCTCCATGACGAGCTCGCTTTCCACCTTCTTCTGTCGAAGTGTGCTGTCTAGGTACTTGCTTCCGCCGATAGGTGAGGCAACAAGTCAAAGGCAGGAAGGGTTCTCCACACTCGAGTTCGTTGTCAAACAGATGGCTCGGAGGAAGCAGGTGGCTTGTGGGCAATACATATCAGAGACGTGCCCACCGGGAGATCGAAGAAACGTAGGACGTTGGCCTCCAGCGAGCCGACGCCTGTCAGAAGAGCGTTGAGTGGTGGTGAGGTTGGCTCCATCTCTACCTGATAGGCGTCCTCGTCTTTTGAGGGCGTGGCCAACTCTGGTGCTTGATCTGATCTCCTTCTGGCCACAAGCAGTGCCGCCGCGGCTGGAAAGATGAAGAAGTTGTTGTGGGTCATACGCCTGACCCTGAATCCAGCCTCGGTAACCTTTGCGCGCAGGTCAGAAGACGAGTATCGGCGTTTGTGGTCGTTGATCACGTCGTTGTTGGTCCACAGCCATTGGAAGGCAGGCACCGTGATGGCTATGAGTCCGTCGTCGGCGCAGACGCGATAGCATTCACGCAGGATCTGCTCGTCGTTTTCGCAGTGCTCGATGACGTCCAGTGCCGTGATCAGGTCGAAGGACCTGTCCTCGAAGGGCATATCCTCCGCCTGCGCGAGACGGGCGTCGTAGCCCCGCTGGTGCGCGATGCGCAGGGGTATGGGGTTGTTGTCAATGCCGACCACGGTCCCATAGCGACTGAGATGGTGTATCATGTTCCCGGCACCGCATCCGACGTCCAGTATCCTCCGATCATTGTGTGCTGCGTGCCTGTCGAGAAGCCCAATCAAGGCACGTGTTCTGCTGGCGAACCACCAGTGGGAATCCTCTTCCAGTTGCTGTGGTGTCACTTGGTCTGACATGCGCACTCCTGGGTCTTGGGGTTGTGGGGGATTATACCATCCCTACGGCTGGGTGGCTATGGTCGCTGAGGAGCGTATCGGCTGCCTCCAGTACGCGGTCTACCGGGATGGAGCGAACACAGTCGTGATCCAACAGTTCGTGTCGCGCGTAGTCCAGGCGGTTGCATGGGACGCAGTCTTTGTCGGAAACCAGTACCAGATGGCTCTCCGGATCGCTCCAGGGACCGAAGGTGTGGTGGTCCACGGGGCCGAAAAGGTGAATAGTGGGAGTGCCCTGTGACACAGCCAGGTGCATGGGGCCGCTGTCCACCCCGATGACCAGCTTGCACCGCCCCATGATGGCCGCAAGTTGCGCGAGGGTTGTCTGTCCCACCATGGTCATGGGACCTGTCTTCATCAACTCGACTATGCTCTCCACCAACCGGGCCTCGTCGCCCGAGCCTGTGACGATCACCTGGAGGCCGTAGCGCTGAGCAAGGGTGTCGCCTACCCGCGCGAAGGCCTCGGGTCGCCAGAGCTTTACAGCCGCGCCCGACCCTGGATGGAGGCAGAGGTATCCCTGCGGTTGGTCATTCTGTGCCAAAAGCGTGTGGGCGCCGCGCACTGCTTCTGGAGATGGTTCGAATTCGAGGGGGCCTGGCTCTTCGATGTGACCGCCCACGACGGCCTCGACGAGAGATAGATTCTGCTGCACCTCATGCCTGCCGCTGGTGTAGGGTAGCGCTCGTGTCAGGAACGGTGCCACGTTGGGAAGCCCGTACCCGATCCTCTGAGGAACACCGGCCCAGTGGGAGAGCATGGCTCCCCACCAGTGATCGAAGCGAAGGACGACGGCGGTGTCGAAGCGATCTGCGCGGAGCACCTGGGCGTAGCTCCACGCCTCCAGGTACGGTTGTAGCAGGTGCTTCTTGGGGAGACGCGTGAACCCAGGAAAGGGGCAAGTCAGAACTCGATCCAGGTGGGGGCTGTCCTGTACGATCTCGGCGGCCCAAGGTCCGACCATGCAAGCGATGAAGGCATCGGGCATGGAGTGGCGCAAGGCTCGAATGGCTGGCGTGGCGAAGAGCAGGTCACCGATGTGATCGGGCCGCACGAGCAGAATGCGGGGAGCGCCCCCCGCTGTATCGGAGGGGGACAACCCAACAAAGGGCGCGGAGGCGCGGGCCGCGGCCCGGAGCATGAGAGTGCGAAGTCTATCTCTCATACACTCGCTCCAGCAGCGGAGTAATCTGGCTCCAGTCGTGTTCTGACTCCGCAACGCTACGAGCTGTGATCTGTAGTCTCCTGCGCCGATTGCGATCTTTCATCAGACCTACGACGGCTCGAGCGAACGTGGGAGGGTCGTCGGCGATGAGCAGCTCACGCTGGTGCGAGACGTCTATCCCTTCGCATCCCAATGACGTAGAGACGATGGCCTTGCCCATGGCCATGGCCTCCATCAGCTTCAGGCGAGTGCCGCCGCCGACTCTCAGAGGAACCACGTAGACCGCCGCCTCGGCGACGTAGGGTCTCACGTCGCTGACGTAGCCGGTCAGGTTCACGCCGGGTATCTCGCGGACCGCGCGTAGGCGTGGGTGAGGGTTCCTTCCCACGACGTTGAACCGCGCCTCGGGGATCGCCTGACGGATGAGAGGCAGCACCTCCTGGACAAGCCAGAGAACGGCATCTATGTTCGGTCTGAAGTCCATCTTACCTGTGAACACGAGCACTGTGTCCGATTCTGCCTCAGGGCTCGAGGGCAGGAAATAGCTGCTGTCGACACCATTGGGGACGACGAAGCAGTGAAGGTCAGGCAACAGTTGGCGAAGCGCTCTGGCGTCGGCTTCAGAGACGACGACGGTTCTCTCCAGCCGCTGGCAGGCGTCCTTCTCGTAGCGTTGCAGTTTCTGCCACTGTATGAGGGAGTAGAATGCCGGCAGCCATCGGCTGGGATGCCTGATGTCGGTCTCGAAGGCCCTACGCTGGAGCAGGTATTCGGCGTTGATGTCGTCGAACACGACTTTTGGCTGTGAAGAAGTCCTCATCTCTCTGATGGCTAGTCCGTACCGTGCGATCTCGATCGCTTCCACCTGGACGAAGTCAAAGCGCTCACGATCCAGTAGAATCCGTAACTGATCTGTGAACGAGGAAGAGGGCAGGCGTAGTGCCATATCTGGGCTGGAGGAGAACAGGACAGAGAGCGCTCGATGCACTGTTGAGCGAGAAGGTGCGCGCACAGTAGCCACAGTGGCACAGTACGGGGACAAGGACTCCAGTCTCTCGGCTTCGTCTTTTCCCTGGACGAAGGACAGGAGATGGACTTCGTGGCGCGGCGCCAGGTTCTTGATCAGGTTGTAGGTTCGGATGGCGGCTCCCTGGTGTGGAGGGTAGGGAAGGTCAGGGGTCAGGAACAGAAGCTTGGGACTCATCCTGACATACGCCGGTACAGATTGAGGGTCTCACGGGCAGCCCTCTCCCAGGAGAAGAGCTTGGCTCTCTTGAGGCCCTTCTGTGACATTTCCTGATGCAAGGAGTCGTCGGTGAGGAGTCTCCACATGGCGACGGTCCAGCCCTCAGTGTGCTCCGGCGACACCAGCAATCCAGCGTCTCCCACCACTTCGGGCAGTGACGAGACGTTGGCCACAATGGTAGGTGTGCCGCACGTCATGGCTTCCAGCGGAGGCAGGCCGAAGCCTTCGTAGAAAGAGGGGTGCACGTGCATCCGAGCGGCGTTGTAGAGCAAGACCAGGTCCTCTAGGGGCACGTGCCCTAGAAAGACGACGGTGTCGTTCAACTCGAGCTCTTCGGCCACAGCGAAGACCTCTCCGCAGAACCAGTCTCTTTGGCCTGCCACGGCAAGCGTCACGTCCAGCTTGTAGTGGTCGAGGAGTTTCCGAAAGGCCCGGAGTAGCGTTGGCAGGTTCTTTCTGGGTTCGATGGTGCTGACGAAGAGTGCGTATGGTTTGTCCAGTTGGTACTTTGACCGGGCCTGCGTCAAGAGCCGCTGGTCCTCGACCCGGCGATAGATGGCGTTGGCCGCCGCGTAGATCACAGAGATCTTGGGCTCCGGCACACCCAGGAAGTTGACGATGTCACGTTTGGTGCTGAGAGAGTCCGCGACGATGTGGTCTGCGTGTCTGACAGCTTGGTCTATCTGGCCGTAGTAGCGGGCGCTCTCTTCAGTGAGGAAGTGCGGGTAGAGCAGGAAGGCCAGATCGTGAACGGTGATAACCGACTTGTAGTCTCTTCGGAAGGGCGGTATGAAGTCAGGGCTGTGAAGGATGTCCAGCCGCAGGGGGCTAATCTCAAAGGGTAGAACTAGTTGCTCCAGCCGGTGGTGGCTCGGGGTCCAGAGGGATTTCCTGACGAAGTTGTGCGTGTCGGCCAGGACGGAATCGTCCTTACGGCTTTGTAGAAGGACAAACTCATTGTCCTTGTCGCACTCGCTCAACCCTCTTACAAGTCCGGTGATGTACTGTCCGATACCTGCGCGGCTGTAGTGTACCAGGCGAGCGTCGATACCGATGCGCATGGAACTCTGGTTCTCCTCATGCTGGCCTCCACTTCGAGCATGGCCTCTGCGAGGAGGTACATGACTCAATTGATTATACTGGCTACACTCCCCAGAGGCAAGCACCTCATGCAAAGCCCGGAAGAACGGCTCTGAGATAGCATCGGATTGGCGTCTGATGGCAGGATCGGAGAGAGCCGTGTGCGGCCTGGACTTCCATCTAGCGACGTGGCACAGTCCCGGGCGAGGCGTTGTTCGTCGCCGGTTGGTCGATGCTGTGATGTGTGATCGAATGGTGAGACCATGGCTATCCCACGCAGGAACTGGAGGTCTCCCCAATCCCAGACCCTGGCTGGCTCGTCGTCGACGCCAACCGGTTCCTCGTTCCACACGTGAGTGTCCCAACTGGTGGCTCCCCTGTAGTGTACGAAGAAACTGATGAAGATGAGGCCCGACACCAGAGCGACCCAGAGGGTCTTTGTTCGACCTCTGAGACCAGCCACTCTGACGAAGACCGGAATCATGAAGTACACGAAATAGGGAATGACGTCGCAGAAGAACCTCGGACCGTAGGAATGCCCTGCCCACCACTTGCTGAAGGAGGATATGGCCACCCAATGCAGGATCACGATGGCCAGCAGAGCAGAGTCCAGCCCTCGCCATTCTCGGTGTCGGATTCTCAGAAGTACCCCGAGGACCGAGGTCAGCAGTACCGGCGAGAAGACGAGCAATCCTCGGCCTGGGCTCACCACATTAGCGACCAGGGCCTCGAGCAAAGCTGGGTTGGACCCGACCTTCTGCGGCAAATAGTAGGTAGAGAGCGGTGTGTGGTAGATCGTGAAGTTGAACGCCAGAAAGGGTACGACGATGGCGGCGGCCCACAGCATGTACTTCAGTAGGTACCTCCTGAACCGAACCGCGATGTACAGGGTCAGCACCAGGACAGAGATGCTGTTGGTGGGACGTATGATGAAGGACAGAGCTAGCGGCAGACCGGCAAACTGCACCAGCGATGGTCTGTGCCTGGCTAGCAGGATCAGATAGAGCGTGGCGCTGAGCATGAGCATGGACGGACCGTGCTGCCACAGGGCCCTACTTGCAGTGGACCATGCTGACGTGCAAAAGGCGAAGACCAACACCACCAGCAGAGAGTACCTGCGATTCAGGAAGCGAAGGGCGATCAGGTAGATGAATAGCGCTGTGAGACCGACGATGAATGAGGCGACGAGCCGTTCGAGTTGTCCAGAACCCCCGTACCTCACGTATTCGTCCAGGTCGACATCGACGAGGCGGCCCAGGACGTTGTCCATTACCAGGAGAGGCGGGACGGCGACGACGGAAACGCCAATCGGCTGCTTGGTATACACGTGTCCGCGTATCACCTCAATGGTGTAGTGGTTGTCGTTCCGCACCACGGTCTCACCGTAGTACTCATTGCTGACAGCTATCTGCTCGTATTCGTCCACGTCCGCATTGTGCTCTCGAATGAAACTCATGGCGACGGGCACAGACCAGACCGAGTCACCAGCATGGCAGCACACGCTGCTGAGCGAGTGCGTGATGAAGACCACGAGGAAGATCAAGACCAGGGTCAGCAGTTGCTTGCACGTCGCGGTCTGGGGATGGAGGAATCGTGCCCGTAGCCCGTGCATGCGTCTCACGGATGAGAAAACGTACACGCCGACGTTGACCAGTACGAGCAACACAACGAGCCGCGTGGAGTAGCTGCCCACCAGAAGGCGCTGCTGAACCACCAGTGCGAGAAGAATCAGCAGAACGAGGACCGCCGTGACAAACCCCACGATGCGCGTCAGACAGCACAAGCGAGCCAGTAGAAAGCTCCCCAGCACAGCGCACCAGAGACAGAGGAGATGGACTGGAGGAGGAAGGATGACGGCCTCGGCGCCGTGCTGGTATTCCACCGATACGGAGTCAAGAAGAACCCCCAACTCTCGAAGGTCGCCATCGCCGGGTGCCTGCGCCGGCGAGAACACCTCGGAGTCGATCTCGATCTCCAGGTTGCCGGGAAGGCCTACGATATCTCTATCTACGACGAACTCGTAGCTCTCGAACTGGGCTGTGGGAGTGAAGGCAGAGAGCTCCGTTCCGTTGACTTTCACGTGTACGAGAGGAGAAGGTACGCCGGTGGGCCTGTAGCCATTGAGAGTAACGCGCAGGACGAGAGGGGTGCTGCTGCCTATGCCTGGCAGGTAGACGAAGGATCTATCACTGCTCCAGCGATAGGAGAGGCCGTC
>DAOUEW010000150.1:0-7787 GCA_034430275.1 Anaerolineae bacterium | reverse complement strand
ATCGTGCTGTTGAGAACACTGACCACACCACCCTCACTGTAGATGCCGCCACCGTCGACATTCGCAGTGTTGGAGGTAACCACGCAGTTTGTGAGCGTCAATGTGCCGTCGTGGTTGTAGATGCCTCCGCCGCTGAACGGGCCAGGGTTGCCCCCTTGGATGGTGATATTGGCCATGTTCACGGTGTACGAGCCGTGGATGTGAAAGACTCGATCTGTTTGATTCGCGTCGATGACCGTGGTGGAAGGGTCTGCGCCACTGAGCGTCAGGCTGGTGCGGATATCCAGGTCGCCCGTCACGGCCTGACTCTCGGAGGCCCCCGGTATCGTCAGAGTATACGTTCCGGCGGGCAAGATCACAGTGTCGGCGCCGCTCCCGGCAGGGCAGGCGTCGACTGCTGAGTCGAGATTGGCAGCCCGAATGGCCTCGCGCAGGGAGCAGTCGCCGTCGTTGTTGAGTTCGTCCTCGAAGGTGTTGACGTTGATCGTGGTGCTCGCCTGTGTGGATGTTACAGCGCTAGAAAACGCTGCCAGGCAGAGGAACACGGCCGCGAGAAGACCAGCCAACGCGAGCCTCAGTTTCATTTGGCTCCCCCTCCTGTTGGCGCCCCAGCATGGCGCCTACCGCACAATCGAGACGCTGAGTTCCTGGCAGATACTGATCTACGCCTCCTTGCTGATCGAGAAGGGCAAGCGACCGCCGCGTACATAGGGTTTCCTCTTCGGGAGGCCAGCGTGCATTTCTCGCTCTCCGCCCCTCTACAACGTCATGCTGCCCCAGAAGCGCAATCCAGTGCGTTGACTGCGTGCATCGAGGGAACGACGGACTCTATTCTATCACCAATCGGAAATGATGTCAAGTTGGATTGCCATCGTGCTAGCGGCGGTTCGATCTCCGTGGGTTTGGCCAGCAGGAGGGTGCTAGTGCAAATGCAGACGACGGGCTGGAGCGAAGGCCTCTGGACCCCGCGGCCCCTGTGGTGGGCAGGATCGGTCCGACTGGAGAGGTACGGACCCTCCCCTGGACTTCAGACCTTCACGGGCTAGGGAGGGGGGATGTTGACAAGCAGGGCATTGCCTGAAGGCCTCGCCTGGCCTATAATCCGTACACTTTGCACAGTGAGGAGGCAGCAGTCGATGGGAACTCTCGAGAGTCTGGTGGAGGCGGTCACGATCGGCGAAGACGAAGAGGCTGAGGCGCTGGCCCGGCAGGCCATGGCGGAAGGGATGGACCCTCTCGAGGTGGTGGATGGGCTGACTCACGCCATACGGGAGGTGGGCGACAGGTTCGAACGCATGGAGGTCTTCCTGCCCGAGATGATGCTGGCCGCCAAGGCTATGCAGAGGGCCGTGGAGCCGGTGGCGCCGTATCTGGAGGAGCGCAAGATAGAGAGGGAGCGCAAAGGCACGGTAGTTATCGGCACCGTGGAGGGGGACATCCACGAGATCGGCAAGAGTATCGTAGCCCTGCTCCTGGAGGTGAATGGCTATAAGGTCCACGACCTGGGACCAGATGTCAATGCGCTGGATTTCATCAAGAAGGCGCAAGAGGTGGAAGCCGACGTCATTGGGGCCTCGGCGCTGATGACCACCACCATGCCTGGCCAGCAGGAGATCGTCGAACTACTAGGGGAGATGGGGTTGCGCGAGCAGTTCCACGTCATCGTGGGAGGCACTCCGGTGACGGCAGCCTGGGCGGAGGAGATCGGGGCCGACTCCTGGGCGGAGAATGCGATGCACGCCGTGTCGGTGCTCGACAAGGCGATGGAGGAGAGATAGCCCATGCCAGCGCCACCGTACAAGATGTGGGAGATCCTGGAACGGGCCCGCACGGGACCCTTCTGCGAGGATGAGGCCTTTACTCTGGAGCGCTTCCTGCCCAAGATGCAGGAGGTGATCAGCAAGTACGGCATCAAGTACGATCCTGCCACGCCCATAACCCGTGATGACAACCTGGCCGACGCGCTGTGGCAGGCGGGTGTGGAGTTCTTCCTGGCGGTGGGCGTCCTGAGTGTGGACACCCACCGGATTATGACCTTCGACGAGGCGGAGTTGCGGGAGGCACTGTACCTGATACCAGGAGAGTACCTCGTCGGTTTGGGAAAGGATGCCCGAGTCCTCGAGCATCGCCAGGTGGAAGATGGGAAACCGCCCTTCGTGATCTTCAGCCCGGACATCTCGTGCGATGAGGAGATCTTCCTGCCCATGTGCGTCGCCTATCTGAGAGAGCCGTTGGCCGATGGGTTCTGCGCTCCCATTCTCGAGGAGAGCATGGGACTCAAGATCAAGGCCAAGTCGCCCACAGAGCTGGCGGGCAGCATGGAGCACGCCATGAGCCTGCGTGAGGCGGCCAAACTCGTGGGACGCCCGGGTGTCTTCCTCGTGGCGGCGGGAACGGCGGAGTCGGACGTCGGGCAGATATCGATCAGCAATTCTCAATGGGGTGTGAGGACCTCGGACAGCCGTCTGGTGGGCGGGCTGACAGAGCTGAAGATCGACAACGCTCTTCTGAACAGGGTGGCTCACTATCAGCAGTTCGGCTGTTTCACGGGAAGCCTGACGGGGCCTATCTACGGTGGATACGCGGGTCGTGCGGAAGGGACCGCGGTGCTACAGGTGGCCTATCACCTGATGGGTCTGATGGTGCACCAGGCCCATTACCAGATGAACTTCCCCTTCCACATCCACCATACGTCGGGTACCAGCCGGGAACTGTTGTGGGTGTCGAGTGCCAGCCACCAGGCTGTGGCCAGAAACAGCAAGATCATCTCCGTGTCCAATGGCTTCCTCAACGCGGGGCCAGCGACGGAGATGGTGCTCTATGAAGCGGCGGCTCATGCCCTGGCCAGCACAGTGTCGGGCGCCAATCTATGGGAGGCGGCCCCGGCTCGCAACAAGCACAAGAACAGGGCCACACCCATGGAGGCGCGCATGGCCGCTGAGGTGGGACATGCCTGCTCTTTCATGAACCTGTCTCGCGAGGAGGCGAACGCGCTCTTGCTGAAGATCCTCGCGAGATACGAGGATCGGATCACTGATGCCCCCCTGGGCAGCGAATTCCAGGAATGCTACGACGTCCGTACGTCTCTGCCAAGCCCGCAGTACAGCGATCTCTACATGCGAGTCAAGGAAGAACTGGCCGCTCTGGGCCTTGAGTTCCCCTACTAGCCACGGGGCAGACCTGGCGAGCTACCTGACCTCAGTGGGGCGCTCCCGGGCCGCGGATTTGCCTACAGCGTGACTGCTCTGGTGCGACGCTCTCCTCTCGTGCCTGCAATCCGTCAGCAGGACAGAGCCAGCCAGCGGAGCCTTCTCTCTTGTACCATTGTCACTTCTCTGTGGTATAATACTTCTCCTTGTCACCCCTCCTTGTCCAAGGGTCGCGGGCGAAGGGTACCAGCATGATCACGAGGATCAGAGGCATCATATCGGAATACCCTCTCCAGTTCTGGATCCTGTTCTGCCAGCGTTTCATCGGCTCTGTCGGCGGGAGCCTGGTCTGGCCGTTCTTCACCGTCTACCTCCGACAGCGGCTGGGGATCCCTCTCACTACAGTGGGCTTCCTCTTCGCCATCAGTTCAGTCGTGGGCCTCTTCTCCCAGGCTATCTGGGGACCGGTCGTGGACAGGTATGGCCGCAAGGTTGCCATGGTGGCAGGTCTGACCAATGAGGTCGTGGTGATGATGGGGTTTGCTCTCTTGGGCTCGCTGAACGCCTACGCAGTGCTCATCGCCCTGAGTGGCCTCATCGAACCGGCGTCCCGCATTGGGTCCGACGCCATGATCGCCGACCTCATAGAGAAGGACAAGCGTACAGGAGCCTATGCCCTGCTCAGGATGGTGGGCAACGCAGGTGTGGCCATCGGCCCGGCGGTGGGAGGTTTTCTGGCCGCCACTTCCTACATGCTCACCTTCAGCACTGCGGCGGTAGGCGCTACTGCGGCCTTGCTGTTGGTGGTCTTCCTGGTCAAGGAGACCAAGCCGGAGTTGTGGGACGCGGAGGAGTCTGAGGTGGTGGGAGGCGGTTATGTGCATATCCTCCGTGACTTCCGCTTCATAGGCTTCTGCCTGGCCTCCATCCTGCTGTGGATGGCCTACGAGCCGTTCATGCAACTCCTGCCGGTGTACATGAAAGAGGGGTTCGGCATCCCGGAGAGCGGTTTTGGCCTGATCATGACGGTGAACGCGCTGATGGTGGTTTTCTTCCAGTTCGCGGTGACTCGGGTCACGGAGAAGTACCGTGACGCCTACGTGATGGCCGCCGGTTCCTTCTGGACCGGGCTGGCTGCACTGGGCGCCGCTCTCTCCCACAACGTCTGGCTGTTCCTTGTATCCATGGTCATACTCACCATCGGTGAGTTGATCTGGGCCCCCACCTCCATTTCCTATGTGGCCAGGATCGCCCCCATCGACATGCGAGGCAGGTATATGGGCATCTACGGCATGGTAGGGGGTATCGCCTGGGGGATAGGACCCATCGCCAGTGGACTGGCATACGATAACATCGCCCCGGTCTCGGTGTGGTATCTGACCGTGGGTTTGGCAACCTTGGGCACCGTGGCCTTCGTGGCTCTGGCAAGGTTGGCTTCTTCGCCGGCCAGTGGGGGCTCTGTGTCCAGTAGCGGCGGTGGGAGTGCCGTCTGAGGTGTACTCCCCGGGCAAGGTTCTGCGTTTCTGGTTCTGGGACCCAAGGAAGGCGGGGGCCGGGTGGAGCCAGGGGCATTGTGTTGAAGGGACAGCGGCGACGTCGGTCTCCGCTGAGTGGACAGAGTAGGGAAGGTGGTGGATATGAGCCCCAGGAAGCGGAGTTGGGAGCAGGAGAGCCTTAGTCTCGGAGATGTCCTGAACTTCTCCAGGAGGATGTTGTCCCTGGCCAAGGATGCCCGGGACCTGGGCGAGGCGGCGGGGTTGCCCAGGGGCAGCCTGCGCAATCTGGCTACCCTTCTCCTGGACATAGAGGACGGGGTGAAGGCACAAACGGGCGTGGGCATCACCGACAAGATCCAGGACTATCTGACCACGCTCATCCCTCAGTCCTCGGGGGAGAAGCCCTCGGCGGAGGGGACCTCCTACGTGGATAGGCGCATAGAGGAGGTCAACGCCACCCTGACCCAGTTGTATGGGGCGGGCTGGTTCCGCGATTCAGGCAAGACAGGCGACGTGTTCCGGGTGTGGGAGAAGCTGGTGGCAGCTGGATACAGTCTGCCTCCCGAGCAGTTCGAGCAGGAGTCGGAGTACTCCGACTTGATCGAGGATTTCTACGAGAGGTTGAGACAGCTTCAGCCCTCTGTGGAGAGCGCTGAGTCTCTGGCAGGGATGGTGGAGCCCATGGTGGAGAGGGCCAGAGAGCTCGTGCGGTCCCGTGGCAGTGCCGACTTGCCTGACACCGGATTTTCTGGGCAGGTGCGGGGCGATCCCAACTACGTGAAGATACTTCTAGAGGCGGTGGCCAATCGTCGTGCGCGCAACTATTGGTGAACACGAGAGTGGTGTGAGGTTTCGGCAGGCTGACTAGGGTGAGACGGGGCATGGGTAGAGTTGTGGGCTTTGCCGCCGTGGTGGCCATTCTGGCGTGCAGCGGCTGTGGGGCGCTTCGTCTATCGGAATCGGAGCCGAGCCCGCAAACGCAGGTCGTGGAGGAGGCTAGCCAACCCAGCGCCACGCCAGTCGCCTCTGCAACTCCCACGGAGGCGGCAGCCCAGGTCAGCGCCACTGGAGTTCCAGGTCCGTCGCCCACAGCGAAACAGCCAGTGCCTGTCGCCACGGAGGTGGGTGGGGGAGAGGTTATCGATTCTGAGCCGTGTGAGTTGGTCGCAACGGGCGAGGTGACGGTGTACGAGAGGGCCCATGCCGCCGCTGCCGTGTTCGGTACCATGGGCCCGGGGTTTCGTGTCCAGCCGGAGGCCAGGACCGCCGATGGCTGGTGGGGCTTCGAGCCGGGCGTCGCTCAGGCAGCCAACGCAGGCGTCTTCAGGATGCGCTGGGTGCAGGAGACCGCTTCGGTTCGGCTGGAGGGCTCCTGCGAAGAAGTGCCGGAGGTGGTAGCACCTCCTCCGGGCGTCTGTTTCACGATGCCTATGGAAGAGGTACTGATTCTGGCCAGCCCCGATCCCTCGGCAGAGGTGGTGGCGACTTTGGGGCTTGGCGATTACGCCGAGGTGCTGGGCACCAGCACGGATGGATGGGCGCAGGTTGACCTGGCCTCTGGCAGCACGGGACTCGCCATCAGGGGGTGGGTGCCGGCTGGCACTCTCAACATGAACGGGCCGTGCGAGAACCTGCCGACACTGAGACCCCAGTGACATCTCAGAAGGTGCTGTCCCACGCCAGCGGTGTGAGAGGGCGGCCCGCCGTGGCTCGGATCTGTTGATGCCAGGGACAGCAGGGAGAGTGTGAGCGGGCTTTGACATCAACAGGCGTGCACAACATCAGAGGCCTGTCCGAGAGCGAGGCGACTGCCAGGCGTCAGAGCGGACAGGCCAATATCGTTCCCCTTCACGTAGGTCGTTCCTACCTCGAGATCGTCCGCAAGAACGCTTTCACCTTCATCAACACGGTCCTCTACCCGATCGGATTCGTGCTGGTCCTGATGGATCACGTTGGCGACGCGGTGGTTACTGCTGGGCTGGTGCTGCTGAACGTGGCGGTGGGGGTCACGCAGGAGATCAGGGCCAAGCGCAAGCTGGATCGTATCGCCTTGCTGACCCGTCCGAAGGCGACCGTCATCCGGGATGGAGAGGAGGGGGAGGTCGACCCCAGCGAGATCGTGTTGGGAGACGTGCTGGTGGCGCGCCCTGGAGATCAATTCGTAGTGGATGGTCGCATCGCAGGAGGGGGCCGGGTTGAGGTGGACGAGTCGCCCCTGACCGGCGAGTCGGAGCGCGTGCGCAAGGCCATCGGTGACCCCGTTTACTCAGGAAGCTTCTGCGTATCGGGAATGGCCATCTACGAGGCGGAGAAGGTGGGGGGCGATTGCCTGGTCAACCAACTCGCGGCGGGCGTCACGGCCTTTCGCCAGATCAGAACTCCTCTTCAGAGGGAGATAGACCTCATCGTCCGCGTCTTGGTCCTGGTGGTGGCCCAACTGGGCATACTGCTTGCTATCTCCCACGCGGCCCGCGGCATCCCGGTGGTGGAGAGCGTGCGGGCAGCCGCGGTTGTCGTGGCCCTGGTGCCACAGGGACTGTTCTTCATGACCACTGTCTCCTATGCCATGGGGATCGTACGTGTGGCGGGCCAGGGAGCCCTGATCCAGGAGACCAACGGAGTGGAATCGATCAGTAATGTGAATCTGCTGTGTATGGACAAGACCGGCACGCTCACCACAAATCGCCTCCAACTCCACGATTTACATCCGGTGTCCGGCGAGAGCGGCATCGACGAACCGAGCTTACGAAGGATCCTGGGAGACTTCGGAGCGAGCATCACCAGCCCCAATCGAACAACCTTGGCTATCAGCGAAGCCCTGGAGGGGCGCGGGCGAGAGGTAAGGGAGGAAGTGCCCTTCTCTTCGGAGCGTAAGTGGAGTGCGCTGGCCTTCGGCGATCCCGAGTTGCCAGGGGCGTACGTCATGGGGGCCCCAGAGGTTCTTGGCGAGCATCTGGCCTCGGATGCCGCGGCTGGACCTCTGTTGGAGCGATGGACCCAGGAGGGTCTACGGGTGCTCTTGTTTGCGCACTTGCCAGGTGGTGCGCCGCTGCTGGACACAAGCGGGGACGCGCGGCTGCCGTCACCCCTGACACCACTGGGCCTGGTTTGCTTCAGCGATGAGCTGCGTCCGGAGGCGCGC
>DAOUEW010000149.1:0-5039 GCA_034430275.1 Anaerolineae bacterium | reverse complement strand
CCTGCCCGGCCTGTACAGCCTGGCTGACGTGCTGGCCTTCCCTTCTCTCTATGAAGGCTTCGGCCTTCCGCCGCTAGAGGCCATGGCTTGCGGCACGCCGGTCGTCACGTCAGATAGCTCGTCTTTGCCGGAGGTGGTGGGGGAAGCTGGATTGATGGTACCCGCGGACGACCCCGCAGCGGTGGCGGAAGCGATGAGCCAGGTGCTCGATGATGCGAGTCTCAGAGCGGATCTGATTGTACGCGGCCTGGCACGAGCGGCCGAGTTCTCGTGGGAGGCCACGGGAAAGAAGCTGTTGGCAACTTATGAGAGTCAAATCGCATGAGGGAACGGTTAGGGGACCCAGAGAGGAGCCCACTCGTTGTCGGGATGCTGGGTCAGGCGCTGTAGTTCGCTCCCATCGGCGGCCATGACGTAGATGTCGGCGTTCTCATCTCGGAGAGAGGTGAACACGATGCGTTGCCCGTCGGGCGACCAGGCCGGAAGGACATCCTGGCCCGGATCGTCGGTGAGGTCGACCGTGCTCCCGTCGCTCAGACGGACCAGGAATATCTCGGAGTTTCCGTCTAGCTCAGCGGAGAATACGATAGTCTGGCCGTCGGGCGACCACACGAAGTCGCTGTCGTCGCTGGCATCGCTCTGTGATAGATTGTACTGGTCGGTACCATCGGCGTTCATGACATAGAGCTCGACGTTTCCATCGCGCTCCGACTCGAAGGCGATGCGGGTTCCATCTGGCGACCAGGCAGGGTTGGTGTCAGAAGCAGGGTGTATGGTCAATCTGGTCTGGTTGCCGCCGTCGCGGGCCATGACGTAGATGTCGTCGTTTCCATCGCGCTGGGAGACGAAGGCGATTCGGGAACCGTCGGGTGACCACGCGGAATGGCCATCCACGGCGGGGCTGGTGGTCAGTCTCGTGGGCTGAGAGCCGTCGGTGTTCACGGTGTAGATCTCCCAGTTGCCGTCGCGGTTGGTGACGAAAGCGATCTTCTGACCATCGGGCGACCAGGCGGGAAAGCCGTCATCGGCGGAGTGGTTGCTTACGTTGAGGGGATACGATCCGTCGGCATGCATCGTGTAGACCTCGGAGTTGCCGTCGCGATCGGTGACGAACAGGATCTGCCGCCCGTCAGGTGACCAGGAGTGCAGCACATCGTCGGATGAGGAGTTGGTGAGATTGGTGAGCTCCATGCCATCGGTGCCCACCATGAAGATGTCGTCGTTGTCCTCGTGGTTGGCCATGAAGATGATCTTGTCCACTGGTGCCGGAAGAGGTGTAGGGATCTGCGGCTGGCCACCGCCACAGGCGGCAGGGGCGAGCAGAATCCCAAGCGAAAACAAGACGATGGATACGATTCTCAGCACACGACACCTCCTCTGTGGATGCTGGCTGCCGGGAAGCCCACTGAAGGTGGGCACTCTCTGGGCGAGCCGTCTGCCGGCAACCGAGCCACAGAAATACGCCAGGGCAAAGCCCCGGCTATCTCCACTGTTTTCATTATAACACAGCGAATTCGAAGTGCAAAGCACTAGTATTACTGAAGGAGGTACCAGGAGTGAAACTAGCAACAGCGATGAGTCGTCTGGGCACGGAGACCGCATTCGAGGTGCTGGCCAAGGCGCGTGCGCTCGAGGCCCAGGGTAGGGAGATCGTACATCTGGAGATCGGAGAGCCTGATTTCGACACTCCCTCCAACATCATAGAGGCGGCCGGTACGGCCTTGATGCAGGGACAGACCCACTACTCTCCCTCCGCCGGCATCCCGGAGTTGAGGAAGGCCATCGCCGAGCATATCGGCGAGACCCGAGGCGTGGACGTGCGACCAGAGCACGTGGTGGTCACCCCTGGCGCCAAGCCGATCATGTTCTATTCCATCTTGGCTCTGGTCGAGGAGGGCGACGAAGTCCTGTACCCCAACCCTGGGTTCCCGATCTACGAGTCGATGATCAACTTCGTCGGGGCGAAGGCGGTACCATTGGTGCTCGAGGAGAAGCGCGGTTTCCGCTTCGACGTCTCCCAGTTGAAGGACAAGGTCTCGCCGCGCACCAGGTTGGTGATCATCAACTCGCCTCAGAACCCCACAGGTGGCATGTTGACCAGGGAAGACCTGGAAGTGATCGCCGAGGTGGCCAAGGAACACGACCTCATCGTACTCAGCGATGAGATCTACGACCGGATCATCTATGAGGGGGAGCACGTCAGCTTCCTGTCCATGCCTGACGTCCAGGACCGCACCATCCTCCTCAACGGTTTCTCGAAGACCTACGCCATGACCGGCTGGAGGTTGGGATATGGTGTGATGCCTGAGGAGCTCGCGGTCCACATCACGCGGCTGATGACCAACAGCAACTCGTGCACTGCCACGTTTACACAGACTGCTGGTGTCGAGGCGCTGACCGGTCCCCAGGACGCTCCCAGGAAGATGGTGGAGGAGTTAAGGCGGCGGCGGGACGTGATCGTGCCCGGCCTCAACGCCATCGAGGGCATCAGGTGCACCATGCCCAGGGGCGCCTTCTATGTGTTCCCCAACATCGAGGGCACCGGCATGACGGAGCGGGAGTTCGCCGACTTCTGCATGGAGGATGCAGGTGTGGCCGTCCTTGCTGGCACGTCCTTTGGGGCACACGGAAGTGGGTTCATTCGCATGTCGTACGCCAACTCCATCGAGAACATAGAGAAGGCGCTGACCAATATCGAGGCCGCCCTCGCCAGACGGTGAGGGCTGATGTGCGGAATCAGGGTAGGGCAGCTGCGATGTCCTCGCGGTTGACCTCGAAGACTGTGAACCACAGCTCGCCCGACTCGCGGGTGAAGTTGCGCACGACACCCCTGGGGTAGTACTGCTGAAGACTGGGCAGATGGTGTAGATGCGAGGGGAGAAGGATGTACGCAGCGTTCTTCTCCCCGCTCGTTTGGAGCGGTATGAACTGCCCAGGGTCGAGAACGTCAGTCGCTTGCGCCTCGCGCGCGATGAAGCGGATCGTGCCGTGGCGAACGTATAACCTCGGTGCGCCCAGCAGGTATACTTCGTAGTCCTCGCCTAGCGAGTCCATGTACCTGGCGATGGCGGTGGCGGGCTCCCGCATCGCCCACCCATCTATGGTATCCAGGTACTTGTTGAAGTAGGTGTCGTAGTTCAGGAAGGCGACGACGCCTAGAGTGACAACCACCAGGAGACCGAGCGCGGCATTGGTGGGCCTACCCCTTCCCCAGGCCTGCTGAAACACTCCCAGGATCCTCTCCAAGGCTACTCCGGCGAAGATGCAGAGGACCGGCAACATGCCAGCCAGCCGCGGTATGAACGGCGCCGGCAGTGTCAGCATCCCGCCCACGATCATGGTGGCCCAGAACCATAGGAGCAAGAGGCAATAGCGCGGCTGCCGGGCGTGGGCGAAGGAGTATCCCATCCCCAGCACGAAGAGTATCGCCGTGATGAAATCGAGCATCGCCCCCTTGTATCCGTACTGACCACTCATGTCGCCGCCATAGTTGAAGAGCGGCAGAACTCGGCCAGCCTGTCCCAGGAGCGTGAATACCACGCTCTCTCGCGGATACGGCGTATCCTCCCACCCCTGGCTACCCAGGACGAAGACGTTGCTGGTGCGAGACATGAAGTGCCAGGGCTCGTGGAGGAAATAGAGGCCCATGGGCGCGAAGATCAGGATAGCGGATAGCCACAGTATAGCGATCCGGCGCCAGTGGGCACGCAGAAACCCGCGGTTGGCTATGCCGGTGACGACGAGGAAGCCCAAGATGATGAATGGCACCAGGCGGGAGGCGTAGTAGAGATAGAGGGCGGCTCCCAGAAACAGGCCACTGGCTCCGAAGTTCCACCATCTTCTTGAATGGAGTCCTCGAAACAGGAAGTAGAAGGTCAGGACCTCGAACAGGGTGGTCTGCGTGTAGTTGATCCCCAGGCGGTTCAGAGCGAAGAACGGATGGGACACGGCAAGCAAGAACGTGGCCAGGAGCGCGGTGGTTCGGTTAGAAAGCAGGCGTGTCAGGAAGTAGACAGCGATGAGAGTGAGGGTTCCCACGACGACCGAGCTCATCCGCAGGCCGAAGACGGTATCGCCGAAGATAATCATGCTCACGGCGTGCCAGGCGAAGCCTATCATAGGTAGGTGATACCACCCTACGGAGATGAGACTCTGTACCTCCCCGTGCAGCAGTTGAAGGGCCTGCATGCCCGATTCTGCCTCGTCTCCATGGAAGCCTGGCGGGATGTCGGCTACACGATAGCCCATCAGGCCGAAGCCGAGGATCACGATTAGGACCAGCAGCAGAAGCTCCAACCTCCCCACCGGTTCAGAGCTACGCTGGGGCGTTTCGAATCGGGTACCAGTAGCCATGACGAACAGGATCACAGCCACCGCGTAGAGGGGAACCGCAGCTCGGAAAGAGGTCAGGGTCTTGAGGGCCAGTCCACCTCCAACGAGGACGAGCAGAGGGATAACGAGGGAGAGCTTGCCTACCCGACGGGTATCGTGACGCCTGCGGAGAAGGGGGGGCAGTAGTAGCAGACAGCCAACAACGAAGAGGATGCCTGCCACTAGCTTCGAAGACCACGTAAGGCTGGCTTGTGCAAGGGTGCCCGCGACGAGGGCTGCCAAGGCTAGGGATATTCGGTCCAGGCTACGAAGGTCGCGCTGTGCTGCCCGGAAGAGGGTACGTGCTCTTGTCAACAGGGCCATCACTCCCCGGAGTACAGCTCGCGCTTCAGCACTCCGACAAACGGCAGGTTGCGATAGATCTCCCCGTAGTCAAGCCCGTACCCAATCACGAACCGGTCCGGAATCTCGAAGCCCACGTAGTCGATAGGGATGTCGAGTATCCTCCGCGCTGGCTTGTCGAGCAGGGTGCAGACCTTGATGCTGGCCGGGCCTCGCGTCCGCAAGTTCTCTATGATGTAGTTGAGCGTACGGCCGGTGTCTATGATGTCCTCGACGATGAGGACGTGGCGTCCCCTGATGTTCCTGTCCAGGTCCATGAGGATACGGACCACGCCGCTGGACTCGGTGGCGTCACCATAGCTGGA
>DAOUEW010000148.1:0-8232 GCA_034430275.1 Anaerolineae bacterium | reverse complement strand
TTGTCGATCTCGCTGAGGTCCTCCAGGACCTGTCGCGGAAGATAGGCATCCACGGTTTGGGGGATGTTGTACAAGATGATGGGCAGATCGACGGCCTTCGCCACCTCGTAGAAGTGCTGATACACGCCCTTGTCCGAAGGATGCAGGTAGTACGGTGTGACCACGAGACAAGCGGTGGCGCCGGCTTCCTCGGCGTGGCGGGCCAGCTCGATGGCCTCGCGGGTCGAGGCTGCACCCGTGCCCGCGATGACCGGGAGCTCGGATCCGACTTCGTCTATACAGATCTCGAGGACCTCACGGCGCTCGGCGTGGGACAGATACACAAACTCGCCCGTGGTGCCACAGGGGACGACGCCGTCCACGTGGGGTCTCACGAAGCGTAGAAGCCCGCGAAGCGCTTCCTCGTCTATCCTGTCATCCCGTGTGAAGGGTGTGATCAGGGCTGGATTGATGCCCCCTGGGCGATAGGCAGTTCCTTTCATGGGTTGTTCCTCCAGAGACGTCTGATGGCAGCGGCCGCCGGGGACAGGCCTGCGTGGCGAGAGATCATGGCTTCAGCGGCTGCGCCCTGTGTGGAATAGGAGTTGCGGTGAACTCGAGGGGTGTTCGCGTGGCAAACCTCAAGCCCAGTGCGCTTGCTTTGCGGACCAGGGTTGCTTGGGGCTGGCAACGGACCCAGCTCACCAGTAGCCGTAGAGGTGGCTTTTCGAGTGCAAACAAGACACCTGTTTGTCCAGGGTCCGGGTCCTCGCAGAATGCGGCCCGGGCTGCCGGATGGCACGGTCGAAGACACGCGCAGCATCTCTCCTTGGAGGCCGCGTTGCTGACATGGGCCTCTCGGTGTGCCGTTTCTGCTATCTGTGAGAACTCAGGCCGAATGTGACTGGGATGCCTCTTTGCATGTACTCCCGTGCGTGCTTGGTGCACTGAAGGGTCTTGTAGTAGATGACATCACCGATCTCGGTGGCGTGCGCTTTGCGCTCTTCCTCGGGTATGAAGTAGGTCTCCATCGTGTCGAAAGGTCTGCTCTGGCCATCGCTTTCGTACTTGAAGGTCAGGTTGTGCCCACTCTCCAAGACTTCGAGGGATTCGTCGAACCAGTCGAAATCGGCCCGGCCCAGATCGGGATTGATCAGGATGTGGGCGGCGAGGCTCAGACCCTTGATGCCGCTATCTCGTAGTTCCTGGCTGCACTTGATGAAGTTCTCTGGCGACACCGCATTGCCGATGTTGATCTCGCGGATGGGACTCGTCTTGTTCTCCCTCAGGTACTCGCTCATGATGTTCAGGAGCATCCGGAACTGCATCAGGTTCTGGGTTGAGAGCAGCATGGAGACCTTGATGAACAGGTTGGGGAGGTCGCGCCCGTAATAGCAGATGGCGACGATGCTGCTCCAGCTAGGATTCAGGAAGAAGTTGGCGCCAGTGGTCTTGGCGGCGCGAGTGATGCCGTCCAGGTAGATGAGGTGATTGTCGTTGGCTACCTCGATACCTCCGAAGTTGCCGAAGAAGGTACCCTGGTTCGTGAGAATCAACTGGGACAGACCGTCGCCGGCAGGCTTGGTATCGAAGGTAACGCCTGTGGCACTCTCGACATCCTTGAACCTCTTGTTGGGCAAGGGGGTGCCGACCAGGTTGGTGGAGCAGAACCATTCTACTCCCATGATGTTCTCGGCCATGGCAAGCGTGGCCATCAGGTTGCCGTTGTAGACGTAGTCTTCGGTCATGGGCACGACCGAGATCATTTCTGCGGGTACGAGGGCAGGCACCTCCGTTGGAGCGCTGTCGGCGATCCTGCTCATACAGCGGTGGGTGACGCGTGCGCCCTGAAAGCCCGAGACTTGGGATGTGGCGGTGCCCATCCCATCCTTGTACTTTATGCTGTGGGCCTCTTCGAAGTCCTCGACCTTGGCGAATCTCTTGACCAGTTCCTCTGCTTCTTCGATCATCTCGCCATACTCTGTGGCGGAGAGAATGCTCTTCCTGGCCTCGTAGTCTCTCATCCTTTCGATCGTGTCGGCGATCTCTTTCGATCCGCCGTGAGATTCCTTCAGTGAATCTATGGCTTCCGTGTCGCTGTGCGACAGCAGATTGAATCTCATGAGCGCACTCCCTCCTCAACGGAATGTTCTCGGACAGCCTGGCCAACAAGAAGGATTCGCCAAGGATAAGGTCAAGGGGGTCGACCCGCTCTCATGTGTTTCAGGAGGCTCTCTGTGTGTGGGACATGCCGCCGGTTATGATAGCACATCGAGGTGGGGATGTCAAAGCAGTGGTCCTAGGAGGTTGGCCTTTTGGGGGTCCTTGAAGTAAGATAAAGCGTCATGTGGAGAAGGTGGAGGTTCTGGCTGGGTGTCGCCATCAGCGTCGTCTTCCTCGTCTACGCTCTCCGTGGCCAGAAGCTGCCGGAGGTGTGGGAGGGCCTGCGGCATGCCAACTACCTGTGGCTGATACCGGGTATTCTGGTCTATTTTGGCGCTGTCTGGTTGCGGGCTTATCGCTGGAAATACCTGCTGCGCCCCATGAAGTCGGTTGGGATGCGGAGGCTGCTTCCTGTGGTCACCATAGGGTACATGGGCAACAACGTCTTTCCCTTCAGGGCTGGTGAGGTGATAAGAGCCTACGTCCTGAAGAGGAAGGAGTCGGTGAGCGCCAGCGCGAGTCTGGCCACTATACTGGTGGAGCGTATCTTCGACGGGATTACGATGCTCGTGTTCGTTTTCGCTGTGCTGCCCCTCGTACCGACCAACGAGTTCTTGAGCCAGTTGCTGCCATTCATGAGTGTCTTCTTCTTCGGGGCCCTGGTGGCTTTCTTTCTGATTGCCTCTTCTCCTTCGCGGACCGAGAGAGTCTATCAGTGGATGGTGGCTCGGTTGGTGCCGGGACGTTTCCGAGCCCAGGCGGCCGGCCTGCTTGGAAAGTTCTTGGAGGGACTCCAGGTGCTCCGGAGTGGGCGCGACATGGCTTTCATCATGGGCATCTCCATCGTATTGTGGTTGGTTGAGGCATGGAAGTACTGGTTCGTGATGCAAGGCTTCGCCTTCGACCAACCCTTCTACGTGCTGGTGTTCGCCTGTGCCATCGTCAACCTGGCTACCACGATTCCCTCCACTCCCGGCTATCTGGGCACCTTCGAGGTGGCTGGGATCGAAAGCCTGGTCCTGTTCGGCGTCGTCCGTCACACTGCGACCAGCTTCATGCTGGCCTTGCACGCCGCGTTGTGGTTCCCCATCACCGTTGTGGGCGCATACTTCGCCTGGCGGGAGAGCATCAGTTGGGGTGAGATGGAGGACCTGCGAGTCTCCGAGGCTGGTGCAGCGCCGAACAACTCGGCTTTGCAGGAGGATGTGGTGCTGTGAAGATCGGCGTCGTCGGCGGCGGCCTGACTGGCTTGACGGCGGCCTATCATCTGTCCAGGAAAGGGCATCGTGTGGTCCTCTTCGAGAGGGAGCCCTATCTCGGCGGGCAGGCCAGCACGTTCGAGGTGGAGGGCACGCCTCTGGAAAGATACTACCACCACATCTTCACCGGCGACGCGGAGATGATCGGGCTGCTGGAGGAGTTGGGTCTCACGGATAGCATGGAGTGGCTGGCCTCGAAGGTGGGCATCTTCTACCAGGGTGAGATCTACGATTTTGTAACGCCCTTCGACCTGCTGAGCTTCAAGCCTCTGCGGCTCTGGCAGCGTCTCAGGGCCGGGCTGGTGACCCTGTACCTCCAGAGGTTCGGCAACTGGCGAGAACTGGAGGACTTCACAGCTCAGGAGTGGATACGCCAATACGCAGGCGAGCAGGCCTACGAGGTCATCTTCCAGCCTCTGCTGCGCGCCAAGTTCGGGGAGTACTCTGATCGAGTGACCATGGCTTGGCTGTACAGCAAGTTCAAGGATCGCGTGGGATCCAGGAGCAAGGGGCTGGCGCGGGAGCTGCTGGGCTACATGAGAGGCAGCTTCCAGCCCTTCATCGATGCGCTGGCGGATGGGATTACGTCGCGTGGTGGGGAGATACTGACCGGGACGGCCGTCGACAAGCTCACGGTGGACGATTCCGGGCTCGTGGTCGCGGCGGCAGGCGAGTCGTGGCCGCTGGAGAGGGTGATTGCCACCGTACCTTCCTTCGTCTTCCTGGAGATAGCGCCTGACTTGTCTGCCGACTACACGAATCGGTTGCGAGAGGTATCGTACCAGGCAGCGGTATGTCTGGTGCTCAAACTGAAGCGGTCGCTGTCTCGCATCTACTGGCTGAATATCAGCGATGCGAGCTTCCCGTTTGTCGGTGCTATCGAGCATACCAACCTGATTCCTCCGGAGAACTACAACGGGAAACACATCCTCTATCTGAGCAACTACGTCTCCAACTCCGATCCTCTATACTCGGCTTCGGCTGAGGAATTGCTGGAGCGCTATCTGCCGTCTTTGAGGAGGATCAACCCGGACTTCGACCTGGACTGGGTGGAGGAGATGTGGTTGTATCGTGACGATGCAGCGCAGCCGATCATCACCTGTGGCTATTCTAACAGGATCCCTGCTCACGAGACTCCGGTGAAGGGCCTATACCTGGCCAATACCACTCAGATCTACCCTCAGGACCGGGGGATGAACTACAGCGTGAGGTTGGGAAGGACAGTGAGCGAACTGGTGGATCAGTGACCTGGAATGGGAAGGCTCGGAGGCAAGCCGGTGCGCCCCTGGCTGCACTGGCTACTTGACTACTGTGGGTGAGGTGTTCTGATGAGCAAGATTTGCGTGATTGGGGGCGGTGGGTACGTCGGTCTCACCACCGGTGCGTGCTTTGCGGACCTGGGAAACGAGGTGGTCTGCGTAGACATAGACGAGGCCAAGGTCGCCGGGCTGAAGCGTGGTAAGCTGCCGATCTACGAACCCGGTTTGCAGGAGATGGTAGAACGGAACATCAAGGTTGAGCGGCTAACGTTCACCACCTCGTATAAGGATGGTTTGAGGGGCGCCGAGTTTGCCTTCATCGCCGTGGACACGCCCTCGGGCAGCGAAGGCGAGGCCGATCTCAAGTACATGAGGATGGCCGCAGAGATGATCGCAGCCAACATGACCAACTCACTGATCATCGTGAACAAGAGCACGGTGCCCATCGGGACAGGCGATTGGGTGGCTGAGATCGTGGAGGGGCATCTACCAGCGGGCCTCGAGTTCACAGTGGTATCCAACCCCGAGTTTCTACGCGAAGGGTCGGCCATCAACGACTTTCTGCATCCGGATCGCATCGTTCTGGGCTCGACCAACCGGCGGGCAGGCGAGAAGGTGGCCCAACTGTACCTCTCTCTGCGTGCGCCGATCATCGTGACCGACCTGCGCACGGCCGAGATGATCAAATACGCCTCCAACGCCTACTTGGCTAACAGGATCTCTTTCGTGAACGAGATAGCCTCCATCTGCGAGCAACTGGGCGCCGACATCAAAGAGGTGGCCATAGGGATGGGATACGACAAGCGTATTGGCCACTCCTATCTCGACGCCGGGGTGGGTTGGGGAGGCTCGTGTTTTCCGAAGGACGTGAAGGCGCTGGCCCACATGGCGGCTATCCACGGGTGCCACCCTCAACTGCTCAGAGCTGTGATAGAGATCAACCGGGACCAGAGGAGGCGAGTGGTCCAGGCACTGCGCGACATCCTGGGCACGCTGCACGGCAAGACGGTGGGCGTACTGGGATTGGCCTTCAAACCCAACACCGACGACATGCGTGAGGCACCCGCGGTGGAGATCATCCACCTGCTCCAGAACGAGGGAGCGTCCGTCAAGACCTTCGACCCGGTGGCTATGGAGCGGGCCAAGGAGATCATGCCCGAGGTGACGTACTGTGAGGATGCCTACGAGGCGGCGGAGGGCAGCGACGCCCTGGTAGTGGTCACCGACTGGAACGAGTTCAAGCATCTGGACATGGTGCGCCTGAAGGCATCCATGGCTGAGCCTGTCCTCATAGATGGTCGTAACATCTACGAGCCCACGAAGATGCAGGAACTTGGCTTCGTCTACCGCGGCATAGGTCGCGGCTACGAGAAGGCGGAGCCTTACCTGCCTGCCGAGATCCTGGCCGCTGGAGAGTCCATCGAGCTGGAAGAGGCGGCGGATGACATCTCGTAGCCGTAGTCAGAGGACAGGCGGACTGTCATGCTGAGTGTGGGTGTGGACGTCATCGAGACGCAGCGTATCGCTCGAGCGTTGGAGCGCTGGGGACAGCGCTTCCTGGCGCACGTCTATACTCATGCCGAGGTGGAGTACTGTAGAAACCACGTGCCGGAGCTGGCCGTCCGCTTTGCAGCGAAGGAGGCGGTGTCCAAGGCCCTGGGCACAGGGCTGCGTGGGGTCACCTGGCGGGAGATGGAAGTGCTACCGGATTCTCGGGGCAAGCCCCTGGTCCGGCTCCACGGGCGCGCCAGGAAGCGGGCAGAGGAGCTCGGGCTGGACGAGTTTGCGATCAGTATGTCGCACTCGCGCCGGTATGCTGTGGCCTTCGTGGTGGCAAGCGACTAGCATTCGGCCTTCGGTGGAGTTGGCTACCGAAGGCCATCAGGATTGGCGGGAGCGTTGATGGTACAACCGCTAGTGTTCCTCGTTGTGGGAGCCCTC
This sequence comes from Anaerolineae bacterium, assembly GCA_034430275.1. GTDB lineage: Bacteria > Chloroflexota > Anaerolineae > UBA7937 > B3-Chlor > JAUVXJ01. The sequence continues at coordinate 1,631 of DAOUEW010000148.1, read as the reverse complement.
ATCCTTCTCCTGGTGGTGGGGTGGGCGATCGCTGTCATCAGGAAGATCGGGGGTTGCCTCATACACCTTCTGCTGCTGGGGGCCGGGCTGTTGCTGTTGGTCTATCTAACCTGGCTGTTCTGGCAGAAGCTTCTTCAGGGGTGAGAGGTCTGCGTCTTGCTGGTCTGACCCGCTGGCTTTTGCTTCCGTGGTGATCAGGTGGGGCAGGGTCGGTGGAGGGCATTGCAGGCTCCGCGCGGGTTTCCATGAAGGTCGCGCTTGACAAGGCGCTGCAATCGCGCTAACATGGTCTTCAAATAGATACCAGATACTCAAAACGGCGTTGATCGGGAAATAGTAGGCCTGGACGGCAGATCACAGAGAGCCGGCGTGTGCTGCAAGCTGGCATCGCCCCAGACTGAACCCGACCCGGGAGCTGCGAGCGAAAAGGACCAGCGCAGGCATTATGTGTGCTGGATCCGCTAAGCTCCGCCGGTTGGCCGCCGTTACCCGGCCAGGGCATTGCCTCACGCTTGTGGGGCTACACTCTCGACGAGAGAGGCCAGTTCTGTCCACCTGGAGCGAACGGGCAGAGCGGCCTAAGTAGGGTGGTACCGCGGGATTTGACCGAGTCTCGTCCCTATGGGGCGGGGCTCTTCTTTGTTTTGACCACACGTTTGTGAGACTGACCAACCCAGAGATAGCGAAGGAGGTTCGGAGAATGGGGCAGAGACTGGCATCACACAGTGAGGACTTCTCTGCTTGGTACAATGAAGTGGTTCAGAGGGCGGACCTGGCGGACTATTCGCCGGTGCGGGGATGTATGGTCATCAAGCCGTATGGGTACGAACTGTGGGAAGCGGTGAAGGGTGGCTTGGATAGACGATTCAAGGAGACCGGCCACGTCAATGCCTACTTCCCTCTCTTCATACCCATGAGCTTCGTGGAGAAAGAATCGGAGCACGTGGAGGGGTTCTCCCCGCAGCTCGCCGTGGTCACCCACGGAGGTGGCAAGGAACTGGAGGAGCCTCTGGTAGTCCGGCCGACCTCGGAGACGATCATCGGTCACATGTACGCGCAGTGGGTTCAGTCCTACCGGGACTTGCCGATACTCATCAATCAGTGGGCCAACGTGGTGCGCTGGGAGCTGCGGACCCGGTTGTTCCTACGGACCATGGAGTTCTTGTGGCAAGAGGGCCACACCGTACACGCGACTTACGAAGAAGCGGAGGAGGAGACCCTGCGCATCTTGGGCCTTTACGCTGACTTCGCACAGACTGACGCGGCGATCCCTGTCCTGGTGGGCAGGAAGTCGGAATCGGAGAAGTTCCCCGGGGCGCTGACCAGTTACTCCATCGAGGCCATGATGGGCGACAAGAGGGCGTTGCAGGCCGGCACATCACACAACCTGGGGCAGAACTTCGCCAAGGCCTTCGAGGTCACCTACCTCGACCAGAATAATGAGACCCAGTATTGCTGGGGCACGAGCTGGGGCGTGAGTACGCGGATGGTGGGAGCGATCATCATGGTCCACGGCGATGAACAGGGGTTGCGTCTACCGCCCGTCCTGGCCCCCGTGCAAGTTGTGGTCGTCCCTATCTACAAGAGCGACGACGAAAAGCACACCGTCGTTCAAGGTGTGACGGAGCTAG
>DAOUEW010000147.1:0-4273 GCA_034430275.1 Anaerolineae bacterium | reverse complement strand
GGCGGGCACATCCGAACCATCAACCTGGAAGTCCAGCGAAGGTGCCTAGGAGGGCGTTACGTCGATCGCCCGGGACGCTTCGTTGTTGTCCTCGTTGCTCTCGTCTACGTCGCCATCCGAATCAACCTCAGCGTAGGTTATGAAGTGCCCGTGTCCAATGTACGTGTACGGCCACTCGGCCCATGCCGAGGCACCGGGGGCCAGAGAGCTTATGGTCCACTCGAGAACGGTGCCTGGCTCCCCTGACCTCCAGATCACCTTGAAGCTGCCGGCCTCGGTGCCTCCCTGGTTGTGGACGTGGACCCCGACATGGTTCGAAGAACCCTGCACAGGGGGATCTGGCGAGTATCTGATCTCGGTGATGTGGAGGTCAGGAGGCGATGGGGCCACTGTGACCGCAAACTGCTCGCTGTTGTTGTCCTCGTTCTCCTCGTCCACCTCGCCATTGAAATCGACCGTAGCCACCGTGTTGTACGACTCATACATATGGTCAAGTGTCCAATTGACCGTTCCCCCGCTGCCGGCTGGCAGTGCAGGCTTGTAGTCGTCAATGATATCGGCGGCCCCAGGTCCGTATTGCCACACGATCCTATACGGGCCGGAAGCTACGTGGCCCATATTAGCGACGTCGAAGCGTACCTGGACCGCTCCGCCCCACTCGGGGTTGGGCGGCGTGACCACCAATCCAGTGAGCACCAAATCGGGCAGCTCCGGCTCCGAAGTAGCGCTGGGCTCCGGCGTGTCGGTGGGTGGGGCCGCTGTCTCCTCCGGCGGAAGGGGCGTGTCGGTCGCTTCTGGCGGAGGAGGAGTGTTGGTGGCCGCCGGTGGCGGGCCGCCCGACGTGGTCGGTGTAGGCGGGGTGACCACTCCACCCGCCGCCACAACCTCGATGGTCACCGCCCAGGGTTCGCTCTCCGCACCATCCACGTTGTAGGCGACGACGGAGAGGGTATGCATCCCTGGATCCGTGGCCACCCAGGTCTGGATCACAGCCAGCGAAGTCTCACCGTCGGCGCTCGGGGCGGAGTCCGTGCGGTAGAGGTCGCCGTCCACGTACAGCTCCACCCTGGTCACACCCTTGGCGTCATTGGCCGAGGAGAGAACGTTGACCTCCTCCCCCTCCTCGAACTGGGCATCGCTGGTGGGGGCGGTGATGGTGATGGTCGGCTTCGATGCCCCTCCCCCTATGTCACAGGCCACCATGCCGCTCACCAAGAGGAGAACGACCAGCACCAGGCCCACGCTGCGCACTCTCGTGGGGTTCATTGTTCTTTTCCTCCTTGCTTCACAACTATGGAAACGTTCCGACCTGGGCTATTGTAGCGTACGCCTTCGACGGAAGCAACCCGCCCCGCATCTTGAGGTTCACACAGAACGGATCATGGCCAGCGCCCTTCCCCTCCCTCGATAGGGGGTTGAGGGGAGGGTGAAGGCATCCGGCCAGCCCCCTCCCGTCCTCCCCATCCAGGGGGAGAAAGCTCCCGGCCTCCTACTTCACCTCTACCGTAACCGAGGCCTTGGTGGTGGCCGAGGAGTTGATCGCCTTCAACGTGTAAGTGGTAGTGCCGTCCGGGATCACGATGAAGGTACAGGGCATAGCGGGGCAGACCATCGCCACGTTGCCTGGGTCCATGTACCCAGCGTCCACCTTTTCCCATTCCCAGCTCAGGACCACCGTCTCGCCGGGAATGGCCGTGTAACTCTCGTCCTGGCCGTTGGCCCTGAAGTACTTGATGACGGGAGCGTTCGGGTTCACGGTGGCTGTGGGAGGCGGCGACGTCGCCGTGGGAGGTGGCACAGTGGCCGTGTCGGCGGGTGGGGGCGGCTCGACGGTGGCTGTCGCCGTGACGGTCAGCCCTCCCTCCAGCGTGGGGGAGATCGAAGGGCTGACTTCGTCTCCTACAACCCTTATGGTCACCGCCCAGGAATCGCTCTCTGCGCCGTCCACGTTCACGGCGATCACGGAGAGAGTGTGGGTGCCAGGGTCCTCGGCCACCCAGGTCTGGAACATAGACACTTCGGTGCTACCGGTAGGATCGGGGCTGGGGTCGGTGCGGTTGAGCTGGCCGTCCACGTACAGCTCCACCCTGCTCACACCCCTGGGGTCGCTGGCCGAGGAGAGGATGTCGACCTCCTCTCCCACCTGAAACTGGGCGCCGCTGGTCGGCGCGGTCATGACGATGTTGGGTTTTGCTGGCTCTCCGCCCACACCTCCTATGTCGCAGGCCAACACACCGCCCGCCAGGAGAAGCACGACGAACACCAGGGCCAGATAGCTAACTCGCGTGGAGCTCATTCTTCCTCCCTCCTTCCCCACCTCAGCGTGCAGACGCAACTTTGCAGGATTCTAGCCTACGGGGTCTGCAGGCGCAAGCCCGGTCTGCGCTGCTCCCCTGGACGCGGCAACGCAGGAGAGGATGAAAGGCGCCCAGGGTGTAGGCGCCGGTCTGAGGCCCGCACCAAGAGAGCATCCTGAGTAGCCGCCGAACGTAGTGAGGGCGCGTATCGAAGCCGCGCTCTGAGCTTGTCGAAGGGGATGCGGCTCGCCCACTCCACCTTTGCTGAGCCCCAGCAGCAATACGTCGAGTGGCAGACCCGCATGCTTCGATACGGCCTTCGGCCTACTCAGCATGCTTGACTCCAGCCCGCCCCCACAGAAAGTGCCCCCCGATCATACAGAGTGGAGGGCACATCCCAATCATACGCAGGAACGTCCAGCGAACACCCTAAGGGTGCAGCACGTCGATCTCCAGCCAGGCCTCGTTGTTGTCTTCGTTCTCCTCGTCGATGTCGCCGTCCACATCGACGATGGCACGGGTGTTGAAGTGCCCCCGTCCGGTGTAGATGTATTCGCACTGCTTCCATTGCCAGGCACCTGAGCCTAGAGAGGTCACCCTCCAATCACAGCCACCAGAGGGCTCACCCGATATCCACTTCACATTGAAACCGGTGGAGATGGGGCCTAGATCGTTGTGTATGCGGACGCGCACCAGCAAGACCGACCCCTGCACTCGCTCTGCCGGTTGTATCGTGATCTCGCTGATGTAGAGATCCGGAAGCCTGACAACGACCACAACGATGCCGACCCCGAGCTCCATGCTGTTGTTGTCCTCGTCGCTCTCGTCCACCTCGCCACGCCAGTCCACCGTGGCCACCGTGAGATAACCGTCATGCACGTTTTCCGCCGTGCACCGCAGCGTCCCTCCATCCCCCGGAGGCAAAGACTCCAGCTCCCACTCGCAGACGTCGCCAGCCATGGGCCCCCATTCCCACAGCGCGGCGAACGGCCCGGAGGGCGCGTCACCCTGATTGCGCACATCGATGGCCACCTCCATCGATCCGCCGCGCTCGACCGGCGACGGATCGATCACCAACCCCTCTACGACCAGATCAGGCTCCCCAGCGGGCGCTGCCTCGACCTGCACCGTGACCGAGGCCTCGGCGGTGCCCGTCGAGTTCACCGCCCTCAAGGTGTAGGTGGTGGTTGAGCCCGGCGTCACGTTACGGGTGCAGGGCATGGACGGACAGGCCAGTGCCACGTTGCCTGGGTCCAAATACCCTTCCTCCACGCGCTCCCACTCCCAGCTCAGGGTCACCGCGGTACCGGCGTCCACAGTGATGCTCCCCTCCGCCCCGTTGGCCCGGAAATAGGTGATAGATGGGGCGGCAGGGGGTGCAGCGCCCTGTGTGGGCGTGGGAGAGGGCGGAGTAGTGGTGCCCGTCGACGCTGCCGTCGTCGCCGTGGGAGGCGGCGCGCCCGTGGTCGTAGGTGAAGGAGAAGGCGACACGCTCTCGCCAGCCTCCACGACCGTGACCGTGATTGCCCAGGGGTCGCTCTCCATACCGTCCACGTTGATGGCGACCACGGATAGCGTATGGCTGCCAGGCTCCTCGGCCAGCCAGGTCTGGAAGATGGCGGCCGAGGTCTCTGCTTCGGGGTCGGGGTTGGGGTCCGTGCGATAGAGGTCGCCGTCCACGTACAGTTCCACCCTGCTCACGCCCTTGGGGTCGGTGGCGGAGGAGAGCACGTTGACCTCTTCGCCCACTTCGAACTGAGCGCCGCTGGTGGGCGCGGTGATGACGATAGTGGGCTCAGAGGCCTCGCCCATGATGCCGCAGGCCGGCAAGCCGGCCGCCACGAGCAGCAATACCAACACCAGGCTTAGAAGACGTAGTCGCGAGGACTTCATACCACTTCCTCCTTCTGCGCTTCACCGTATCGACAGTGATGCTACAGGATTCTAGCCCACGAAGGTTGTAGCCGCAAACGCGC
>DAOUEW010000146.1:0-1970 GCA_034430275.1 Anaerolineae bacterium | reverse complement strand
CGTGGGCCTGGCGACCGATGCGCAGCACCTCCTTCACCACCCCGGCGATGGCCTCCACGTCCTCCATCGTCTCCGTGGGCAGGCCGATCATGAAATAGAGCTTGACGCGCTGCCAGCCACTGGTGAACGCTGCCTCTGCGGTACTCAGGATGTCGTCGTGACTGATGACCTTGTTGATCACACGCCTCAGCCGCTCGCTGCCCGCCTCGGGGGCGAAGGTCAGACCGGTCTTGCGCTGCCCCTGGAACATCTCGGCCAGCTTCAGGGAGAAGGAGTCCATACGCAGGCTGGGCAAGGAGATGGAGGTGTGACTAGGCCCGTGGCGGTCTAGCAGCTTCTCCACCAACTCTTCGATGCCCGAGTAGTTGCAGGAGCTGAGGGAGACCAGGGCCAGCTCCTCGTAGCCTGTGGAGGCCAGGAGTTGATCGGCGGTGGAGAGGATCTCCTCCAGCGGCCGTTCGCGCAGGGGACGGTAGATCATGCCCGCCTGGCAGAAGCGGCAGCCCTGGGTGCAACCCCGCAGGATCTCGATGGAAGCCCGGTCGTGGATGGCCTCCACGAAGGGGACGACTGGCTTCGTCGGCGCGGGGGGCAAGGCATCGACGATACGTTTGACGACCACCGGCTTGGCATCGGGATGGGTGGGTGTAGCCTCCTGCACGGTGCCGTCATCGTCGTACGTGACCTCGTAGAGGCTGGGGACGTAGACGCCCTCGATACGAGCGGCTCTGGCCAGGTATTCCCGTCTGCTTCGCCCGCACTCCCGGTGCAGGTCCAACAGCTCCAGGAAAACCTCCTCTCCCTCGCCCACGGCGAAGAGATCGAAGAAGTCCGCCAGCGGCTCAGGGTTGTAGGTGCCGGTGCCGCCGCCGATGATGAGAGGATGGCTATCGTCCCTCTCCTTTGCCAGGAGGGGAACGCCTCCCAGGTCCAGCATAGTGAGCACGTTGGTGTAGTTGAGCTCGTAGGGCAGGGTGAAGCCCACGACATCAAACTCGTGGAGGGGGTGCCCGGTCTCCAGGCTGTACAGCGGAAGTCCTCCCGTACGCATGGCCCCTTCCATGTCCATCCACGGGGTGTAGACCCGCTCGGCCAGGACGTCCTCCTGCTGGTTGAGGAGGTCGTAGAGGATGATCAAGGCCAGGTTGGACATGCCCACTTCGTAGACGTCAGGATAGGCCAGGGCGACCTTGATGGGGGTCCACTCCCAGTCCTTGACGATACTATTCCATTCCCCCCCGGTGTAGCGGGCGGGCTTGATCACGCGGGGGAGGATTGATCTCAGAGTGGCTGCATCCAGGCTCACCAGTGGTCTCCGGGTGGGATTATAGGCTCGCGAACAGTTGGCGGCAACCTCTTCTGGGTCTGGATGGCTTCAGGATGTGCTTGGACTCAATGGACTGGGTGAGTGCCGACTTGGGGGGAGGATCACCGCGTCCGGCGAGACGACCGTGCGCATGTTGCACTCGCGACCCGTGGTCGAGTTGGGGAGAATATGCCAAGGATGCTTGTGATCGAGGGCGGGCGCTGGATTGATGTCGCCTCCACTCAATCCGCGAGGGTCGCGCCCTTCTGCGCGTCCCCGATCAACTCCTTTCGCCTCTGCCGGTATAGCACGATAGGCCGGTCGGCCTGGAACAGCTTCTCCCCCATGGCCAACTCCGTCTTCTTGGGCTGCTGCGTGAGCACCACCCTCTTGTCCTGACCCAGAATGACCCTGTTGCCCAGATTGCTCAGTTTGCACAACAGCCGGTCCAGCACCGTCAGGCCCAGGAAGCGCCCGTAGAAGCGCAGGTAGAGCCTGGTGTTCTCCTCGTCGATGGGCACGAAGGCCAGTAAGACCCTCATCCCCTCCCCCAGCCGGTTTTGCCAGATGTTGGGGAAATGGAAGTGCAGCAGGGCAGGGGTTTCGGGCTCGGGGATGTCCTGGGGCTTGAGAGGCGCGGTGCCATCGTCCAGTCGGTTGTAGA
>DAOUEW010000145.1:0-3569 GCA_034430275.1 Anaerolineae bacterium | reverse complement strand
TTCTCCCTCGTAGGCTCCCTGTATCAGCGACTGTTCGCACCTGACTTTCCCCTCCCACTGGCACAAACCACACTCCTCTTCTACTCCATGATGAAGCTGCCCATGATCGCCGCCAACCTGGTCACCGGCGTTATCATCTTTGTCTTCCTGCGCAGGAGGACCAACTGGCGGGTGGCTCTGCTCTCCATGACGGTCTATCTCTTCAACCCTGCCATCCTCTTAGATTCGGCTTACGGAGGGCAGGCTGACGCCATCCATTCCTTCTTCGCCGTGCTGGCCGTAGTCCTGATCCTGGAGAAACGTGTGGTGGGAGCATGGTTCAGCGTGGCCCTGGCCGCCCTGAGCAAGCCGCAAGGTGCCCTCTTTCTGCCCCTGATCCTCTTTCTCACCTGGCGTCAACTGGGAACGCGCGCAGTGCTGAAGGGGTTGGTCACCGCAGGGGCGACTGTGATCCTTATCTTCTCACCCTTCTTCTGGCGGGGGACCGGGGACAGTCTGCTGGGCTACCTCTTGTCCATCGGCCGTATGGACATCCCGGGCCTGCCCGCCTACACGACCATGGGCGCCCACAACCTGTGGTGGGTGCTGGGCCTGGGGGCAGAGGTGGGTGACACGGCAGGGCCCCTCTCACAGCTTCCCGCTTTCGGGACCCTGATCACCCCCAGGATCATCGGCCTCGCGCTACTGGGTCTGCTCTACGCTCTGGGACTGTGGAGGCTATGGAAAGACGGGGACGAGTCCTCCGTCCCCGTCGTGGCCGCGTTCCTGGGCTTTGCCTGCTACATGTCCCTCACCCAGGTGCACGAGACGTACGCCTTCTCGGTGCTCCCGTTCCTGGCGCTGGCCCTGCACAGTGACCGACGGTGGAGGATGATCTACGCGGTCCTCTCTCTCACCTTTCTGGCCAACATGTGCCTGCACGACGCCGCCCTCCTAGACATGCTCGGCGTCCTGGAGCAGGAATGGCTCACTGAGCCCTTGAAATACGCCAACGCCCTCGTCAACCTGGCCGTCCTGGTCTACTGGATCACCGATTTGACTCTCGGCAAACGTCTGCGGCGCGCACCCGGATCCAGGGACTTCGAAGAAAGGCAAGCGGTTTAGGGCTATGTCGGTGTCTCGTCGTACGCTCTGGTGCAGCACGCTGGAGGTCGCAGGAGGAGCATGAGTTTGCCCTTCTCCAGGCGGGAGCTGCTGCTCCTCGCTGTCATCGTCGTCGTGGCGGCCGGCTTGCGACTGTACGGGCTCGAGGAGGTCCCTCCTGGCCTGGCCGGGGACACGGCGTACAAAGGAGTGGCCGCCAACCGCATCCTGGCAGGCGAGCGCCCTATCTTTTTCGCAGAGAGGTGGGGCGGCATCGAGCCGATGTACATGTATCTTCTAGCCGCCTTGTTCAAGCTCCTCGGCTCCACACCGCTGGCCATCAAGCTACTCTCCGCCCTCGTGGGCACGATTACCATTCCCCTGCTACACCTGCTGGTCAGGCAGTTGCTCAGCTCACGTACTGTGGGATTGCTGGCCAGTTCCTGGCTCGCCGTTTCCTACTGGCACGTCAGCTACAGCAGGTTGGGGTGGGAGATCATCCTCTGCCCTCTGTTCGTGGTGCTCACGTTGTACTTCCTGTGGCGAGGGCTGACGACGCAGCGCTGGCGCGAGTTTGTGTGGACCGGATTGGCCATGGGGGCCAGCCTGTACACGTATCAAGCGGCGCGATTCCTGCCCATCCTGCTACTGTGTTATCTCGGTTTCCGCTCCGTAGTGGAGAAGGGGTTCTGGCGAGAGTACGGGACCAAGATCGCAGTGTGCCTTCTGGTGGCCGGGATGGTTTTCGCCCCTCTGGCCGCCTACTACCTCACCAACTCCGACGTCTTCCTTCGTCGGGCGAGCGAGGTCTCCATCTTCAACCCGGAGAAGAATCCGCAAGGCCCCCTGCTTTCCTTCCTTCAGAGCAGCGTCAAAGTGCTAGGCACCTACAACGTGCGAGGCGATCCCTACTGGCGGCACAACCTTCCGGGCCGCCCCGCTTTCGACGTCGTGACTTCCATCTTCTTCTTCGTTGGGCTGGGTGTTAGCTTGACCAGGTGGCGGGAGCGACCTTCTTCCCTGCTTCTGCTCTGGCTCGTAGTCTTGACCTTGCCTCCCATTCTCACGCCGCCCAGAGACGTGCCTCACTTCTCCCGCTCCATCGGCGCCCTCCCTGCAGCCTGTGTCTTTCCAGCGCTGGGCGTGGAGACGCTCTGGCACTGGCTACGAACCAGAAGGCCGTCCGCCAGAGCCAGATTTATCTCTTCACTCTGCGTGTTCGTTGTCCTGGCCACGAGCACCGCTCTCACCGTGCGTGATTACTTCTTGGTGTGGTCCGGCAACGCTGACTTGCGCGACCACTACTTCGACGGACAGTTCGTTGATCTGGCCACAGCCATGAATGAGCTGGACCACCCGCAAGGCGTGTGGATACTGCCTATCAGCGCGCTGTCCTCACCCCACGACGAAGCGGGTCACCACACAGTGGAGTTCCTCTATCGCGGCGAAGCGCCTCTTCACTTCCTGCGCCTGGATGAGGGAACAGCGGCCGGCGAGCTATCCGACCTAACCCAGGGAGCCTCCAAGGCGCTCCTGGTTGACTACAAGAATTACGTTCTGGAGGAAGCCTACAACTACATCGACGCCGATCCCAAACAACTGGCGCCATTCCTGCTCGGCAAGCAGGGTCAACAACTAGAGCGGTACGAATTCGACGGATTCGACGTCCAGGTCTGGGACCTGCCGGCGTCCAGCGACTTCTCCATCGCGGACTCCCTGGAGCCTATCTCTGCCGACTTCGGCGGCCAACTCCTTCTGACGGCCGTAGACTTCGGGGTCCGTGGCACGATGGAACCCGAGGGAGAAGTGCTGCCCTCCGGCGGCGAGCTGTGGGTAGTGCTCAAGTGGCGTGCCCTGACCCACGTGGACCGAGACTACAAGGTAGCTCTCACCCTCCTCGACACCAGAGATCGGGTCGTGGGGCAGGTTGACAAAGCCCTGCTCAGCAATCACGTGCGTTTGACGTCCGAGTGGGAACAGGGCCAGGTGGAGATGGACTACTATGTCCTGCCGAGCTTGCCAGCTACGCCCTCCGGGGAATACCATATCGACGTCGTGGTCTACGATGCGACGACCATGGATAGGCTGGCTCTCCAAGGCCAGACCGGCGAGATGGGAGGGCACAGCTACACCATTGGCCAACTGAGGATGACCGAGCCACAGGTACCAGCCACTGTCGAGCCAACACATCCAATCAGCGCCGGCATGATAGCCCCTGAGGTGAGACTGCTGGGTTTCGACCTGCCGCGCGACGAGCTGAACCCTGGCGACGATCTGGAGGTGGCACTCTACTGGAAGGCTCTCCAGGACGTGTCTCACGACTATGTGGTCATGGTGCAGCTCTCGGATGCCCACGGCGAGGTCTGGGCCCAGGAGGAGAGCAGACCAGCGTATGGAGACCATCCCACCACGGAGTGGGGAAAGGGGGAGGTCGTTCGCGACTGGCACGAGGCGGTCGTGGACCCACAGACTCCCAGTGGGAGCTA
>DAOUEW010000144.1:0-8877 GCA_034430275.1 Anaerolineae bacterium | reverse complement strand
TAGGCGGAGTGAAGGCCAGTGAGCAGCGTATCGTAGGAACCGTCTGAGTGAAGCTCCAGGACAGCGGTCCCGTCGTTTGATATGCCGAACATGTGGTCGTCTTCCGTGTAGTACGTAGGAAAGCCTGCCGGCGACAGAGTGCCCCACACGGAGTAGTCGCCATCAGGTCCGATCTGGCGGAACTCCCCGCCTACAGACGCAAGAACTGTGTCATCCGGGCCGCCGACGATACTGGAGACTGAGATTCCTGGCGGCTCATCGACGACGTCGTCGGAGAAATCTCCCGCGTCCACGTCCAGCACGGAGACCAATACCCCGCCGGTTGGTGCCAGGTGCCTGACGTACAGGGTCCCGTCGTGGCTGGCTACGATTCCACTAAGGCCCGTCACCGGTGGACGGTAGATTATCTCGTAGTCATAATCAGGCGGCAGTCCGATGTCGCCCTCCTGCGCCCAATCTGGGGTCGCCGTCAGCGTGGCCAGGACAAAGCAGGCCAGCGCCACCAGCGTCATCTTCAACGTACTCGTCCGCCCATGGCCCATCATCGCTTTCCCCCGTTCCACACGCAACCATTTCGTCTCGAAGTGAACCATTCTGACAGCTACGATTTCTGAAGATGTCGGCCCCGCGTGGCCCCGGCCGCGCGAATGATCACGGGGCAACGAGTTGGGCCTGCCGATTAGACCGCGCCAGCTTGAAGGATAGGACGCTGAAGGACGGTCCCGAAGTCCATCGGCTCTCTTTCTCCGTCAACGTGTGCTAGCGATAGACAACGGCTCGGAGCCTTGCCTCGCAGTCCTCCTCAATACCTGGTCGGTGGTGAAGGCGAGGCGCTGTCGCAAGATGCGACAGTGCCAGATGCTCCTCCGCAGAACACACCAGGTCAGCCATCAAGCGGCGTCTGCGCTATCCAACCGCAACAGGGCCACGATCCTCAAGGTCGTGCGCATGTCCTGTGAAGATGGACAGCACCAGAAGTCCGATAATCAGAAGCGGGCTGAGAAAGCCGCTCTGCATCAAGAGCTCGTTGAAGAAGTATCCGACGAGGAACTGTCCGAAAGCCCACACCAAGAAGGCCACAAGTGGCCATGGCCACAACCTGGCCAGGAAAGACAGGACCCTGCCGGGCTGCCTGGTCACCGGAACGTTGATCCTGGTGGCCACCGCGCCGGCCACGAATCCAATCACTGGAGGGAACAAACCCCCTCCCACCAGCAGCAAAACGACAGACAGCAACATGAGCACGAGACCGCCGTGTTTCCTTTGGATGAAGCCCGCCGACCAGATCATCGTGACCACGCCGATAACGGTGGCCAGGATGCCCGTGATCAGGAAGCTGGGAACAACGGTCATGGCAGGCTCGCAAAGATTCCACACCGTTTCCGGATCGCAGGGAGGGCCCATTGAAGCTATCATGAGGCTCTCCGGACTGACATTCCCTTGGAGGATTTCGAAGTAGCCGTGTTCCGGACCACCAAACCCGGCGAAGATGCCGAACAGCGAGGCAACTACTCTCGTGGCCTTTCTCATTCCTACTCCTCCTTGTCTTCCTCAGGCCATTATCACCTCGATTGCGCCACTGGGGCCAGCCGCTGCCCCTTCGCGGCATCGCCAGTCGCCGTGGTCCGGTTGGTTATCTGGGGCCTCAGCCGGAGGATTTCGCTCCGGAGCCACCGTTGTCGCTCAGTCTTTCGACGTCTTCTCGAAGCGAAAGATGCTGCCCCGTTTTCCGATGTAGACGAATAGCCCGCCGCTGGTCAGCGATGCAGGTGACCACCAGGGCATAGCCGTCCACACCGCCAGCGCTCCTTCCGATCTCAGCACCCGAGATATCTCCGGCATGAGTCGATCCAAAGGCAGGGTAGGGGACGGAATGACTCCGAACAGCAAAGTCAGGTCGATGCTGCCAGTAGCCAATCCGGCCTCAGTCGCGTCACCCCTGATCAATCTGACGTTGGTCAGTCCGGCATCCTGCACCTTTCTGGCTACTTCCTCGATGGCAGATGGGTGCGGGTCGAGGGCGTAGACACGGCCCTCTTGACCCACCAACTCTGCCGCCGGGAGGGTGAAGAACCCCGTGCCACAGCCAACCTCCAGCACTACCTGACCTGGCCGGATTCCGGCTGCTTTCAAGGCCTTGATAGGGTCGAAGAACCGGCGCCGTAGCGGGCTCTCCATCACCAGGGCTATCAGCCTGAACAGCACACGGGCTATGGAGGAATCTCCGAAGGATACTCTCATGTTCATGGTCTCATCCTGTTCGCGGCGTATACCCTCGCGATTGCGCGCCTAGCCAAGGGGCTGAGGGCTCACCGGACAGGGCCCTGGGCCCTTCAAGTGAAATCGCCCTGTATCCCCGTCTGCTCCGGCGAGTGGTGAGGCCGCCTCACCTGGGGAGCAGCCTCCCGGTCCTTTTCATGTATGCTTTGTATTCGTCGCCAAACCTGGTGATCATCATCTGTTCTTCCCTGGGGATGCGGACGGCAAGATCCACAAGGGAGAACAGGAGCACGGCGACGAAGAGCCAATTGGCAGCGACCAGGGTGATGCTGGTCAAGAAGCCCAGCAGAGCCAGATAGATGGGGTGGCGTATCCGGGCGTAGGGTCCCGTGGTTACCAGATGGTGCTGCTCACGCATTCGCAGCTCGGATGACCATTCCCTGCCCAGCGTTTCGCGAGACCAGACATAGATGGCCAGGCTCACGAGCCCCAGGGCGACCCCCATCCAGCGTATCCAGTCGGGGAGCGGGACCGAGAGTATCAGAAGCCACGGCGGGTTGATAGCGTACACCACTAGGGAAGCGACGAGGGAAACAGAGCGAAAGGCCCGAGCCACGGCGCAGCCCCGTCCTTCGCGCTCGATGGCCTCGAGGTCGGCAGCCACACGCTGCCCAGCCAGACGGACCCGGCAGGCATAGTAGGCCTGCGTAACGACCATTCCTGCGAACACAAGGCAGAACAAAATGCGAAAGAGCGATTCCGTGGACATAGGATTCACCTAGCCGGTGCGAAAAGCGGCACAACTGCTCATCAAACGGACATCGTTCCACCTGGTCAGCCTAGTTGGGGCATCAGTCCGAGCTTTCTTGCCGCAATTGTGGTACGTCCGAAGGCCGCCCAGCGGCGCCGGAAGCCGTGACCGCCACGAGTTGCCGGTAGCCACAGATTCTCTCTCGACTCGATGTTGGTCAAGCAGAGACCCGTTGCGCGGCCCTTCGAGGGCTTCGTGCCGACGCTCAATCGAAGAGCTTTGTCTCTGCATCCTCGCGATAACGTCTGCCGGCAGCGCCCTTGTAGGGGAGCAACGCAGGGACGTACCTCCGATACCTTTCGTAATCTTCGCCAAACAGATCGATCAGACCTCGCTCCTCGAGGCGGACTACGTAGTGGGAGAGAACAAGTATCAGAACCCAGGGCAAGAAGAACAAGAGATCCGAGAACCAGACGATGACTAATGGAGGTATGGTTAGCAGGAGGATGGAGTAGAGTGGGTGTCGCACATAGGCAAAGGGTCCGTGTGTGATCAACTCGTTCTTTCCGTTCAAGAGGTGAACTCTGATCAGGTCCAGTGAGCGATTGAACCACCAGGCACCCAGCAGGCAGAGAGCGACACAGGGCACCGTCAGCAGAACCTGGGTCTGAAGGGTCAACGAAACGGGAAAGGAGACCCATTGTCGAAGGACCAGTGTCAAGCCCTCGAGGAGAAGGCCCAGGAGGAGCACGTGTACACCTGCGCCCAACAGGTTCGCCATACGTCTGGCCAACCTGCGCATCTATGCCTCCCCCAGGATCGAAGCGGGATCTCGGAAGTAGTCCTGCACTTGTGCATAGAATCTCCCCACGTGTATTCCATCA
Organism: Anaerolineae bacterium; assembly: GCA_034430275.1. Taxonomy (GTDB): domain Bacteria; phylum Chloroflexota; class Anaerolineae; order UBA7937; family B3-Chlor; genus JAUVXJ01. The sequence continues at coordinate 5,022 of DAOUEW010000144.1, read as the reverse complement.
ACTAGTGCATGATGTTTGTGCACACTCAACGGCATCTTCAGAGTGTTGCCCTCTTCGAAGAACTTGCCCCACGCAAACCGGGGCACAGAATCCGCTGGATCCAGATTCATGGCATGCATGACGCTTGTGAACGACACCCAAGGTATCGCGGTCATGAACAACAAGTCGTCTCGTCCTGGTTCATCTTCCAGCGTCGGATTCTCTTGCACATAGGCGATCTTCTCTGCAGCTCTCGCCGCAAACTCCGAGAAATCCTCGATGTAGTCAAGAGTACAGAAACTGAACAGATCCTCAGCCACTAGGATCGTCGTGGATGGGTGCACGATCTCGTGTTCCACCACCGCTCCCGCCCGAATGCGATACCGGAACTCAGGAATCGCATTCGCTGCTCGTGCGAGTACATAGACGATGGCCACGGTAATCGAATAGCCACGCTGCTTCACGACCGGATAGAACGTTGTCAGGTCTGCATTTGCACACAAACCACTGTGTGGATGGTCGAACGCGCTGAAGAGTTCGGAGTGTTTACGTCGTGACCAAGTCTGCATATCGATGTAGCGCATACTTCCCTCCCTCATTGGCGTGTGTACGTGTCATCGGACGTCGTATCGATCTTGCGCAGGCTAACCCAACAGTTCACCCGGCGGCTGCCCATGCGTCGCGCAGCCAACCACGGACTTCGTTCTCGACATCAGCAGCAGAACACAGCTCCAAGTGATGGGTGAAGTGCCCCGGTCTCGGCTCGACTGTCTCCTTCCATCGGGACGAGACGTCCCGATCCGGGAACGCCAGCGTCAGCACCAGAGGGGCGGTCTTGCCCCTGAGATACCGGCCCGGCGTCCAGGCCCATGCGAACGCGTTGTGTCGCCGGAAGGAGACTTGACTCTTGCCTACACGCAGCTCTGCGGGCCCTACGGCTTCGACCACGCGCCGCACGGCTTCGAAGATGTGTCTGGATTCGTCTCGTCCCGCGAACAACTCATCCAGCGTCATCGTCTGTTCCCGCGACTGGCCAGTGCGGTTGGCGGTGTCTTGATCTCCAAAGCGCCCTGCTACGGAGCTGGGTCCTCGCCGACTTCGGCTAGAGGAGCAACAGTCGATGGTTTGCCTTGTCCACGATCCAGTTCTGATTGACCATGGCATTGAAACCGAAGATAAGGTCCACCTCCACATCGAGAGCCTCTTCCACCGAGGTCAGATCCATGAGCAAGAACCGTATTCCGCCCAGGCTTTGGCCACTGACGTCCAGTGCCGGATGCTTGTACACAGGGATCTGAGCTTTGGCGCCTGTAGAGTCACTCGTCTCCTCGGGCTGTTGCTCTATCAATTCTGGTTGTAGTGTCTCCAAGCACCGGGCGTTGAGAACACAGCATCCGGCGCCGGTATCGAAGGCTGCATGCAGCGTGTGAGCGCCCAGGTTGACATCGAAGAAAGCGAACTTCTTCTCGAAGCGAAGGTCGATCTCCTGGCCGCGCTTCTCCAACTCAGGGGGCACTGACTCCAGAAAGCCGACCCTTCCAGCAGCACATTCGAGGTACAGTACTCTCTGATAGACGATGTCTGCACCTACCGTCATCACCACAGGAAACGGCAGGTCCTGGAAACCTGCTTCCTCATTGGGTTGAACTCTGGCCACCACGTCCAAGAAATCGTGGCCCAGGAAGCTCACCCGGCCCAGGGTACATTGTTGCACCTGAGTCGTTCCCAGGGCGCCTTGAAGTTGCGCTGTCCCGGTCTTCACCAGGTCGTCCGAGAAAGACTGGCAGATCCGGGATAGGGTCGCGCCGGTGTCAAGGAAGGCATATCCTGCTATCTGCCCGATGCGCACCGGCGCGAAGACCTGGAATTCGTAGGTGAGGAATCTCTCCACGATCGGTCACTCCTTTCGATTCATGCTTCCGTTCCTGTCTCCAGCCGGAGGAGCTTGAGGGCGATGAGGACGTACCACGTCACCCGAAACGGGGCTGAGATAACGAAGGGAAGGGCAAGGATAGCGGGCGCGAAGGGCAAGGCCACGAAGTATCCCAATTGAGATACGGTGGCTACGATGCCTACGAGAGCGGTTACTCTGCCAAAGATGCTGCTCCTCAGCATGACCAGAGAGAAGGCCAGCGCAGCAAGGGTCACGAGGAGCAGACTGACGTAGATGCCGGTGCCCTGGTAGATGACGCCAGGGTTGTGCATAGCCAGCAACGCCTCTCCCGCTGCCAACAGCATCGTTCTCTGCGTTTCGGTGGTGGCAGCCGCGTGCTGGTCGCTGAGGGAAAGGATGGAGAAGGCCTGATTCGAGGCGAAGTAGACTGCTATCCCTACCAAGCCGGAGGCCGCAGCGATGACCGTGGCACTCTTGCTGGCTCGCCGGAGGGCGCCGTAGAGGGCCAGGAAGATCAGACCCAACAGGGCATAGTTGACCAAGTCGACGACATCGAGCAGGGCGAGCCCCACGAACCTGCTCTCCTGGAGCAGGGTGAACCAGCCCAGGGCGGTGCTGGGAAAGAGCTCGGGCACATCGAAAACGCCGAAACCCGTGAAGGTCACGAGCTCTGTCCCGAAGTTCCTGCGGAAGACCAGTACCGCTATCAGAGCGGCCGCCCCGCCGATTGTGTAGAGGGTTCCCCAGCCCGGATTCGAAGTCCTGGGATCAACAAGTCGGTCACGTGGTTGGGACATCTAGATGCTCTCCTCGGCCCTGGCGCGAGTCGGATCACCGGTGGCCCCGGCGACGATCCGTGCATGATCATAGCTCGAGTCATGGACAACCAGCGTTCTCATAGCCTACTCCCCGTCAAGGTGTAGCGTAAGCTCATGCGATCTCTTCGGTGCGATGTCCACTGCTCGCTAGTCCAGTGAGCCCTATCCTTCCGTTTCTTGCGAGACGCCCCACCCTAGCTGGAAGAACCTGCGGGCGAGCAGGATGTACCATACGAAATAGCCCACCACAGAGAGGAGCGAGAGGTACACGCCTATGCCGGGCACGTAGAGCCCGAAGACGACGATGTTGGTCACGATGCCCACGTAGGCGGTCCTCCTTCCGAAGATGCCGCTCCGCAGCATGAGAAGCGAACTGATCAACGAGGAAGCAGAACCGAGGAGATAGTGCAGGTTGAACGCCGTGCCATCGAACAGGGACAGTAGCGCATCTCCCGCCGCCAGATAGATGGCGCTCTGGGCATCTGTCGTCGCGGCTGCGTACTGGTCGCTGATGGTCATCATCTCCAAGATGGGTCTCGCGGGGACAAGGCATACCAGCCCCACCAGTCCCATGGCCAGGGCCATGGCCGCCAGGCCCTGGTTGACGCGCCTGAGCGTGACGTAGAGGACCAGAAAGAGTGGGATGGCAATGAGGTTGTTGGCCAGATACAAGAAGTCGAGGCTCATCAGCCCGGCCAGTCTATCCTCCTGGATCACCACCAGAATGTCGTCAGGAAACGGCGGCCAGAGGAAGTAGGCCACGATGGTGAGGGGGATGATAACGACTGAGATCAGGGCGGCCGCCCCGCCCATTCTGTAGAGGCTCCTCCAGGCGGAGTCTGTGGTTTCGACGCGTGTGGCCTGATTCACCAGCTTCCCCTCCTTTCATCTGCGAATCTCGCGCCGGACGCCGTGTCCGAGCACTCGTGCTCAAACTATGGCTCCAACTTCTTGGACAGAATCAGATCCACCACCTCGTATCCCAGTTTGGCGTATATAGCCCGCGCCGAGGCGTTGTGGCCGAAGACGTGCAACATGATCCTCGTTAGATCCAGCTCTCGTACTTTCGCTTCCAGGGCCTGAAGCGCCTCGGTGCCGTATCCCCGGCGGCGATAGGCTTCGTCGATCCGGATGTCATACAGAAAGGCCCGTGGCCCTCCTTCCCGCTCCTCTACCGCAAACCAGAGCATGCCTACCTTCGCTCCGAGCGTCTGAGCCTCGATGGTGAAGAGGTGCTGGTTTTCCGTGGCCACACCGTCGGGCAGTAAGCTGCGAAAGCTCTGTTCAGACAGTTGTCGAGCCTGGTCAGCACTCCAGTTGCCGGCCCTGACGTGTTCCTGCGCATAGTCTTGGACTGCGAACGCGAGATATCCCTCGAATTCGGTTTGGCTCATCGGTACTAGCCGGACCACGTTACCTCAACCCTCCACATCAGTCGATCCATACCGTCGATCAGTGATCGCCCCACCTGGCGTTGAGTGTCCCGGGGTGTGGCCATCAGGTGCAGGTCCGCCTTGACCGCCGCGCCTGTAGCCAGTCCGCCATCAATCGTTGTATCACATCTCTAGGGTTTTGTCATCTTCGGTGGACGAGCGGCGCAGCCGTAGCCGCACGGCACGCCGTGCGGCTACAGAGGGGGCGGGTGCTCGTCGAACTACCCAGCGCTCTCGGCGATCCCCTTGGCCCAAGCGGCGGCACGCTCGAGTTCGCCCTCTCGCAGCGGTCCTTCGCTGCCTTCGACGTAGAAGGCCTCCGGCGACCCGACGAGGGTGCCACCCTTCTTCTTCAGGCTCTTGGCGATCCTTCCCGCAGCGAAGCCCAGGATGGCAGCCCACCTCGTGGTCAGTCTGGTATCGAAGGCGGCCCCCTTGATGCCTTGAAGGGCAGGAGGCTGGATCTGGTCCAGGAGCTCTCGCGTCGCCGGCGACGGCCGACCTCCGTGGGTGGGAGAACCGACGAAGAGCAGGTCGAGCCCCTTCAGTTCGGAGACGTCCACGTCGCCGACCCGCAGCACTTTGACCTCGCCGCTCAGCGCATCGCCGATGGCGCGGGCGATCTTCTCCGTGTTTCCATAGAGCGAATCGTAGATTACCAGAGTGTTCATTCTTCACCTCGATGCACAGTATATCCGTTCCGCAACCCGCGCACACTTAACGGACGTGCGGGACCGCGTATTCGAGATCGCAGGGGCGGGTCTCAGGCCCGCCCGTACCAGGACGTTGGCTCGTTGGGGGCCCGGTGGTTCCACGACTGGGCCCCAAGGGTGGAACGTCGATGGTACAGCAGCATAGCCGTAGCCGCACGGCATGACACGCGGCTACAGAGGGATGA
>DAOUEW010000143.1:0-2587 GCA_034430275.1 Anaerolineae bacterium | reverse complement strand
GTGATCTCCGTCCTCTTCGGCGGCAGGTACGCATCTCCCGCAACCGCCACTCTGGTCTTCTACTACTCGGTGGCCATGCTGATGCTGTCGCTTCTCTATCTCGAGGTTCACTACCTGCTAGCCAGGAGATACACTCGACCGCTGTACGGGCTTCTCGCAGGCCCGGTGGTTGCCCTTCTGGGCATGGTCTTGCGGCATGGAAGTGGGCTCGATCTGGTGGGTGCGCTGATGCTGGGGTTGGTGTCTGGCCTGCTGACGGTGAACGTGTTAGCTATCGTTCTGAGAGGCATCGGTGGCGACTCCAAAGGGGGTTAAGCGCAAGCCGGCGCTGCTTCGAGCTAGCGGGGCCGTCGAGGGAATGAGCCACTCCGCCCGGCCGAGAGAACCGTTGAGGTCACTGAACACCTTTTGGTGGACCAGACGTAGCCGCACGACGATCGCGTAGTGTAGGACAAGCTTAAGCTTCTCCTACGAAGGCGCGCCATGATCGTGCGGTCGGTGATCCCGTCCTCACGCAGGTCCACACGTTGCCTTGACTTCGCCCCATTGGGGAGATATGATAGGCTCACCATGCAAAGGAAGCTACTGGAATGGCTGGTCTGCCCGGCGTGCGAGCGAAGCGACTGGCGGCTGGAATCCACGGAGGCCGGTGAGGCAGGGGTCGTAACAGCAGGACGGCTGAGCTGCGCTGCCTGCAACGCGCGCTACTCCATCAGCGAGGGCATCCTAGACCTGCTCCCAGAGCCCGACGAAGCGATCCTTCGCGAGAGGGCCGGTTGGGAGAGGTTTCTGGAGGGCGCTTCTGACGAGCTGGACGAGGCATGGATTCTGGCTTTGCCGCGGGTCGACGAGGGAGTGTCCTCGAACGCCGACAGCATCGGACACTGGAAAAGGCAGGCAGACAACTTCTTCCACCTCTTGGATCTGCTGCACATTTTGGGGCAGGAGAGGATCCTGGAGCTGGGTGCCGGGAGGTGCTGGGCCAGCGCCTACCTGTCACGACTGGGATGTCAGGTGGTGGCTCTGGACGTGGTGTGGGTCAGACAAGCAGGGGGGCTGGAGACCGGGGCGGTCTATCTGGAACATGGCACCCCTTACTTCGAACGAATCCTGGCCAGCATGGAGAAGCTGCCTTTCCGCCAGGGTACCTTCGACCTGGTGCTCTCCGTGGCTAGCATCCACCATAGCTTGTTCCTGGGCCGGGTGGTGGAGGAGGCGAGTCGGGTCCTCACACCTGGGGGCAGGCTGGCGCTGACCAGCGAGCCGTGTCTGGCGATCTGGAAAGAGAAACGGGTGGACAACGAGGAGACCCGGGCGGGGATCAGCGAGCACGTGTACAACGTGCTGGACTACAGGAAGGCTCTTGGACAGAGTGGATTCGAGGCTACGTTCTTTCTCCCTGGCGCTGTGTTGGCTATGCTTGAGGAGGGAAGTACCTCCGCGAAGGTGGGCCGGCTGAGAGAACGGCTGGTCGGCCTGGGACGCGCCATGTGGCGCAGCTCCGTGCTGCGCCGGGCGCTTCGCTCCCAGGCGGCCAACCTGGTGGGCCTGCTTTTCCTGGAGTATGGGCTCACTGCCGTGGCTGAGAAGCGGGCCAAGGCAGGGGCGCGATGAGGATCGCTATCGATGCCTCGCCTGCTGGCAAGGAGCCGCGCACGGGCACGGAGCTGTATACGCTGTTTCTCATCCTGGCGCTGGCCCGGCTCGACACAGCCGACGAGTACACCCTCCTCCTCAACGACAGCGTGCCCGACGAGTTCGAGGGTCTGCCTGACAACTTCGCGCTCCGTCTAATACCACAGCGTCGGCTCTGGGCGCAGACTAGGCTGCCCAGGGAGTTACGGGAAGAGCAGCCCCACGTGTTCTTCGCCCCGGCGAACGTGATTCCCTTCGTTCACCCGCCTACGTGCGTCACGACGATCCACGATGTGGGCTTCCACTACTTTCCGGAGAGCTATTCCCTCTTCACACGCTGGTATCTGGACCTGACCACCCGCTTCGCCCTGCGCACTGCCCTCAGGGTCATCGCGGTGTCCCAGGCCACCAAGGGAGACCTGGTCCGCGTCTACCACGCTGACCCTGAACGGGTGGAGGTGATCCATTCGGGTGTGCCTGCGGTGCGGCAGAAACTATCGCCGCAGGAGCAGGTTGCGCGCACGCTGCAAAGCCACGGTATCACCGCCCCTTACCTTTTTTTCCTGGGGCGGTTGGAGACAAAGAAGAACGTGGCCCGCATCGTGGAGGCGTTCTTCAGGCTGAAGGAGCGAGGGGTCCCCCACCAGTTGGTGTTGGGAGGTAACCCGGGTGTGGGTTTTGCCGAGGTGAAGCGTCTGGTAGAGGGCTCACCTTTTGGGAAGGACGTGATCCTCACGGGCTACGTGGGGGAGGAGAAGGCCGACTTGTACTCGGGGGCAGACGTCTTCGTGTTCCCTTCTCTCTACGAGGGCTTCGGGTTCCCCATCCTGGAGGCGGCTGGCTATGGCACCCCCGTCGTGACCTCGCATTCCTCTTCGCTGTCCGAGGTGGCGGGGGATGCCGCGCTACTCGTGAATCCGCTCGATGTGGAGGATATCGCGGACGCCATCCA
>DAOUEW010000142.1:0-22969 GCA_034430275.1 Anaerolineae bacterium | reverse complement strand
TTTTTTCTTCGTCATTGATGACCATCATCCTCTTGCCCTCTTGGCTCTCCAGGGCATCCGTGTCGTTCAGTTGGGGGGCATCGCCAGCGGGACACTCGATGATCGGCAGTTCTACGATGAAGGTGGTTCCCTTGTTCGGCTCGCTCTCGGCCCCGATGCGTCCGCTGTGTTCCTGCACTATGCCGAAGGCGATGGAGAGGCCCAGTCCTGTGCCCTGGCCCACGTCTTTCGTCGTGTAGAAGGGATCGAAGATCTTGCCGATGTGCTCCTCTGGGATGCCAGGCCCAGTGTCGATGACTAGGACTCGAATGACTTTGCCGTCGGTCTCGGTTCTCAGCGTCAGGCATCGCTCGCCTGGTGACGCCATGACAGCTTGATGCGCGTTGTTGATCAGGTTCAGGAAGGCTTGCTGCAACTGGTGTGGGGCGGCCATGGTCCAAGGTAGGTTCTCGTCGAACTCACTTGACAACGCAACGTCGTCCACCTTGAGTTGATAGGCTCTCAGTTTGAGGGTGTCCTTGAGCAACTGGTTGATGTCGGTATACTGCTTCTCTGTGGTTTCCTTGCGCGCAAAGGTGAGGAGGTTCTCTATGATCTTGGCACTGCGCTGGGCTTCCTGGTAGATGGTTCGCAGATCATCGCGTATCTCCGGTGTGACGTCTGCAGCCTGCAGGAGTTGGGCGTATCCCAGCACCGAGGTCAAGGGGTTGTTGAGTTCGTGAGCGACCCCAGAAACCAATTCGCCGATGGCGGCCAGCTTCTCGGTTTGCAGGAGTTGCAGCCGCAAGGCCTTGTCGTCGGTGGTGTCCCTGACAGTATGAACGATGCCCTTGGCTTGGCCTGCTTCATCCAAGATAGGGAAGCTGAAGATGTGAAGGGTCTTCTTGAGAGGCGGTTCGTCAACCTCGATGGAGGTTGGTTCCCCCGTCCGCATGGCGTGTCGGTGAGGACAGGAAGCGCTGGTAGGCCCTGTGCAGTAGGAGAAGATCTCGAAGCAGCGTCTGCCCACCAGTGTCTCTGGAGATGTCTCCATGATGTTTGCCAGGGCAGGATTGACCCGCAGTATGCTCAGGTCCGCGTCGCAGATCGCAATGCCGTCCGTGATCGCCTTGAAGGTATCTTCCCAGTCGCGCTCGCTCTGAGCCACCCTCTGAAAGAGCTGGGCATTCTCTATGATCACGGCGAGTTGACCGGCCAGGGTGGACAGAAAGCGGACGGTGTCGTCGGAGAAGGCGGCCACTTCACTGCTCTCAGCGTTCAGGACGCCGATGACCTTGTTGCCAACAGCCAGTGGCACGCACACCTCGGAGCGCACATTCTCATCGACCATGACATAACGCTCGTCCAAGGTCACGTCAGGAACGTTCAGCGGCTCGCCCGTCAACGCGACCCAGCCGGTGATACCGTCGCCCACCTTGGAGTCGATGCGCTCCGCGAGAGCCGGAGAATAGCCCCGACCGGCTGCTACCTTCAGCTTCTTGTTCTCGTCTTCCTCGTCGACGAGCATGAGCATCAGATTGGAGAACCCCTGGGTTTCCTGGAGGGCTCCTACGATGCGATCGAGGATCTGCGTCAGCTCCAGGGTAGAAGTGGCGGCGACAGAAACCTCATGCAGGGTGGATAGCTGGTTCAGTCTAGTTCTGGTTCTCTCGTACAGCCTCACGTTCTCGATAGCCAGCGCCGCCTGATTGGCGAAGACGGACAGGGACGCCAGATCCTCGTGGCTGACCTCGGTTTGCCCGGTCGCCGCACAGAGGGCGCCCAGTGGCTTGTCCTCCAGTAATAGCGGCATCGTGACGATCGTCTTGATGCCACCCAGCTCTTGCACCTCTGCACACGCCTTCAGGTCGAGAACGTCTCCAAACAAGTCGTGGAGGCTGTCGGTGATCAACAACCTCTCCTTCGAGAGAGCCCTGGCTACCACACCGCTCTCGGGGTCCAGTGGCAGTCGAATGCCCTTCAGTTCCTCACCGGCCAGGTCTTCGATCTGTTGGAGGAGAGTTGTGTTGGTTGCACCGAGCACAACGTTCTCCATCACCAACTGTTCTGCGTCCACCACACCGATGACAGCGACCGAATAGCCCAGGCCCTTGACCACACTATCCACGGTATTCTGGAGCACGTCCTGCAGGCTCCACGTGCGCGCCAGAGATGCACCCACCTCCTGGAGCGCCATGAGTTGCCGGTTGGCGGCCTCAAGATCGGTGGAGTGCCGGGTGATCTCCTCGTATAGCTGTGCGTTGCGTATGGCCGCTGTCAACCGATCCACGATGGCTTGCATGGACATGAGGTCGGTGAGGTCAAACGCGTTCAGCTCAGCCGATTGGATATCCAGGGCAGCGATCACTTTGTCGCCTAGACTGATAGGCACGACCATTTCCGATTGTGTGAAGGGTCTGTCCGGGAAACCTTCGAGGTATCGAGCGTCGCGGCTGACGTCATTGACCACGATGGCTTTTCTCTGCCTCACTGCCCAACCGACGAGACCCTCTCCCGCGCTCTGACTGTACTCAGGCACGTGCATGTGTTCGGCGCGACCAGACTCCGCTCGCTGGACCATCTTGCCAGCCTTCGCATCGGCCAGGAGTATCGACACGAAGTCGTAGTTGAAGCCTTCCCGTATGGCCGCCGCAGTCTCCCGCAGCAGCGTTTCTAGATCGAGGCTAGAGGTAGCACGGCGACCAACCTCGTTGATGATAGTGAGTTGCAGTGCCCGGCGCCTCTGGCGTGAGTATAGACGCGCGTTCTCGATGGCCATCGCCACCTGCCGCCCAAGAGTGGTCGCCAGATCCACTTGCCGGGCGCTGAATTGGCGCCCTGGCATCGTGTAGTCCAGGCCCATAAGACCGATGATCTCCTCTCTGGTTACCAGCGGCACGAGAAGCAGGCTGGCTATGCTGAAGGGCTCGGTCCATCGCTTGGGCAGGCGCGAAATTGATCGTTCGTCAAGGACTACTGTCTTTCCTTTCCTGATCACCTCTGTCACGTCAGGGAGGTCATCCACTTCCTCGCGCAGGGTCTCTTCCCTGAACATCCGCCACAGTTCGGCGTCCCTGGCTCCCGAGGCCAGTTGTGACATCATGGGCACGAGCTTCTTCTTTTGCTGATCGAGGAGCAAGATGCTGCAGCGCTCGACATTGCAGATCTGTGCCGTCTTCTGAGCAACCAGCTTCAGGACCGGAGCGAGATCCAAAGTGGATCCAATAGCGTGCCCTATCTCGTTGAGAGCAGCGAGTTCATGGACGCGGTCTTCTTTCTCTTGGAATAACCTGGCACTCTCGATGCCTGCTGCGATGTGGCGCGCCACGAAGCCGAGAAGCTGCAAGTCGTCGTACACGAAGTGACCTTGTTCACCGCTCAGCAGGGTCATGGTGCCCAGGACTCGGTCATTGGACAGTAGGGGCAGGCACACTAGCGAGCCAGATTCTTCAACGTCCATCAGATGGGAACGAAGCGACGTGTCAGTCGAAGAGCGGCTTGCGAGAAGTGGTTGCGCTGTCTGTGCCACGCGTCCGGGTATGTCTTCTCCCAGGGCCAGCACAGGAGAAGTCTTCACGTACTGTGGCGAGAGCCCACGGTGAGCGAGAAGTTCGAGCGTTCGGTCGGTTTCCCCTAGCAAGTGGATAGCACCCTTGTTAGCAGTGGAGAGATCGAGGGACTTGTCGAGAGCGAGCTCCAGCAGGTCGCCCAGCTTGAACACGCCTCCGATGGCGGTGGCCACCGCATTGAGTTCCTCAAGACTCCTAGTGATGCGGCTTCTGCTACTGGGTGATTGGGCTGTGTCAACCCCGCGAGCCTTCATGATCCCTCAGCTTCCTGGAGACTGTCCACGGTAGCGGACTGCATGCTTGGTCGTCCCCGCAAGCGTCAGCGCCTCGCTGACGCAGAGGCTGGCGACTCGCTCCACCGCGGCGGAGGTGACGAGAATGGCCACAGGTGCTGTATCAAGGACAGTTCTTCGGCTGAGCTTCTCATTGTACGATATGGCGAAGGGTTCGCTCGTCGCTCGCGATGGCGATCCTACCTTCGGGCAGCTTGGCACAATGGTGCTATCCGTCAGTGCCGAGCAGGTGCTCGACCTTCTCTCGTAGATCCTGCATCTTTAGGGGTTTACCAAGGTAATCATCGGCGCCGGCGTGCAGCATTCGTTGAATGTTCTCCTCGGTGGCAAACCCGGTCACAGCCAGGATCTTCACATGGGCGGTTGCTGGGTCTGTCTTCACCCTGGTGCAGACCTCGAAGCCGTCCATACCAGGGAGCATGATGTCCAAGATGATGAGATCGGGCTCGAAGGCGATGACTTGCTGCCCCGCATCGAAGCCGTCGGTGGCCGTGGCAAGCTCGTACGCACCCATCAGGCGCAGTGCGCTTTCGATGAAGGTGACCACCGTTGGCTCGTCGTCCACAATCAGGATCCGCTTTCTACTGTGGCTCTTCCCGAAGAATCCGTCATCTACGAACATGCCGTGCCGTAGGAGGAAGTAACGGAAGTCGTTCCGCAGGACACGATAGTGCCCGCCTGGCGTAGTGAACACGGGGAGCTTGCCGGCGTCGATCCATTTCAGAACAGCAGCATTGCTGACCTCACAGTAGGCGGCGATGTCGCCTGTGGTCAGGAACCTATGCCGTCTCATCTGTTGTCTCTTCGTTTGCGACCGGGCGGCCTCTCTTGGGGTTGTTGGCATTGTTGGCATTCCTCCTCAAGTGTATCGTCGTTAGCTGCTGTCTGCAATAGGAAATAGGTACCCCTTGCCTCGCGAGCCGACGTGTGGTAGAATGCGGTGACATCGAGAACTGGGAGGCAGCATGTCGATAATGATGATCTGGAGCGCGGTTCTGGCATACTCCGCGGTTCTCACTTCTGGCGTTGGGTCCGGAGTCGCCGGCGCACTCAGGCGCCTGGTAGCCGCAGGGATGGAGCTCGACTTGTCCTTGGTTGCGGCATGTCTCGTCTTCCTGATCCCCGCGGGGCTGACTATGATGGCCACCTCTGCCTCCAGGAGGGAAGTGGCCGCCTCCGTCGCAGCGGTAGGTATGATCGCTCTGGCTCTGGGTGTCGTTGTCTATGGTGTGGTGGGCTTCGGCCTACAGTTCGGGGGGCTGGGGTTGGTTTCCGAGTTCGAGGGCGCGCAAGACTTGCGCTCGGAGTGGTCGCCTGTGGACAGGGTGTGGGGTCCGGGATGGGGTATCATAGGTCTGGATGGGTTTCTTGTGCTCCGCGATTCGCTGGATACGGAGGTCGCTCCTGTGTTCTTGTACTACGCGGCGTTAGCTGCCACGGCATTGTGCATTCCCATGCTGGCCTTGGCCACGCGTCTCAGATTCCTGGCTCTTGTGGGGTTGGGCATGGTCTTCGGCGTTCTGGTGTATCCGGTCTACGGCAATTGGGTCTGGGGAGGTGGCTACCTGTCGCAACTAGGCACAACCATTGAGTTAGGGCACGGGTTCGTGGATTATGCTGGCGCAGGCACGCTCCATGCTCTGGGCGGGTTCTTCGCTCTGGCGGCGATTGTTGCCTCCGGAGCGAGGGCCAGCACGGTGAAGGTCGTGGCGGATCCTCCTCCCGTGCACTTTCCGGTTCTTGGTGTCCTGGGGGCGTTTCTGCTGCTGCTGGGGTGGTTTGGCCTGGTGGTGGGTAGTCCTCTGGTGTCGGGCGTGTCCTACGTGCGAATACTGCTCAATGTTGTCCTCGCTGGGTGTGGAGGCATCCTGGTGAGCTCGTTGTACGTTTGGTTCGTCCGTGGTGGTCCGGACCTGCTGATGGTCGCCAGGGGTTTGGTGGCCGCTCTGATAGCCATCAGCGCTTCGTGTGCGTTCGTGCCTGCCTGGGCTGCTCTGGTCATCGGGGCGATAGCGGGGCTTCTGCTTCCTCTGAGCATCTACCTGTTCGACGTGAAGCTGCGACTCGACGATCACACCGCCGCGGTAGCCATGCACGGCATATCTGGCTTGTGGGGCTTGATAGCCGTCGGGGTATTCGCGGATGGGAGCACCGGCGCCGGTTGGAACGGGGTGGGTGTCACACAGTACCTTGGCATAGACGGGCAAGGGGTGTCCGGATTGCTTGCGGGGCCGGGCTTCCAGGCTGACTGGCCGGCGCAGCTGTACGCACAGTTGACGGGGATCGTCGCTCTTCTGCTACTGGCCCTCGCTGCCTCGTGGCTGATTCTCTACGTGGTGCGGGACCTATCGCGCAGAACGCAAGCACTGAGGTCGGGCATACGACAATCAGGGGACGAGAGTAGTCCCGGCGGGCAGAGCGACGGTGGCTGAGGCTCCTAGACCTCTTGCTCCTGGTCGATCTGTAGCAGAGCCTTCACCTCGGCATCCGAAGTCTGGTCGAACACATTGTAGAAAGCCCCTACCGCCCAGAAGATCTCAGGGGCGTGCAAGCAGACGATCTTGTCCACTTCCTGTCTGAGGCTCTCGATGCTATCCCGCGGTCCAACGGGAACGGCCAAGACCAGTTCGCTGGGATCCTGGGCTTTGATCGCCCTGATGGTGACTAGTGTCGTGGCACCAGTGGCTACGCCATCGTCAACGAGGATCACGATCTTCCCTGCTAACTGAGGGCTTGGGCGGTCCCCACGGTACTCAGACAGACGCCTGCTGATCTCGTCCTTCTGCCGTTTCGATTCCTCTTCGATGTAGTCCTCATCCACACCGAGCCGTCTCACCAACTGTTGATCGATGATCAGCGTGCCATCGCTGGCCACGGCTCCGATGGCAAGCTCGGGGTTGTGGGGGGCGCCGATCTTTCGGGTGATATAGACGTCGATAGGTGCTCCGAGCGCCTTGGCGATCTCGTGCCCTACCACGACTCCGCCTCGCGGGATGCCCAGCACGATCAAGTTGGAGCTGCCCTTGAATGATGCCAACTCCCTTGCCAAGGCCTGCCCGGCCTCACGGCGGTCCTGGAAAAGCATGCCGGCCTCCCTTCTCTATTCTATGGCCAACGCCAGTGCTTTCTGCACGGCTTCAGCCGGGTCACTGGAGTGGTCTATGGCCCGAGTGTCCTCCCGGCCATCTTTGCTCAGTTGCCAGGAGCCCAGACCGACCACAGGGATGCCCTGTTTCAGAGCGTGGGCGATCTCCGACAAGGTGCCGTATCCTCCACTGATGGCGATCACCGATTCGGAGGAACTGACCACGATCACGTTGCGTGCCTCCCCCATGCCAGTGACGATCGGGATATCTACGTAGCGGTTGGCGTCCTGCCGCCTACGTCCGGGCAAGATGCCGATGGTCAGACCGCCAGCACTCTTGGCTCCGCGGCAAGCGGCTTCCATCACTCCGCCGAGTCCTCCGCAGACGACGGTGGCTCCATGCTCCGCCAGCAGGCGTCCGGTCTCCTCCGCCAGACAGGCCGTAGCGGCCGAGCAAGACCCATCTCCGACCACGGCCACGATGGTCATTCGGCCTCCAGCTTTGCCACTGCCAGCCGAGAATACCGGGCCCCTGCCGGAGACAGTTGGCTCCTCATGAGGCAAACCTCGCGCACCTCCATCCCCCCCAGAGGCTCAATGCTGCAAGTCCTGACTAGCGTGCCCAGTCTGCGGCGATCCCCATCGCCGACGTGCCGAGCCACTCGGCCCAGGGTGAGATGAGGTGTGTACTTCCGCTTCTCTGGCGGGTAACCCTGGCGTGCGAGGCGAGTCTGGATGTTGGCTTGAAGCCCTGCGAGGGTATCGCTGTCGCCTTCCACCCCGACCCAAAGGACGTTTGGGCGACTGGTGGAAGGAAAGCAATCCACTCCGGCGAAGGAGAGATTGAAAGGGGCAACTCCCCGGGTACCATCGGCCATGGCCAAGGAGATCTCCTTCACCCTATCCGCCGGTACATCACCCAGGAACTGGAGGGTAAGGTGTATGCCGTCCGGCTTGACCCAGCGAACCTGGTCGGCGACGCCCTTGACCTTCAGCGTCTCCTGGATCGAGCTGAGCTCCGCCTTCAGTTGCTCGCTAAGCTCGATGGCCACGAAGCTTCGTATCTGCTCCATTCTGCACCCAAACAGATTATAGCATACCAGTCTGCTAGGCTTCAACCGAGCGTGCGAGATGCCCCAGATTACTAATCCCCGGTTCTTCGCCAGTATCTCTCGCCATACTCTTGGTTCGGACTCACGGTGAGCGCGTAGTCCCGCACCCGCCGAGCCATTCTCTCCTCGCCGCCGAACAGGGTGCCCAGTTGGGAACGGTAGGCGGCGATGGCCTTGGTCTTTGTCTGCAAACACTCCTCGCTCAGTGGCCGCACATCTGACTTCCACGTCGCAGGACTGATCGTGTCTAGGGCCTCCGTTAGATCTCCTGGCCGCTCCACATAGGGGTAGTCTTCGTAGAAGACAACTGGAAGAGAAGGACTCGCCAGGGCCAGGGCTGCGTCTCTGACAAGGTGGTGGTCCACGTGGTTTCCGACTGCCAGCGGTGCAAACAGCGTGTTGCCCTCAGCCACGAGGAGACTGCCCAGGTCCGAAACGATCTGAGCAACCAGGCGCGCGTCCGAGGGACATGGAGGGGCAAACAGCTCTTCATCCGCTGTATAGAGGAAGGACTCGCTCTCCGCTCGGTAGATAGCATCGAGGTACCCCAGATGGAGACAATCGGCCCTCAACAGCCGCATAGCCTTCCGGTCCTCTTGAAGACGCGCGCCCACCGGGTTGGCGGTGTTGCCCCAGCGCTCGTGAAGCTCTGTGGCGAGAGGGGACACTGACGACAGCGCAGGTAGACCGGCAAAGATGGACACTACGAGGACCGGTGTCCCGCTCAGAGCCTGGGAACAGATCAACCCTCCGCATGATAGGGCGGCGTCATCGAGATGTGGGGAGAGGAAGACGGTCCTTCTCTGCACGTGGTGATCTCCTGGAGGCAAGAGTATCATAGGTTCTGATCTGAGTCCACAGGCAAGGTGCAGGCATCCAGGGCTGTCAAGAGCGCGCAGCGCTGGCCGCTCTTGGGTCGGGGTCCAACACGCTTGACATTCTCGCAGACTGTGGTAAGATAACCCGTAAAACCGTGGAGGCTTTGGGTAGAGTGAAGAGGACGTGGGTTGCGCTTCTTGTTCTGGTTTGCATGATGGTTGCGGCGTGTAGTGCGCCCGAGGTTCCCAGTGCGCCGGAGGGGATTCCGTCGCCTCGGCCCAGGGGCACGGACACCCCGACGCCTGCCAACGACGAAGAAGCCATCATGCAGTTACTAGGTGCTGAAGCGGAGGGCGTCGTCTCGCAGGATATAGACCGGCTGATGGAGATCTGGGACCAAGATGGCGTGGTGACGGACGCCAATCACACGCCGGACAACTCCGCGGATGATCGCGTATGGGAAGGGATCGCCGCCATTCGAGAGCGTTACATAAATGAGATCTTCCCCTCCGCACCCAGTTCAGTTACCCATCCTGACGTGGAACTTGCCATCGAGGGCGACACAGCTACGGCGCTGACCACAAGCACGATCGGCATAGATCACGCTCCGGCGGGCGACCGCTGGACCTTCGCCAAAGCAGATGGCAGGTGGTCGATCACCAGTTTGATCTTCAATCTAGAAGCTCAGTAGGCACAGCGTGTAACAGACTGTGGGCTTCCTGATGCTCCAATGGCGGTGGGGGACACGATGTTCCCGACCGTCTCTTTTACCCCGGGAGATGCTCTACGTGGAAGGAGGCGTGCAGTGGGTGGACTGGACACGATCATCAAGATCGCTCGAGGTGAGGAGCCAGCGGAGCTCCTGCTAAAGAATGCTCGCCTCGTCAACGTGCTTTCTGGAGAGATTCATCAGGCCGACGTGGCAGTAGCGGACACCAGAGTGGTGGGGCTGGGGCCCTACGAGGCCAAGGAGGTGGTCGACCTAGAGGGTGCTTACCTGTGTCCTGGGCTCATAGACGGACACGTCCACATCGAGAGCTCCATGCTCCGTATCCCCGAGTTCGCACGAGTCGTCGTTCCCCGTGGGACGACAACCGTCATCGCTGACCCGCACGAAATAGCCAATGTCTTGGGTCTGGACGGCATTCTGTACATGATGGAGTCGAGCAAGGGGAGCCCTTTGGTAGTCTACTTCATGTTGCCCTCCTGCGTCCCATCCAGCGAACTGGAGACGGCGGGCTCGAGATTGATGTCCTATGACATGTCGCCACTGCTGCGCGAAGACTGGGTCGTGGGGGTGGCGGAGATGATGAACTACCCAGGGGTTCTGGCTAGGAGCGAGGACGTCTTGGCCCGGATAGCTATCGCCGACGGGAAGCGAGTGGACGGTCACGCGCCTGGACTATCGGGAAAGGATCTCAACGCGTACATCGCCGCTGGAATCGCATCGGATCACGAGAGTAGCACTCTGGAGGAGGCCAGGGAGAAACTGCAGCGAGGGATGTATATCATGATTCGTGAGGGCAGCGTAGCCAAGAACATGGAGGCTTTGTTGCCGCTCGTCACTCCGGAGAACGCGCGTCGCTGCATGTTGGTGAGCGACGACAACGACCCGGCCAAGCTGCTCGAGTATGGTCACATGGATCACATAGTAAGGAAAGCCGTAGGGTTGGGATTGAAGCCTGTGCTGGCGATCCAGATGGCGACCGTCAACGCTGCCGAGTACTTCGGGCTGCACGGAGTGGGTGCGGTTGCGCCTGGATATCGTGCTGACCTGGTGGTGTTCGAAGACTTCGACACTTTCGAGGTCAAGCAGGTCTACAGGGGCGGTCGTCTGGTGGCGGAGGATGGGGAAATGCTGGCCATGGGTGGCGAGAGCCGGCCAGTGCCCCTCAGGGGTACCGTCAACGTTGCCTGGATAGAGTTGGAGGATTTTCGCGTCGAAGCGGAAGGAAGACGGGTCAGGGTCATAGAGCTGACCCCGGATCAATTGGTCACCAAGCAGGGCGTGTACGAGATCAAGACTGCAGATGGTCTGGCGGTTCCTGATCTGGAACGAGACATTCTGAAGCTGGCCGTGATCGAGAGGCACCTCGCCTCGGGGAACACAGGTCTGGGCTTCGTGAAGGGTTTTGGACTGAAGCGAGGGGCTCTGGCGTCATCCGTGGCCCACGATTCCCACAACATCATTGTGGTGGGCACCAACGATGAGGACATGATGACCGCCGCCGTGCAGATCGTGAAGATGCAGGGCGGGCTTGTGGTCGCGTCAGGAGGTCTGGTGCTGGCTACGGTACGGTTGCCCATCGCCGGGTTGATGTCTGAGAAGTCGGCGCCGGAGGTGAGCGTGGAGATGGAGGCGGTGGAGAAGGCTGCTAGAGACATCGGTTGCACTGTGCCCACACCCTTCATGGCCATGTCCTTCCTGGCCTTGCCAGTGATACCCGCACTGAAGCTAACCGACAAAGGGCTGGTGGATGTGAAGGACTTCGCGCTGGTGCCGCTCTTCGTGGATGGTGGGTGAGGTGTAGTGTGTAGCCTTCGCCTCAGGCACGGCTGCCCCGACGGATCCCGCAACTCTAAGTGTGGAGGCGCGATTAGGGGGCTTCGAGGCCGTGCCTGTCGAGAAGTGCAGAGTCGCTGAGGATGTCCGTGGTAGGCCCATCGGCCACGATTCTGCCACCGTCGAGGACGACTGTGCGGGTGGCCAATTCGTGAACGAGCCGCATGTCGTGAGTCGCTACGAGCAGGGTCTGAGGTAGTGACTCAAGCAGACGGATCAGCGCTCTCCTGGAGCGAGGGTCCAGCTCTCCGGAAGGTTCGTCCAGTGCCAGGATGTCAGGTTCCATAGCCAGCACGGTGGCAATGGCGATACGCTTCTTCTCCCCGAGGCTGAGATGGTGGGGCATACGTTCCTCGAACCCCTCCATGCCCACCTGAGCCAGGGCCCATGCCACGCGTCGGCGGACCTCCTCTTCGTCCAGGTCCATGTGCAACGGTCCGAAGGCGACGTCCTCGAAGACGGTTGGAGAGAAGAGCTGATCGTCGGGGTGCTGAAAGACCAACCCCACCTGGCTACGTATCAAGCCGAGGTTGCCATTGCCGATGGGCATGCCCAAGACCTTGACAGCACCGTGGCCTCGGAGAATGCCGTTGAGATGCAGGAGCAGCGTGGATTTTCCGGCGCCGTTGGGCCCCACGAGCGCTACCTTCTCCCCTCCACGTATCGTCAAGGAAATCCTGTCTAGCGCCTGCCTGCCGTCGGGGTAGCTGAAACTGAGCGCGTCCAACTGGACCACAGGGCGCTGCTCTTGCGATATTCTCTCGTGTGCTTTCTTCAATCGGGTATCCAACACGGTCATGCGTGCCCGTTCTCTCTGCGCGTGGGAGTCTAGCTCAGCATCAAGACTGCCGCCAGAAAGACAACGAAGGTCCCGATGGTCAGAACATCTGTAAGGGCCAGCTTCTCGATGCGCAGAGTGCGGACCTCGCCGTCGAAGCCCCTCGAGAGCATGGCGGCATAGATACGCTCGCTTCGCTCGTAGCTGCGTATGAAGAGCGACCCGATCATGCCGCCGAGCACGCTGGCTCGCCAACGGACGCTTCCCGCGGGCTTCCCTTCAGGGTTGGCGCTGCGCGCTTCCCTGGCGCGAAACAGTCGCAGGGCTTCGTCGGCGATGACGAAGATGTAGCGGTACATGAAAGAGACCACAGAGACGATGACCTTTGGCACTCTCAGCCACCTCGCCGCGCCTATCAGGCTAGGGAAGGTGGTGGTAGTCACCAGCAGAGTAGCTGCCAGCATGGAGAGCCAGGCTTTGATGAGAATACTGACGAAGGCGACAAGACCTTCTCTGGTGAGCGATAGGCTCCAGTCCCCCAGTCTCAGAGTCGCCAGGGGCATGCCGTCGATCGTGAAGATCAGTGTCAACGCGGCCAGGGCGAAGGGGATGGCAACCAAGGACCTCTTGAGAATGAGCTGGGGTTGGACGCGGGACAGTCCTCCGATCACGGCCACGTATAGCAGACAGAGCAAGTAGGAAATCCAGGCCCCACGAGGCAGGGCGGTGACAGCCACGATCACAGCCAGCGTGATCACGAGTTTCACCCTCGGATCCTGGCGGTGTATCAGACTGTCTTCATCCTGATAGAGATCCAGAAACTGGATGTGGCTCAAGAAGATCCTCTCGAAAACGACGGACACGCCCCCAGCGCAAGGGAGGCCATCCTCCTCCCTGGAAGGTGAAGCGAGGTGCTCCTAGCCCGTTTGGTCGACCGGCGGTCTTCTCCTCAGAACGTAGCCTGCGCCCACACCCACGCCGAAGACGATGAGTACACCCACCATCCCTGCAAGGATCGTGGCCAGAGATTCGCTCGGGACTCCTGGCAGGACGTAGTCGGGAATGATTTCATACAGCGCGTCCTCCCCCAGATCCAGAAACCCATGATCCTCAGCCACTCTCTCGAGCCCATCTGGCCAGGGTGAGGCCAGAGGAGAGATGATGGTAACCGCCAGCGCGATAAGCAGGCCGACTCCAGCTATCCACCAAGTCTTGTTCTTCATCTATGTCCTCCCTAGTTTGCGGTTGGCCGGGACTGGACGAGGTCGCGCCTGGTGGCGGTGATGAACGCCAGCGCGGCAACCGTGACCAGGCCCTCGCCGACGCCGATGAGGGCGTGGACGCCTCCCATGGCCGGCAAGGCAACCATCAGCGGCGAAGAGCCCGACAGGGCAAGCTGAATCGCGCAGACCAGGGATGCCGCGAAGACCGAGCACCACGCAGCTACGAAGGCGCTCCCCAGATTCACCCAGGCCCTATCTCCCAGGATCTTCTGTACGGCAAGGTAGACGTAGTAGCCGACGAGGCTGGCGATCACCGCCATGTTGAGGATATTGGCGCCCATCGCCACCAGCCCGCCGTCCTGGAAGAGCAGTGCTTGAACGGCGACCACGCTGGTCATGACGAGCATGCCCGCCCAGGGTCCCAGGAGGATGGCTGCCAGAGCCCCTCCAATGAGGTGCCCCGATGTGCCGCCGGCGACCGGGAAGTTGAGCATCTGGGCGGCAAAGATGAAGGCGGCCATCACGCCCATCAGAGGCACCTGCCTCTCTCCGAGTTGCCGATTGGTCTGGCGGACGGCGTAGGCGAGGGCCACGATGGACAACACCCAGGCTACTCCGGCGACCACGAGGGACAGGAATCCGTCTGGGATGTGCATGGCCTTCGGTATCAGAACCGGCACAAGCCAAGCAGTGCTCAAGATGATCATCACTCTCTCCTTTCCTACTCAGCCGCGCCTATCGCGGTTGGGGTCACGTATGTGCTTCTGCGCCACACGAATGCGTGCCGTGCCAGCGTGGTCGGGCGCCGGCATCTCGTCTGGCGATCAGAGAGCGGTCTTGCACTTGCCACATATACCGAAAATGGCCAGGTGCTCTATCTCGGGATAGAAGTCGTATGTATCGTCTATGGATGTTCGCAACGGATCCAGAAAGGAGTTCTCAACGTCCAGGATCATTCCGCACTCGGTACAGATAAGGTGATGGTGAAGTCCCTTGCTGAGCAGTTCATACTGGGCGTGGCCCCGTCCCAAGTCCGTCTCGCTCGCGAGGTGTAGGGTCTTCAGGAGATCGAGCGTACGGTAGACGGTGGAGATGTCGAGGTATGGGTACTCTACGCGAACGGTCTCCAGGATCTCTTCCGCGCTGATGTGGCCGCTGCTGTGGGCTATGGCCTCCAGGATCATCATGCGCTGGGGCGTGAGACGATAGCCTATCTGCTGCAGTGCGTCGACTACTTTGTGGTGGTGGGTCATGGCTCCTCCCGTGTATACCTGAGAGGATACCATGAGTGCTACTATTTGTCAAGTGCAAGAATATTGCAATAGCAAGGCGTTGTCGTCCCCGGGATAGGGTACCGAGTTGGAGCCAGGCGTTGAGGGGGCCCCGCCGCCGGGCTTGCCCGAGGGGAGCGTAGAAGGCCGGAGAAGGTGTGCGCTAGGTTGCCGACCTCAGTTCGTCGAGCTGTGCGGCTACGAGGTTAGTTGCTTCGACGAGCTTGGGGGCCGCTTCGAAAACGGCAACCCCCTGCATGTCCGCCTCGATAGCCTCGGGACTGTAGGGCAGGAGGCCCAGGATCGGGAGATGGGGGCCGTGCTGACGAAGGAATTCTCCATCTCTCTCGTCGCGGACGCCGTTGCCGATCAGATACAGATTGGTGATACCGATGTCCTGCGCCAAACGCTGGATCAGTTCGGCCGTTTGAAGGCTTCGACGTCCGGGTTCGACCACGATGAGAAAGGCATCGACGGCTTGCGCGGTGGCTCGCCCCAGGTGCTCGACGCCAGCCTCCATGTCCATGATCACTTCTTCGGAGGAGTCATCCAGGAGAAGGTGGGTGACCAGCGTCTTGACGAGGACGCTCTCGGGGCAGATGCAGCCGCCGCCGCCTTTCTTGACGGTGCCCAACTGCAGGAGCTTGATGCCATGGTGCTCTGCGCTGAAGCGCTCTGGGATATCGTCGACGCGGGGGTTCATTTTGAACCACCCTCCCACACCTCCGGGCTTCGCTCCGGTGCGCTCTTCGATAAGCTCTTCCATCTCTGCGATAGGCGTGATCTGGGCTACCAGCTCCGGTGGGAAGCCCAGGGCCCACGCCAGGTTGGGCGAGGGGTCGGCATCGATGACGATGACTCTACGCCCTTGCTGAGCATAGGTGTGGGCCAGCAGGCTGGTCACAGTCGTCTTGCCCACGCCGCCTTTTCCGGTTACCGCTATCTTGGACACTTTGCCTCCTTGGTCTAGTGGAATCCGGGGAACGCCCGTGGAACGTCAGAGCAAGCCGTCGAGGGAATCGAAAGCGGCTTCCACTGCTTGGCGGGCAGGCGATTCTCGCGGAAGCTCGACGAGAGGACGCCCTACGACGTCGTATTCTGCCACCAAGGAGTCCATGGGGATCAATCCGGCCAGCTTCAACCCCTTCTCATCAATGAACTTGCTCAGCTCAAGCGGAAGAGTAGGCTCCCCGTCGGAGCCTGTAGGCACCCGGTTGAGGATCAGGCGGGTGTTGCTCACCTGGGTCTTCAATTCGTCGATGAGTTGGGTGACCCTCTCCGCCGTTTTCAGGCCTCGCATGGTAGGATCGGAAACGATGAGGAGCAGGTCCACGTTCTCCGTGGTGCGCCGGCTCAGATGCTCCAGGCCGGCCTCATTGTCTATGACCACGTAGTTGTAGGATTTGGAGAGGCGGTCTATGCATTGCCGAAGCATGTTGTTTGCGGCGCAGTAGCAGCCAGGGCCTTCCGGTCGGCCCATGGCCAGAAGGTCGTAGCCTTGTTCCTCGGTGATGGCCTGGTTGACCCTGAGCTCAAGGTACTCAGGCTTGCTGATGCCGCTAGAGAAAGTTCCTGTGCTGACTTGCTCGGAGGTATCCTCGCGGATGTCGCCTACTGTCTCCTCGACCGTGGTGCCCAGTGTGAGGTCGAGGTTGGTACTGGGGTCGGCATCTATGGCCAGCACCGGCCCACGTCCCCCGTCCACCAGATAACTGACGAGCAGGGCCGACACCAGGGTCTTGCCGGTGCCACCCTTGCCCGCGACCGCTACGATTCTGGCCATGGTACCCTCGTGTTTGGCTGATTGATTCGGTTTATGTTCCCAAGGCACGACTGCTGCGAATGCCGAGGGTTGGTGGAGGCTGTCTCGTCACTCATCGTCGAGGATCGTGAAGATGCTGGTCATCTCCGCCACACCGGAGAGAGTGGTGCCGACGGAACAGTACTTCTCCTCAGAGAGTTGGATGGCTCGCTGTACCGCGCTCTCTGAGAGGTTGGAGCCACGCAGGGTGTAGTGGGCGCTGATGCGGCGAAACGTCCACGGAGGATTGGGGTCCTGCTCGGCAGTGAGTTCAATCTCAAGGCCAGTCACATCTTGCCGGCGCTTCTTGAGGATGGAGACCACGTCCACACCCGTGCACCCACCCAGGGCGACGAGGAGCACTTCGGAGGGCTTCATGCCCGTGGCGTTCTCTTCATCCTGCGTGGACATCACGACGCTGTGCCTGGTGCTATCGGTGCCGACGAATTCTCCCTTTCCAACCCACTTGACTGTCGCTCGAGCCACTATCTCCTCCACTGCCCCGGTCTGCGTACCCAACGCTTATGCCACATGGGGCGACCTAGTAGGTATAGAGTACTATTGACTAAGTCGCCACGGGCGTGCTAGAATGAGACTAAGGAAACCTTTCCTCCTTATGTTTCCTCCTTAAGTGAGAGACGGGGCGCCGGAACCTCGTCTCTCTTTCTACGAGTGGGCACGATTGCTGCTGCATAAGGAGACACTCTGGTCGTTCTGGCACTGATCCCGACCGCCCGCCAGGTCAGCGGCGCACCCATCCTCCGGGGTACATCCTCAGCGATCCGTCTCTCTGTTGCCATCGGTGAAGTCACAGCTCCGTACTTGGCGTAGTAGCGAGCAACGCTGCCGAAGTCTTCTCGCTCCTCAACGCGATGCGTGGTTCGGGTCCTTCGCCGGCCCGGAAGTCCAACGTGAAGGGCGCTCTGTCATCTCGAGGGCTATCCGGAGGCGGTCGTGCTAGTGCTCAACGTGTCCTATTCTGCCTTGTAGACGATGTCCCCTGGACGAGCCTTCTCATCGAGCTTGATCGCGATCTCTTGACCGGCCTGGCCCTCCTCAATCGCCTGGTGCTCCACCTGCATGGAGTCCACCGTCTGGCTGAAATCGCGCTCTCCCCCTACGATGTGGATCTCATCTCCCAACCGTACGGGAGCGGTCAGTTCGATGACAGCTACTCCTATCTTCGAGAAGTAGTTGGTGATCCTCCCGATCTCCTTCTCCGCCATTGCCAGATACCTCCTTTCGCTCAATCCACCATATCACTCTTCATTGGAGAACCTGATAGACGCCGGATGGTAGTGGGACCACGTGGCCGCTCTGGCCACCGCCTCTGCGGAGGCGGCTATCGTGTCCCCGACCATCAAGTCCGGTGGGCGCTATCGCTGGTCTCCGCCCCGTACCTCGGACGTCGCACGGTCATGGTGTGCCGAGATCCTCGACCTCAACGTCTACGTACTTGTCCCCCTCTTCAATGAGCATGATGGGGATGCCGTCGCGTATGGGGTACTTGCGGCGGCATTCGTTGTTGGCGCATACCAGCCACGTGTCCTTCACCAGTTCTACCTTGGTCTTGCAGGCAGGACAGGCCAGAATGGCCAGCAAATCCTCACTGATCATGGCAGTGTCTCCTCTCCGCGCCTCCAGGTGGTGATTGGCCCTAGTATACCATAGGCTCAGGGCAACCTCAAGGCTGGGCGGCGCCACAGCATCAATGATTGACGAAAGGGCGCAAGCCGGTCCACGTTGGGTTTGCGTGACGCTTGCCTATGTGATATGATATGATGGATATACGGAGAACGCACGCCCTCCGACCGAGTGGGGGTTGCCCGGTGTCGACGGCCGGGTTCCCGCTGGGGATGAAGAGGGCGGAAGTCCAAAACAAGAGAAGGAGCACGAGAATGGCAGTAGTACAGATGAAGGAGCTGCTGGAGGCAGGTGTGCACTTTGGGCACCGCATCAAGCGATGGCATCCCAAGATGCGTTCCTATATCTTCACCGAGAGAAACGGTATCCACATCATCGACATCCAGCAGACAATAGAGAGGCTGCAGACCGTCACCGAGTTGATCACTGAGGACATCAGCAGAGGTGGAATGCTGCTATTCGTGGGAACGAAGAAGCAAGCACAGGAGAACATCGCTGAGGCGGCGCTGAGGTGCGGCATGCCCTGCGTCAACGAGCGCTGGCTTGGAGGCACGCTCACCAACTTCCGCACCATCCGTCGGCGTATTGACTATCTGATCGACCTGGAGCAGAGGTTTGAGCGGGGCGAGTTCGAGGGTTTGACCAAGAAGGAAGTCCTGGGTCTGGAACGCCAGATGGCCAAGCTCCATCGCAGGTTGGGTGGCATCAAGGGCATGGATCGCCTGCCCAGCTTGGTCTTCATCACGGACGTCAGGCGGGAGCAGATCGCCGTGAAGGAGGCGAACAAGCTGGGTATCCCGATCATCGCCATGGTGGACACCAATTGCGATCCGACGCCCATCGACTACGTGGTGCCTGCCAACGATGATGCTATCCGGTCCATCAAGCTGATCTCCAACAAGCTCGCTGATGCCGTCATCGAAGGCAAGCAGATCAGAGCTGCCATCCTCGCCGAGGAAGAAGAGGAAGACGTGGTGGAGCCGGCGGAGGAATGGGAAGAGGATGAGAAGGAAGCGGAGGTGCCGGTAGCTGCCGACGAGTTTGCAGCCGGAGGCGATGGTCCCGTGGAACCTGTGGTAGCCACGGGCGAGGCGGAGGCAACGCCGGAGGACCTGGAGAGCGTTGGAGCTGACAACCTGGACAGGTCTGCGCCGGTATCGGACGACAATGAAACGAAATCTGTCGCTGGTGTTGAGAATAGCGGACAGACAGGCGAGGGAGCATAGATGGCTATCACTGTTGACATGGTGAAGAGTCTCCGGGAGCGCACGGGAGCCGGGGTTCTCGATTGCAGGAACGCTTTGGCAGAAGTGAATGGAGACTTCGACGAAGCAGCAAAGCTGCTGAAGAAGAGGGGTTTGGCGGTCGCCGCCAAGAAGGCGGAGCGTGAGGCCAACGAGGGACTCGTAGAGGCCTATGTCCACGCCGGGGGGAAGCTCGGCGTGTTGGTGGAGTTGAACTGCGAGACCGATTTCGTGGCCCGGACGGAAGACTTCCAGGAACTGGCACACGACGTAGCCATGCAGGTGGCAGGAGCTGGCGCCAAGTACGTGACGCCGGAGGACATTCCTCAGGACGTCCTAGAGCGGGAGAGGGAGCGACACCTCGAAGAGATAGGCGACGGCAAGCCGGAAGAGATCGTGCAGAAGATCGTGGACGGCAAGCTGAGGAAGTACTACCAGGAAGTCTGCCTCCTCGAGCAGCCTTTCATCAAGGACGAAGAGATGACCGTCCGAGAATTGATCACGAGCAAGATCGCCAAGCTGGGTGAGAACATCAAGGTGCGGCGATTCGTACGATTCGAGCTGGGTGCAGAGTAACCGCCCAACACGTGATCAGCAGTCTTTCTTCGCCCACCTGACACTGAGGCTCGGGCGGGTGCGGGAAGCGGATATCGGGCTCAACGGATAGGCCCTCGTAGAGAACCCGTGAGCGAGAGCAAACCGAAGTATAAGAGGATACTACTCAAGCTAGGGGGCGAATCGCTCGCCGGTCCAGATGGCTATGGCATAGATGCCCAGAGCCTGAGAGACGTCGCGTCGGTAATCCGGACCGTGAGGGATTGCGGCGTGCAGATGGCCGTCGTGATCGGCGCCGGGAACATCTGGCGTGGCCGGAATGGCATAGCCGAGGGCATGGACAGGTCCACGGCCGATCACATGGGCATGTTGGCCACGGTGATGAACTCCCTCGCGCTGCACGATGCCCTCGAGAACATGGGAGTCACTACGCGGGTTCAGACGGCCATCGAGATGCGCGCTGTGGCCGAGCCATACATCAGGCTACGAGCTATCCGGCACCTGGAGAAGGGTCGGGTAGTGATCATGGGCGCTGGCACCGGAAACCCCTATTTCACCACCGACACGGCTGCGGCGCTGAGAGCGATGGAAGTCGACGCCGAGGTGCTAATCAAGGCCACCAAGGTCGACGCCGTGTACGACGCCGACCCGCACTTGCACGCTGAGGCAAGGAAGCTGGAGCGGCTCACGTATCTGGAGGCGCTGGAGTTTAGAGTGGGGGTGATGGATGCCACGGCTATCTCCCTATGTATGGACAACAACCTGCCCATTATCGTCATCAATCTCTGGTTGCCGGACACTCTCGTAAGGGTCGTTCGGGGAGAGAACCTTGGCACCTTGGTGTCCGCTGGCTGAGAATCATTGACTGCGAGGGTGGAGGACCCGTATGATTGAAGACGTGTTGAAGGAAACGGCGGATCGGATGAAGAAGAGCGTCGAGGCTCTGGAGAACGATCTCGTCAATATCAGGACTGGAAGGGCATCACCGGCGCTCGTCGAACGTCTTCAGGTTGAATACTATGGAACAAACGTTCCGCTCAATCAGTTGTCCACCATTTCGGTTCCTGAACCACGGCTCCTGGTCATTCGCCCTTTCGATCCGTCGTCGCTGCCTCAGATCGAGAAGGCCATTCTCAAGTCTGAACTGGGCTTGACCCCCGCCAATGACGGAAAGGTCGTCCGTCTGTCCATTCCGCGGCTGACGGAGGAGCGTCGCCTCGAGTTGGTGAAGATGGTGCAGAAAAGGGTCGAAGAGGCGAGAGTGGCCGTGCGCAACTGTAGGCGCGATGGGCTACAAGATCTGCGAGATCTCGAGAAAGAGAAACTGATCTCCGAGGATGACTACTACCGTGGCAAGGACAGAATGCAGGAACTGACCGACCAGTACGTGGAAGAGACAGACGAACTCGGAGCGGCTAAGGAAAAGCAGATCATGGAAGTATAGGGTGAGAAATGGATCCCGGCGATTCGCTGTCATCGATACCCTATCACATAGGCATCATCATGGACGGAAACGGCCGATGGGCCCAGGAGCATGGTTTGCCGCGCTTGGAGGGCCATCGCGCTGGCACTGACAATATCCGGCGGGTCTTGGAGGCCTGCGGTGAGTATGGGATCAAGATCGTCACCATCTACGCTTTCTCCACCGAGAACTGGCAGCGCCCGCTCGACGAAGTCAAAGGATTGATGGGGATCCTGGAAAGGGTCATGGAGAAGGAGGTAGAGAATCTGCACCGGGAAGGTGTCAGACTGCGTCACGTCGGTGAGCTGGATGGGCTATCCGACAAGCTTCGAAAGGCCGTGCTCGACGCCATCGAGTTGACAAAAGACAACGAAGGGCTCACTCTCAACGTGGCCTTCAACTACGGCGGCCGCGCTGAGATAGTACGGGGGGCGAGAAGGCTCCTGGAGGACGGCGTAGATCCCGGCAGTGTGGACGAAGAGCTTTTCGGCAAGTATCTCTACACCGCTGGCTTGCCAGATCCGGATCTGATCATTCGCACTGGCGGGGAGATGAGGCTGAGCAACTTTCTCATCTGGCAGTCCGCCTACGCCGAGTACTACTCCACGCCCACGTACTGGCCGGACTTCGACAAGGAGGAACTCGCCAAGGCGTTGGACGCCTACGCTCAGCGGGATAGGCGCTTTGGCAGGCTGAAGGTGTAGATTGTCCGTTCTCCACCGACGCACAGCAAGTGGTCTCGTATACGGGCTCGTCAGCCTTCTTGCGGTATTCCTCGGTGGGGTCCCGTTCCTGGTAGCAGTGCTTGCGGTGGCTATCTTGGCCGGGTGCGAGTACCAACGGATGATCGCTCATGCTGGATACCGGTCCCTCCACGTGCTGCAACTGGGACTGACGGCGTTCTTGGTGCTTGGGACCGTGTATCTTGCCTCAGAAACTCTCCTTGGCGTCCTGGGCCTCATCTTTGTCGCTTCGCTCTCCTGGCAGTTGACCCGGACAGCCAAGAGCGGTCAGCCCTTCGTGGATTGGGCATTGACTCTGGCCGGCGGGTTGTACGTGGGTTGGCTGTCCGCTCACTTCGTGATGCTGAGAGGCCTGCCCGAAGGCATGGCTTGGATGCTCTTGGCGCTGGCAGCGACCTGGAGTTGTGATAGCTTTGCCTATCTGATCGGCAGGGTGTGGGGAAAACGTAGCTTCTTCGCCAGCGTGAGCCCGCACAAGACCTGGGAGGGTGCACTAGCGGGCTGGGCGGGAGCGACGCTGGTGGTGCTGGCTGGGGGACTTGCGTTGGGCTTGTCTGTTCCTCAGGCGCTGGCGCTCGGGATAGCTGCATCACTGGCTGCCATCTGTGGTGACCTTGTGGAATCGATGATCAAACGGCAGATGGGGGTCAAGGACTCAGGGGGATTGGTGCCCGGACACGGTGGGATACTGGACCGCGTGGATAGTCTGCTTTTCGTGGTGGTCATCGTGTATTACTATGTCACGCTCGTATTGGGCACGTAGCGTATCATTACTCTCCGCGGTGGGAGGCGAAAGACACGCCGGCGCGGATGATAACCAGGGAGGTC
>DAOUEW010000141.1:0-1695 GCA_034430275.1 Anaerolineae bacterium | reverse complement strand
TGGAGAGTGTCATCTTCGTCCCGGAACGGGCGCCGCAGGCCAAGGTGGCCCAACTCCTGATCTTCGGTGCTCGAGTGATCATGATCAAGGGTACCTACGACCAGGCCTTCGACCTCTGTCTGGAGGCGACCAGAGAGTACCCGTGGTACAGCCGCAACACGGCCTACAATCCCTACCTCTCCGAGGGTAAGAAGACGGCGGCGCTCGAGCTGTGTGAGCAACTGCACTGGGAAGCGCCGGACCGCATCTTCGTCTCCGTGGGCGATGGCTGCATCATCGGTGGACTGTGGAAAGGTCTCAAGGACCTGCTGGCCCTGGGCTTCATCGATCGACTGCCGCAGTTGGTGGGTGTGCAGGCCGAGGGATCCGCGCCCCTGGTGCGGGCGTGGGAGGAGGGCAGCGAGGAGATCGTTCCTCTGGTGCCGGACACCCTGGCCGACAGCATCTCCGTGGGCCAGCCTCGCGACAGGGTCAAGGCGCTGCGAGCCGTGCGCGAGACCGGCGGGCAATACGTCGCTGTCTCCGACGAGGAGATACTGGAAGCCATGCGTTTGTTGGGCCGGCAGGCGGCGGTCTTCGCCGAGCCGGCGGGGGCGGCTGGCTTCGCCGGGCTGGCCAAGCTGGTGGCCGAGGGGGAGATCGACTCCCAGGAACGGATCGTGGTCCTGATCACCGGGAACGGACTGAAGGATGTGGAAAGCGCCATCCGCGCCACGGGCCAACCCGAGCTGATCGAGCCAAACATGGCGGCCTTGCGCCGCTTGATCTGATTAACCTTGACGTTTCAGAGGAGTGAGCCATGAGTGAGGAGAGCAAACTGGTTATCGGTCCCACCTTCGAGGAGATGCTCCACCCGTCGAAGATCGATCCCCAGGTCCGTGCCACGGCCCGCAGGATGATGGGAGAGGATCCCCTGGATCCCATCAACCTCTACAACATCACCTGGCGCGACGAGGACGACCACATCTACTACTACGTCTTGCCTCCAGAGCTGACCAGCGTGGAGGCCCCCATCGTGGTGCTGTACAGCAAGGACTTTCCCACCGGAAGCCACAAGGTGGGTGCCACGTACTCAGTGCTCATCGAGAAAGAGCTGTACGGCGAGGTTGACCCCTCCGTACACTCCCTGATCTGGCCCTCCACGGGCAACTACGGCATCGGCGGGGCCTGGGTGGGCTGTCGTATGAACTTCGACTCCATCGTCATCCTTCCCGAGGAGATGAGTGTAGAGCGGTTCGAGCTGGTGCGGAGCTACGGCGCTCGCCTCATCCTCACGCCGGGGTGCGAATCCAACGTCAAGGAGATCTACGACGAGAGCAAGAAGCTGAAAGCGGAGGACCCCGCGCGCATCCGCATCCTGAACCAGTTCGAGGTCATGGGCAACTACCGCTTCCATTACTACGTCACCGGCAACACCATCGTCGAGCTGGCGCAGGAGCTAGAGAAGCAGGGCATCGGCAACGGCAAGGCTGCGGCCTACGTCTCGGCCATGGGTTCCGGCGGGACCATCGCCGCTGGCGACCGCTTGAAGCAGCAGTGGCCGGACCACAAGATCGTGGGCCTCGAGCCTATCCAGTGTCCCACCGTCTTCTGGAACGGCTACGGCGGTCACGACATCCAGGGCATCGGAGACAAGCACGTCACCTGGATCCACAACGTGATGAACATGGACGCGATCATGTGCATCGACGACAT
>DAOUEW010000140.1:0-4157 GCA_034430275.1 Anaerolineae bacterium | reverse complement strand
CGCACCTGGGTGGGCGTGAGGGGCTCGCCCAGCAACCGAGCGAAGTTGGCCACTCGATCCGGCCCCTCCAGTAGCGGGGCCACGAGCTCTTTGCCCACGGTATAGCTGAAAGCATACGAACGCCACAGCGGTATCTGGAGGAACCTCATCACCTGGGCCACCTGACCAGGAGTTCCCACCAGCCAGCGCTCCAGGTACCGCTCTATCTCTTGGAGAGGCTTTCCGTCACGATGCAGCAACAGTGCGGCGTTGCCTGTTACACCACGAAGCGCATCCAACGCACGTGCAACCCCGATCTCCTTCTCGACACTCTCGATTTGCACGCGCGCCAGCGGACAGAGCTCGTCGCGCACGAAGTCGGCCTCTTCGGTTTCGGTGAAGATCATCCGCAGCGCGCTCACGGCTAGCCCTTCCGCCAGGACGCACTCTGGGGCCAGGATGTGCACAGCATGTTCGGCCCGTCCCTGACCTTGGTAGAGCCTATACTCCTTGATGGCACCCTCGGTGTGGTGGCCCGGATAGGCCTCGTGGGTTACACCCTCGAGGACCCTATGCACGGGCATGGGGAGGTCTGTGTTCACCTCTATCAGGGAGCGATAGTCTCCCAGGTAGCGGTTGTAGGCCCGCCATGGTTGGTCCTCCACCAGCTCCCAGCGGACGCTCTCGCCCGGTGGAAGTTCGAACAGATCAAGGGTACGTAAACGCGCCTCCTGGCACGCCCGCTCGAAGACCGGCAGCACACGATCGGGGGCCACCTCGAGCCTCTTCTCCCACACCGAGAAGCGCTGGTGAACCGACCCGCCGCCAGGCAAGAGCCGGTCGATCTGGGCGTGAGCAGCTTCGAAGAGGGACTCATCCATCATCTGCGGGCTGACGTCGAAGTACAGCTCCACCTCTTCCACGAAACCGAGTTGCTGCCAGGAGAGGTTGTCGATGACAGCGCTCATGGCGCGCGTCTGCCTGGCTAGGTACTCCTTCCGCTGGGCATCGTAGCCGCTCGCATCGATGGCCTGCTGAAGCTCTCTCGCGTCGCCGGCTAGCATGTCCAACGGTCGCGGATCCCCGCACTGAACCTCAGCCTTGAGCTCCGGCGGGCCGTAGTAGGCATCTATGAAGCCCTCGAGGTGCCGGTCGAGACTGAGGGCCAGGGTCAGGTAGTCTCGGCCTATCTGGTCCACGGTGCTTTCGTCCCTTCCGATCCCCGCCAGAGCTGCAAAGAAAGCCTTCGAGGCGGACTCCAGGCTCTTCTGGACGTCCGCGATTGTGGCATCACGCCGAGGCAGGAACGCGCGGCCACAGCGCAGTATCAGACTGCATCGTTGCCCTGGGAGAGGAAGCAGATCTGTGGGCCCTACTCCTCTACGGCTTGCACCTCGAAGGCCCCGATGTCGCACGAAGTGTCGCTAGAGGTCGAAACCACAGGCCGTGGCATGCCGCGCTGGTCGGTGGTCAGGGTACAACTGATCGCCGAGATGGCATCGATGGCCGGGCTGCCGGGAAGCAGTGGGTGAGTCCTGGTGCTCCCTCCGTTCACCCCCAGCGGGCCCAGCATGGGGTCGCCCGACCAGGCGGGATCGCAACTGCCGTCCTCCACCAGATTGTTGAAGTTGATGACGATGCTGCTCTCGTTGCCCAACATGCAGTCGTCACAGCAGTAGTCGCGACCATCGGTGTTGTTGGCGATGATGGTGTTCGTGAAATCGAGCCGGCCCCGGATCACGCCGCTCTCGAAGGAGCCTTCCATGTACACGCCGCCACCGACGGCGGCGGCGTTGTTGCGGGCAACGGTGCCATTCGTCAATTGCGCGTGGCCCTTGATGTAGATGCCCCCGCCGCTGCCGCCCGCAGCATCGTTGCCACTGACGGTGCTGTTGGTCAGTTCCAGGACGCACTTGCAGGCCACGAAGATGCCGCCCCCGTTGCCCCGCGAGCTATTGCCGCTCACCGTGCTGTTGATCATCACCAGCGGGCCCTGTTCGCACTTGATGCCGCCTCCGCTCCCGCACCTGGTGTAGAACTCTCCCGAGCCGTCGGCGACGTTGTTGCTCACCGTGCTGTCGATGAGGGTCATGCTGCCAAAGTTGTTTATGCCCCCACCGGCGCTAGCGTTGTTCTCCGTAACCACACAGCGCTCCAACTTCACCGTGCCTCGGTTGTGGATCCCACCCCCAGACTCAATATCCGTCTCTGGGTTGCCATGACGAATGGTCAGGTCTTCGAGAGTCGCACTGGCTCCCTCGGCGATGAAAAACACGCTCTCGGTGGCCTCGCCCCACTCCTCGTGACCCTGCACTATCGTACCGTCAGGCGCCTGCCCCAGGATAGTGACGTCCTTGTCCACGGTGATCCCTTGCTCCGTATGGACGGCGTCGAGCACGCCGATCTTGTCGCCGTTTCCAGCGGCGTCTATCGCCGCTTGAAGTGTGGTGAAGTCGCAGCCGCTACCGCACAC
Organism: Anaerolineae bacterium; assembly: GCA_034430275.1. Taxonomy (GTDB): domain Bacteria; phylum Chloroflexota; class Anaerolineae; order UBA7937; family B3-Chlor; genus JAUVXJ01. Next base: position 1,705 of record DAOUEW010000140.1, on the reverse strand, counting down.
CGTGAGGTCTGGGCTGGGCGTCGGCGTGGGCTCCGGGGTAGCCGTGGGTTCCGGCGTGGCTGTGGGCGAGGGCGTCCATATCGGCAGAGGCGCCATGATCAAGCCAACCAGAACGACCACGGCGAGGGTGAAAACGATGCTGATCAGCCTCTTCTTCCACTCGTCGGACATGCGACCCTCCTTCGCCCGTTGCAGCACCTACGCCATCGACCCCGCGCTACCTCTCGTAGACCCAGGCCTCGAAGAGGGAGCTGAGATCGCACTGGCAGTGCTCCTCGGCAAGCTCTTCGAAGTCCTCCGCCGTCCCGATACCCCACTTGTGGGATTGGTAGTAGTCCCTCAAGAATTGATCGAACGTCTCCTGCCCCATGTCCTCAGCGAGAGTATCCATGAAGATGGGGCCGCGACCATAGACGATGGCTCCGTACTCCGTTCCGTTACTGTAGTCGCCGCTGGGCAGGCCTATGGGTATGTCGGCCATGTCCACACGCTGCCACCTATCGTACCACGAACCGCTCCAGCCCTCAAGAGCCCTTTCCCCCCCCACATCCAGGTAGTACAGCCCGGTGACGTACTGTACCAGGGCCTCGTCCAGCCAGGGTTCGTCCACCTGATCGTTGCCCACGACGTTGTAGAACCACTGGTGGGCCACCTCGTGCCCAACGCTACTCTCGAGCATGATCTGAGTCGGGAGCCCCCACACTTCGGCCTCTGGATCATAGAGTTGAAGGCCCAGTCCGACCAGGCCGGGGTACTCCATGCCCAGGGCCTGCATGGGAGTGCTCACCACGTCGAACTCCATGTAGGGATAGACTCCGAACCGCTCGCTGTAGCTACCCAGGGCATCCACGGCGTACTGTAATGCCAGTTGGGCGTGCTCCTCTCGCTCGGGGAAGGCGTAGCTATTGACCTTGGTCTCGCCCACCTGCTCGCTCTTGGCCACGTACCGCTCGCTGGCAGCGAGATAGAAATCGCGCGCGGGACCGGCAGCGAAGGTCAAGACCTGCTCCTCCCCTTGCGTTTGCTCCTCCACTGCGACCCCAGAAGCCACTACCACCAGGTCCGCGGGCGCCGTCACCTGAACCAGATAGAAGCTGGCGTCGAAGTAGGTGAGGTCCCCCGCCGGCGGAGGTACCTCCACATTCCAGCCTTCGTCGTCGTACACTGCGACGACAGGGTAGAACTCGTCCAGCACTAGAATGTCGTCGAAGTAGCCGAACAGTCCGTAATTGCCTCCCATCTCCCGAGGGATCTCCACCTGGAAACCCATCTCTATCGTGACCTGATCGCCCGCCTCGAGAGGCACCGGCAGAGCGACGCGAAGGGCGCTCTGCTCGAACTCATAGGCCGTCTCAACTTCTTGCCCATCAACCGTCACTCCCGAAACTGTGGCCTGGCCTCCGTTTGCATTGGCAAACAGCCGGAAATAGACCTCTTGGAGCGCCACCCCCTCCCGATTGGTGTAGCGGACTTCCTCGCGCCCTTCCAGAGTGTCTATGTCCTCAGGTATTTGCAGATCGATGTGATACTCTGTAGCCCCAGGGAATTCCTCCAGCACGCCTTGCTTCTCCGCGATCAGCCCCGCGCCGAACACCGACCGGTCGCCCCAACTCACCTCAGTCGGCAGGACAGGAGTTGGCTTGGCGGCAGAGCCCGGCGAGGGAGAACGCGTCGCCTCATCGGTAGGCACCGCTGGCTGGCCCCT
>DAOUEW010000139.1:0-12238 GCA_034430275.1 Anaerolineae bacterium | reverse complement strand
TCATCCGCCGTCGCCGATGACTACCTTCTCACCATCGCCTTTGACAGCCGTGCCAAGGCCGGGCTGGTGAGACTACTAGCCCAGGAAGCTGTGAAGGAACTTCGCGACATACTGAGCGAAGCGCGAGAGCATGCGCTAGATGAGTCGGTCCGCGAGCTCATAGATGGCGAGTTCGGTGATTCGCTGGCAGACCAACTGGACGAGCTTATGCCCTAGGTTGGCGAGGTCACCACTGAATGCCATGTTGGGAGGAGTACCGATGGTCGAGGATATCGATCTTCAGCTCACCGAGGCGCTGCGCGGGCTGAGGCGTGCTTCACCGCACGTCGTGGGGACAGCCGTGGTGACTGGCGATGGGTTCGTGGTGGCTGCGGACCTGCCCGACGAGGCTTACGAGAAGAAGGTAACAATCATGGCTATGGCCATGCTCACTATGGGGCAGGAGGCGACGGATGAGCTCGGTTCTAGCGATGTGGAGCGAGTTCTCGTGGAGAGTCGTGATAGCTACATCGCAATGGTCAACGCCGGCCCCAGTGCGGTGCTGGCTGCTGTGGCCAGCAGGGAGATGGTCTTGGGCTTGCTCCTTGTGGCCATGAAGGAGACCGCAGCAGAGATCAGTAGCCTTCTCTACTGAAGGTGGGGCGTGAATGAGGGAACAAGGAGCCGGGCAGGCTGACATGGATCGTGAGGTCAGATTGGCGAGGATTCTGCGGTTCATGAATGAAGAGGGCCGCTTCAAGGCCGCTGTTCTGGTCAGCGCCGAGGGGCTTCCCCTTTCATCGGTGTCCTCGCCATTCGATGTGGAGAGGATGGCCGCGATGGTCACCTTGGTCAGGAGCACCATCGAGCGTGCACGGGCAAGTATTGGCCTGGACGAGATCGACGAGGTCTCGGTGGTCCAAGCGGACAGGATGCGTTTGATCTGCCGGTGTTTCCGAGCCGGGGAGGAAGAGCTCGTGCTGGCTGTGGTGGCCCCGCCCTATCAGACATACAGGAGACTGACCAACCGCGCCATCAAATGGATCAGACTGGCGTGGCGGGCATAGGGATCGCTGTCGCCACTGAGTCGATCACGGTCCAGGTGTGGACTCAATGGAGAGGAGGTGATGAGGTGCAGGATGGGTTTCGTTCGACCTGACCTCGATGTGGAGGTGTAGGTGCAGGGCATGTATTCGAACTGACTGCAGAGGACGCGATGGCTGAGTTCTTCGGTGACCTCCAGCGTACACCGGAGAAGGGAGAGATCACGATAAGTGGTGTTCGCTATCTGCTCGTCAGAGCGGCTTCCATGAGCGTTCGTTTCAGGGAGGAGCTATCTGCTATCTATGGCCTGCGCACGGCCAACCAGATCATCTACAATTTCGGCCGTGCCTGTGGGGTACAGGATGCGCGGATGTTCCATGAGCGACTCGGGCTGGAGGACCCGCCCATGAAGCTGGCCGCCGGCCCGGTCCATTTCGCTCACGTGGGCTGGGCCTTCGTGGATATCTTTCCTGAGAGCGCCCCTTCTCCAGACGAGGACTACTTCCTCATCTACGACCACCCCTTCTCGTTCGAAGCAGATTCGTATCTCGAACTCGGGAAGACCTCGGAGGAGCCAGTCTGCTTCATGAACGCGGGCTACAGTGCGGGGTGGTGCGAGATCAGCTTCGGGGTGGAACTGGCGGCCAGGGAGATAACCTGCCGGGCCAAAGGAGATGACCAGTGCATCTTCATCATGTGCCCACCCAAGAAGCTTATGGAGTACACCAGGGAATACACCGCCCGATACGCGAGCTGATCGAGAGTGCGCGCCGCCGGTGGTCCGTCTGCGCAATGCACTGGCAGGGATCCCTTGGCAGGCGTCGCCACACAGGTGGCAACATTCGGCCCGGATAGAGGCCTTGCGCGTGTGCCGTCCACACTTGGGTATTGGACCACGAACCCCCGGGGACTAGGATCGACGAGGATGGCAAGCTGCTGGTAGCGGGATCAGTCGCTCACCATGCTGTGCCATGCAATTCTGAGCTCTCGGATGGCCTGGTTGGTCAGTTGTCTGTAGTAGCGTTGTTCGCGAGGAATGACCACGGCCAGGACAAAGTCTTCGCCGTCTAGCTGGAAGCAGCGACAGACCAGTCGTATGTGATCGCTGGACCTGACCGTGACCTCGTCCAGTGGGGCCATGCCCACGTGGTCTCGTGTCTGCTGCGCTACGCTTCGGAGGAGAGCGACCATGGCAGCAGTGACATCCGTATCGTATCCCGAGGGCACCGTGGCAATGGACAGACCATCGCTGCTGGCAAGCACTGAGGCCTCGAAACTGCCGGCGCGGTTGATCTTCTCCAGGGCTTGTTCGAAAGATACCTGTGACATATCGTCATATCCTTGACACGACTAGGTTGATGGCTGCCTTGAGGGTTTCCAGAACTCCTACACCCTCGGTGGCTACCGATTGATACTGAGGCACGCCGTCCCTCGCCAATTGCATCCGGAGGAGTGCCACGGGAGCTGTGCTTGGCAGATCCCTCTTGTTATACTGGAGTACTACGGGAAAGTCGAATGGGTTCATGCCCAACTGCCGCAGGTTTTCCTCGAGATTGTGCATGGTATCTATGTTCGCCTTGAGCCTGCTGAGCTGGGAATCGGCCACGTACACCACGCCGTCCGCCCCTTGTAGCACGAGCCTCCGACAGGCAACGTAGCACGGCTGGCCGGGCACGGTATAGAGATTGAACTTGGGTTTGAGTCCCTTGATCTGTCCCAACTCCAATTGCATGAAATCGAAGTATAGAGTGCGGTCTCCCCTGGTCTTGAGGGAAATGAGCTCTCCGCGCAGGTTTGGGTGTGTCCTGGAGTGGACATACTCGAGGTTCGTGGTCTTGCCGCTGAGGGCCGGCCCATAGTACACGATCTTGAGGTTGATCTCGCGCATCTTCCAATTGATGAACATCCTGTCCTCTGAAGGAGGCGGCGTCCCTCGCGCGGCCTAGATGAAGGCCTCATCCAGTCCCTCAGCCAGCGCGCCGCCGAACTCGCGGTCCACCATCGAACTTGCTCTCTCCAGCCAAGGCTCCATCTCCTCGGCGACCTTGATCAGTTCGTTGACCGCAAGTCTGGCAAAGATGCGCACCAACCCGATCTGGGTCATGTCGTCAAAGACGATCACCAGCAGGAAGCTCTCGCCAACTGCGGAGATGTAGATGTTGCGTCTTCGTCCCTCGTGAAAAAGATAGGAGAAGGGCACTGGTTCGCCCAGTTGCCTGGCCATCTCACCAGTCGCAGCCATGTTGCTTGCCGTCACGGCCGCCAGAGCAGCGATGTCCAGCCCCTCGTCATTCCCCTTCTCACTGATTAGTTGTCCGCTGATGTCGGCCAGAAAGACGCAGATCGCTCGACTCCTGTCCAGCAAGCGTTCGAGGTAGTCCTCAATGCGGATGAACAACTCGGTCGGGGGGTTCAGGGATTCCATAGGTCTCTTCCTCTCCGCTGATCTGCTACTCCTCGGGCAGGTCGTACCAACGCCTCGCTTCCCCGATTGTGGCTCTGGCCTGCCAGCGCAAGGACTTGGGAGCCGCCTCGATTACTCCTCTCAGCTTCCGGGCACGGGCTTCAAAGACCTCTTGCTGTTGATCGGCGAGGAACTCACCCGCCAATCCCATGCTCTTCTCCAGGTTCATGGTGACCGTCTTGTACCAGCCCCAGTCATCGCTACAGGCCGAGACTATGTAATCGGAGTCAACCTCGTCCACGGCGCCCGCAGGCCCGAGCTCGTGGTCACACAGAATGGCATAGATGTCTCTCAGGTCCTTCTCTCCCATCTGCACTATCTGGAGCTTGGACAGGAGCAAGTCGGCGGAGGGAAGGCACAAGTCGGCCAACTCCAGTCGGTCGGCGAAGGGAAGTCTGTGGCACATGTGGAAGGTGTCTACAAACACGTCGAGGGCAATGCCTTCCTCAGGATGCGTGTATTTGAGGCGTCTGTGACCGTGAAGGGCGTTGAAGCGCTGGTGGGGCTCGTAGCCTAAACCTTCCATGATCACGTCCAGGTGCTCTCGCTGTCTACCGTAGACCGCCAGATCGAGGTCAAGGTCCTCGGCTGGCAGAGTAATGCCCGCAGCACTTGGACAGGTTGCCTTCACGGCCGTGCCCCCCAAGAGGCGCAGGAGGATTGCTCGTTTCGCTGCTGCTCCAATCACCTCGTGGGCCCGAGCCAAGAGTAGCTGGGACTGATCGCTTGGCAGTTCCTCCTCTGGTGTTTCAACCTCCGGCTCCGTGGCAGAGGGGACGGCGGCAGTACGATCCGCCTCTTCCTTCGTCTCCTTGAGCGCCTGAGTTAGCTTCCTGGCTGCCAGGTTGGCGGTCAGGTCCAGAAGAGGCACATTGATGTTGCGGGCGCAGATCACGTAAAGGCAGCCAGCACGGAGGTTCTTGACCACGATCCTGGACTCGCGGAACACTATGTCCATCTGGTGCACTCTGCGACGCCTGGTGGTCTCCAGTCCATCGAGGGTCTGGAGCAGCGTCCGGGCTGCCAACTGAAGAGCTGGCCCTTCGAAGGGCGGCGGCACCGCCTCCGCGACGATGGTGCCCTCTGAGTCACAGACGAAACACCCCGTCACGCCGGCAACGGCATTGATGTCGTTGAGAAGCTGTTGCATGAGCCCTTCCTCCTGCTGCGCTACCTGACGACCCTGGCCACCTCCGCGCTCACCAAAGCTGGAGACGCTTTCTCGCTCAAGAGCAGACCTACGAAGAATGTTGGCTGCTCGAGGACGAGCATTCTATCGTTGCCCATGGTAACCAGTCCCCAATCGAAGGGGGAGAGGTCCAAGGCGCGGCCGACCTCTTTGGCAGCGTTGCCAACGAAGACTGCCACGGCGCCTTCTTTCTCAGGATTACCGTCGACGTCGCTGGCAAAGACGACGCCATCGTGGGAGATGATCACCGAGCCTTCAACGCCGTCTACCATTCTGAGCCTACGAGCCAGACGGCTCATGTCGTCTTCGTCCGATGCTGGCAGACCGATTGGCTCCATTTCAAGCGGCTCCACTGGCGCCGGTTCACCCTCGTCCAACCGGCGTATGCCTTCCAGCAGGAGACTGTTCCAACTGCTATCGATGGTTCTCTGCGGGCTCACCTGGTCCTGCTCCACGATGAAGGTGCCATCCGGCCAGCTAAGCAGCTCGTAGACGGCTTCCTCGCCCACCAGATCTCCGGCTATAGCGTGCACGATGCCTCCATCAGCGAAGCAGATGACGCCCTCCTCGCCCTCGTGTGCGAGGCGCACCGTCGCGGTATTCATCTCGTTGCAGTTCACCTGTATGATGTTGGTCAGACTCAGTTCCTTGAGACTTCCCTCCAGCGGCATCTACGGTTTCCTTTCTTCAGGCGCCTGTTGGTCTCTGCCTCGCCAGCGAACGAGCTCCTTCATGCGTGCCTCGTCCCGCCGGCTGTCGCCCGACGGCGAAGGCGTTCTCTCAGAGAAGAGGCTGTCTAGCTCATCGCTCAGGGACTGCGCGAAATCGGAGGACAGGGCTTCTCTGGGCTTGGCGACTTCGGTCTGGACTGCGATGCGCAGCAGGTCCTGGATACTCCTCTTGATGTACAGCCAGACCATTCCGATCTTCGGAGCGTAGGTCTGCCGGTCGAAGACGAGAACGAGGAACAGACCACTGGCGATGTTGGAGGCGTAGATGTCGTATCTCTCCCCTTCGTGGAAGGTGAGGTTGAAGGTTCTGCGGCTTTCCCGTAGCTGACGCGACATCTCAGAGGTGGTCGCGAAACTGGCGGCCAGAAGGGAGACCATGGTGGTGATGTCCATGTCGCCGGCGTTCCCGGCCTGAGCGATGATCTGGCCCATGGTGTCGACCATGACCACGGCGACGGCGTCGGCATCGACGAGAAGCTCACGTAGCCTCCTGCCGATGGCCTCCAGGTACTCTCCCGACAAGGACGAAACGATCCTTCTCTTCATGCGCATCCCCTATTCTCGAATAGAACACAAACGGGCCAGCCCCCGATTCCATCTCAACAGAAGCTGACCCGACAACGATCTGGCCCCTCGGCAGGACATAGCACCCACGGGGTCGGAGACGCGAGGGCTTCACCATCGTAGTATATCACATTTCCTAGCATCTGTCAATGGACTGGGAGGGCCAGGCGCAACATCTGTGGTCTACGTTAGTCACAACGCCTGAGTCGGTTCCGCCGGTTGCGGGCGGAGAGGTCGGCAGGGAAGATGCACGGAGAACGTGGAGCCCGTTCCCACTTCACTCTTGACCTCTATCCTTCCGCCGTGTCTCTCGATAATACCGTGGCTTATGGACAGGCCGAGGCCTGTGCCCTTGGGTTTGGATGTGAAGAAGGGATCGAAGATGCTTGCGAGATCGGAAACAGGGATGCCGTGTCCAGTATCGGTGAAGCTCACAGCCACTTCCCCTCGCTGCTCGTCCCAGGAGGTATCGATGTACAGATCACCTCCCTCGGGCATCGCTTCGAGTGCGTTGATGATGATGTTCAGGAAAACCTGCTTCAATTGATTGCTCACGCCGTCCACAGGAGGCGATGTCGACCTCACAGTTCGATGTGCGGTGATGCGCCCGTGCTGAAGCCTCTTGCCGACCAAAGAAAGCACGTCGTCCAGGACGGCGGACATCTCCACAAGTTCGATGTTCTCCTTGGAGGGGCGATAGAAATCGAGCATCCGTTGTACGAGGTCTATCAGTCGCTGTACCTCTTCCTGAGCCATGGACAGGTACGTAAGTCGTTTGGCCTCGCTCAGGGGATGCTTCCTGGTGACGAGATGGAGGCAGTTCTGGATCGCCTGCAACGGGTTATTGATCTCGTGGGCCAGGGATGCGGCCAGCTTCCCCGTGGCCGCCAGTTTCTCTGCCTTGACCAGTTGGGCCTGGGATCTCTCCAACTCACGAGCGAACTCGGCCAGTTCCGTGTACAGGCGCGCGTTCTCTACGGCGATGGCGATCGTGGCAGACATAGAGTTCAGCAGTTCCAGATCCTCGGCCGTGAATTCACCGCCCAGCTTGTTGACTAGCTCTATGGCTCCTATCACGTGCTCTCTGATGACCAGAGGCACGCATAGAATGGAGTGACACTGTAGGCCGAACTCCTCGCTGGCTTCCTTGTAGTATCTAGGGTCCTCGTTCACGTCGCGGACCAGGAGCGGTTCTCCCTCCTTGACTACCCAACCGGCGATCCCTTGCCCGATCTGGAGCGCGAACGGCGCGGATTGCTGTGCGTCGCCGTGCAGACTCACCCGGAAGACAAGCTGGCTGGTGGTCTCGTCGAGGAGTAGTAGGGAACCCGCCTCGGCTTCAATGATCTGGTTGATGCCCTGCATCGCGAGTCGGAGTACTTCGTCGAGATCCAGGGTGGAGGTCACAACGCGGCCCAGCTCATTCAGAGCATCAAGTTCGCTGGTTCTCTGTCTGGTTGCCTCGTGGACGCGCGAGTTCTCGATGGCGATGGCTACCTGGCTAGCCAGGATGGACAGGAGCTCAAGATCATCTTGGTCGAAGGGAGACTCTGTGGTCGTCTTGCTGGCGTTGAGCACGCCGATCAGCCGTCCCTTGATCTTGAGGGGCGCGCAGAGGGCAGACGTCAGCTCGTCTCTGTGCATGGCTTCGCGTATCGCCTCGTCGACGGGACTCCGATCCGTGAGCAGCAGCGGTTCTCCGCGCTCCAGCACCCAGCCGGCAATCCTCTCTCCAACCTTCACTCTCGCGGCCCCTACGAGTGCAGGGGGCAGACCGAGGGCGGCCTCGACGCAGAGCTCCTGCGTGCCCTCGTCCAGCAACATCAGGGACACCATGTCCGCACCCGTCTCACGCTGCACGACCTCGAGGATGAGTTCGTAGAGGCGCTCGATCTCCACCTCGGAGAGAAGCGTCTCGCTGACCTGCGCTAGCGACAACAGGGGACCGAGGTTGTCTTCAGGCTGAGTGTCGGTTTGGGCAGTCGAAGGGGCTTCGGCAACCATCTGTGTTCTCCCAGGGCCCATACTATCACCTTTCCTTCCTTATGACAACCTATCGTGTATAACGGTGCTGGTGCCGCAAAGGTAACGCTCTCTCGACCGATGCCGAAGGGGCGAGGAACCTTTTCGATCCTGCGTGCGTCTTGTAGTCGAAGGGGTAGGACAGTGAGACAGAACATCTGCGAACTGAAAGGAGGCGTTAGGATGAGGATGAGAGCGGTGTTGATGGTTCTGGTGACGGCCAGTTTGCTTCTGGGCAGCGCGGGAGTGGCGCAGGCGGACGGCGTGGTGATCGTGGATCCCCCACCTGGTGTGGAGCCTACCGAGGTGCCCAATCTGGTCATCAAATACCATCGCGTGGCGGTGGAGATCACCGATCAGGTGGCGACCACCGAGGTGGATCAGGTGTTTCTCAACGACACGCAGTACGATCTGGAAGGCATCTACATCTTCCCGTTGCCAGAGGAGGCAGCCATCTCGGAGTTTGCCATGTACGTGGATGGCGAGCGCTGGGAGGGAGAGATCCTGCCCCGGGACGAGGCACGCGCGATCTACGAGGAGATTGTACGCCGCAGCCTGGACCCCGCCCTGCTGGAGTACGTGGGCCGGGACACCTTCAAGGCGAGTATCTTCCCGATTGAGCCCCGCGATGAGCGAAGGGTCGAGCTGGCGTACACGCAGATACTGGAGAACGAGGGCGGCCTCGTGAAGTACGTCTATCCGCTGGACACCGAACGATTCTCGGCTAGCCCGCTGGAGGAGGTGATCATCTCGGTGCGGGTGGAATCGGACCAGCCTATCAGGGCCATCTACTCGCCGAGCCACGATGTGGCTGTGGATCGTGTGGATGAGCACACGGTGAACGTCAGCTACGAAGCCTCCGACGTGCTGCCGGACCGCGATTTCGAGCTGTACTACACCTTATCCGACGACGAATTCGGGCTCAACCTGCTGAGTTTCCGCGAGAGCGGAGAGGATGGTTTCTTCCTGCTCCTGGTGGCACCGCAGGTGGACGTGGACGAGGAAGAGGTCGTGGCCAAGGACGTGATCTTCGTGCTCGACACCTCGGGGAGTATGGCGGACGAAAAGATCGAACAGGCCAAGGACGCATTGGAGTACATCCTCGATAGTCTGAACCCCGAGGACCGCTTCAACATCGTGGCGTTCAGCACCGGGGTGAGGGTCTACGCTCGGGAGCCAGAGCCGGCGACGGCGGCTGACGAGGCCTGGAGGTTCATAGACGATCTGAGAGCGGTGGGGGGCACCAACATCGACCTGGCCCTGGCCGAGGCGCTGGCTATGGCCGATGGCGAGCGCCCGCAGCTCATCATCTTTCTAACGGACGGGTTGCCCACCGAGGGCGTTACCGAGGCGGACAGGATCATCGCCAACGTCAGTCGCCAGGTTTCGGAGAACGTGCGGATCTTCACCTTCGGTGTGGGCGACGACGTGAACACCTTCCTTCTGGATACCATCGCCCAGGACAATCGGGGCGCTAGCTCTTACGTCCGTCCGTACGAGAACATCGAGGAAGAGGTTTCCACCTTCTATGCCAAGATCAGCACGCCTCTCCTGTCCGACATTGAGCTGGACTTCGGGGACCTGCGAGTCGAGGAGAGTTATCCCTATCCGCTGCCCGATCTCTTCGCCGGGACACAACTCGTGGTGGTGGGACGCTACCGGGAAGGCGGACGCACGGACGTGATACTGAGCGGGCAGGTGAACGGTGAGGAGCAGGAGTTCGAGTACGAGAACCTCCACTTCTCCGATAGGGGAGGTGACGAGTTCATCCCCAGGCTGTGGGCCACCCGCAAGATCGGCTACCTGCTCAACGAGATCCGGCTCCACGGCGAGGGTCGCGAGATGATAGATGAGATCGTGGACCTGAGCGTCCGCTACGGGATCATGACCCCGTACACGTCTTTCCTGGTGGAGGAGGAGCAGGACATCTTCACCCCTGAAGGCAGGGAGGAGGCCGCTCAGGAGATGTGGATGGAAGCCACAGCCGTTCCCGCGCCCGCGAGCGGCGCTGGCGCAGTCGACGATGCGGAGAACCGCGAGGCGCTGCGCTCCACGGACAAGGCGGCGGACAGTACGGAGGAGATCAAGTACGCCAGAGACAAGGTCTTCGTGCTCAGTGATGGTATCTGGACCGATACCACCTACGACAGCTCCATGGAGACGGTCAACGTCGGCTTCGGCAGCGAGGACTACTTCGCGCTCATCACGGCGAACCCGGAGTGGGGGTACTACTTCTCGGTGGGCCAGGAGGTGATCGTGGTGCTGGATGGGACGGCCTACCAGGTGTCGGAGGGCGACTTCCCGTCGATAGACATCGCGGCGAGTGCGCCATCGCCCGAGGCTTCCGTGAGTCCCTGGGACTTCCTGGCGCAGTTCGTGGAGTGGGTGATGAGTCTGTTGCCGATCTAGACAGTCGATCGATCAGTTGCGAAGCGACGAAGAGGCTGGCTCAGCCAGCCTCTTCTCGTTTCTTGCCTCGGTGGGGTGCTCCCTCTCGGCGACGCAAGGAAGCCTTGGCGTAGGGGCACGCCATGCCGTGCCCGGTGTTCACGCGGATGACTGCCCGTCTAGGTGTCCTCGGGCGTTGGGCAGGGACTGGGGTCGGGCATCACGGCATCAGTGGGTATGGAACTGCCCTGCACAGTGGGCGTGCTTTCCCCGGTGAGGGTCGCGGTTGCCGTGATTGTTGACGTGGGAGTCATGGTGCTCGCAGGCATGGGGCTGGTGGTGGCTGTGGGGGTGATGACGACGGTGGGCGTGATTGTGGGTGTGGGCGTCATCGTCGGCGTCGGCGTGGATGTGCAGGTGGCGGTGGCCGTGGATGTGGCGTCAGTCTCCGTCCAGACGTCCTCGGCAAGCCTGAGCTCCATGGCCCCGGTCTCGACCAGCAGTGTATCCGGAGGCGCGAAGGACACGCCCTCCCCAGCCAGTGATGCTGGGGCTCCACCGATGCCGACCAGCTTGCGCAGGACGATGTCGTCCAGGAACGCGCCCTGGAAGACGTTTGTGTCTGAGTCGCTGCGGAAAACCAAGGCGATCCACACTTCGGACTGGCCTGTGAGGTCGCCCAAGCTGGGTACATCCGTGAGGTCGAGGCTGCGGCGTCGCCAGCCGTCGCTGTTCCCGGAGATCTTGGTGCCCCAGAAGGAGATCCCATCCGTGGCCGCTCCGTAGAACAGGTAGCCGTCGCTCAGCTCGCTGTGGTTCCAGTAGTAGAAGCTGAGTGCTGCGTCGGTGGCGTCGGTGAGATCGAAAGGCCCGTAGACCATCCACGAGTAGCAGTCGCTCGGGTAGTCGCTGCCGTCGGGGTCTACGGCGTCAGTGCCGCCCGCGGCCGGCCAGGCGCTCCAGCCGCCCCGACGGGGCAAGAAGTCATTTGCGGCCCAGTAGTACTCTTTGCCGTCCCCATTGTACTGGTCTGATACCTCCCACCCGAGGCCGGGGAATCCTACCTCGAAACCCTCCGACGTGACGATGGTCCACTTGGGCGGCTGGTAGCGGCGCACGATAATGGGCATGTAGGCGCAGAACTGACAGCCGTGGTCTATGGTGATCGTGAGGTCGTAGGTCTCGATCTGGTTGTTGTCGCCGTACTCATCGACCCTGACGTAGTAGGTTCCTGGCTCCAGAGCGTCCTCGCCGCAGAACCGGTCGATACGAGAAGAGAGGCCGACACCGTCGTCGTCATCGTACTCGATCAGTCCCTCGCTGTTGTTGTACAGCCACAGGCGCGTATCACCGCTGGACCCCGAGGTCTCGATGATCACCTCCGACTCCTCGTCCAGGGTGAAGGTGACCCAGTCATCGTCTCCCACCGGAACGATGCTATGAGTCTGGGGCACTCCGCTGTCTATGATGGTTGCCTCAGCCGAGGAATCATCCGGCTCGAAGACGTCGCCGACGGGCCCCTGGTAGAAGGCGTGGAGCCATTCGTCCCACTGAGTATTGGCGGGGAATACCAGCCAGTCCTGGTCACCGTCGTACGTGCCGTTGTAGTCGGTCTCCGCTTCGGGGAAGTAGATGCTGATACCGTGCGCACGGGGCCAGCCTACACCGTGCTCCTCCGCGAGGACAGCGGCATCGACGGCGTTCATCAGAGCACTCGCTGCTGTGTCAATTGTCGCATCGTTCACGAACTGGCCGATCTGGTAGGCGAGGTCGTAGAGGTCCACGTAGGCGGCCTCGGAGAACTCTTGCGTGTTGCCTCTGGCAGTGACCAACTCCAGGTAGTGGCTGTTCATACCG
>DAOUEW010000138.1:0-15077 GCA_034430275.1 Anaerolineae bacterium | reverse complement strand
CAGGAGGTGGGGGATGCTGTTGAAGCCGACCAACTCCACCATCTTGGGATCGATCATCAGCAATCGGAGGTCCCCAGGGGTGTTGCGCAAGAGCAGGCAGGTCACGATAGAGTTGATGCATACACTCTTGCCGGAGCCGGTGGCCCCCGCGATGAGGAGGTGGGGCATTCTGTCCAGGTCGGCCACCACGGGCAGGCCCGAGACGTCCTGGCCCAGAGCGATGGTGAGGGACGAGGTCTTCTCCTGGAACTCCTCGGATTCCACGATGCGGCGGAGAGAGACGAGCGAGGCCTCCTCGTTGGGCACCTCGATGCCGATCATGGAACGGCCGGGCACGGGGGCCTCGATGCGTATGGGGGCGGCGGCCAGAGCCAGAGAGAGGTCCTTGGCCAGGGCGCCTATCTTGCTGACCTTGACCTTGTGTCTGGACGAACGGCCATCGCGACCCTTTCGCTCCACGTATCCGGGCTGTACGCCGAACTGAGTGACGGTGGGACCCTGGTTGACCTCCACCACCTTGCCCGGGACGCCGAAGCTGGCAAGGGTATCCTCGATGATGCGCACCTTGCGGCGGGTTTCCGTCTCGCTGACTACCCGGGCCACGTTCCTCTCCAGGATGTCCTCTACCGACGGCAACTGCCAGGGCCGGGTACCCAGCTCGTCCGGCATCTCGGGGGGCGCAGTCGCCGCAGGAGCCCTGAGCTTCCCGCCTGGAGACTGGAACAGCCGGGGAGCCTCGTCCTTGAGACGCGAGAGCGTCTGTCCTGGGAGTAGCTGCGGGCGTCGGAGGTTGGGTAGGGATACCCGGTCTTCGAGGAGATCGTGCAGGCTGATCAAAGCTCGTCGCGATGCGGCGAGGGTTCGAGCGATGGAGACGCCCGAAAGCAGTACCAGACCAGCAACGGCGGCGGCAGCCGCGGCGATGAGAGAGCCCATGGTGCCCAGGGCCACGGCGAGGGCCTCACTCAATACCCAGCCCAGATACCCTCCACCTCCCCCTACGGCCGCCAGTTGGCGCGGGTCCTCGGAGGAGGAGAGCAGGTGGGTGGCTGCCAGAGAGGCGGAGAAGAGCAGCAGGGCGCCGAAGGGCCTCCTCCAGTCCAGGGCCATGGTGCGGCCCATGCTTTGCCGTAACAGCCAGAAGCCAACAATGCCCAGCGCAACGGGGGCCAGATAGACGCCCCAGCCAAAGCCCAGACGAAGGATGGAGATGAGAGCTTCGGTGAAAGCATCGCGAGTGGGTGAGAGGAGACTGAGCGCTGTCAGGGCAGCCAGGCCCAGCAAGAGAAAAGCCACGATCTTGAGTCTCGGTGGCCCCGTGCCTCTGCTGGTCTTCCGTGTCTTGCCCACTGGTCTAGAACAGGCTTAGCTGCTCGGCGTCTCGCGGCAGTTCCACCTCGGCGATGCTGTCCGCTGCTGCCAGGAGTTGAGGTATCCTGGACATGTCCTCCTCAACCACCGGACGCCATCTGGGTTGATGCAGGGCTGCTGCCGGGTGGTACATGGGGTAGTAGATGATCCCTTGTAGCTTGCGGGCTTGCCCATGGATCTGGGAGATCTTGGCGCCAGGGAAGTATCGTTCCATGGAGAAGCGGCCCAGGGTTACGATCATCCTGGGGGCGATGATCTCGATCTGTCTATCCAGGTGTGGCTGGCAGGCCTCGACCTCCTCGGGTAGGGGGTCTCGGTTGCCCGGGGGGCGGCACTTGATCACGTTGCAGATGTAGACGTCTTCTCTTCGGAGGCCGATGCTTTCGAGTAGCTCATCCAGGAACTGGCCGGCTGCACCTACGAAGGGTCGTCCCTGCTGGTCTTCGTGGAATCCCGGTCCTTCACCGATGAAGACGATATCGGCGTCCTCAGGGCCTTCGCCGGGTACGGCGTTCTTGCGCGCCTGAGATAGGATACAACGCTGGCAGTCGGCGATCTCTTCGTAGAGTTCGGTCAGAGCGGACACGGGCATGCCTCCTCACGATCTGCACGTAGTGGACAAAAGGCTACCGAACCATCGGATTCCAGGCGCAGCCGTCCGGCATCTCGACGCGGCTTCATTGTAGCATATCCGGTGTGGCTTGTCTAAAGTGGTGTCGTCTCGAGTGGCGTTGGGCGCGCCACGAGTCCGGCCATCCGCAGATCCATAGGCACCAGTTTTCTGTGGCCCACGTTGTCAACCATCGCTGCCAAAGTGGCATTTTACACCTTGTGTTGTTCTCGAATGGGTGATATACTTATACATTAAGGGGCGCTTTGGGGCTGCCTTGGGCCAAACGCCAGCTCGTTGTCGGCTGGCTGGGAGGTGGTGAACTCAGGGTCCTGACCCGATCTCGACCGTTTACCACGTGGCGGACCTGTCACGGGGGAGGATAAGGATAGGGGATGGGTGTGCAATTGGAGGCCGATCGCCGCGACCAGTTGATAGAAGACCTTGCTCAACGGCTGGATAGTTGGAGGCTGGTCACCCCAGCCATTGCTCTTCTCGAGGCTCACAAGCCTCTCGGTTTCTTCGCCAGCCAGACCCTCCTGGCTTTCCAGCCCCTGCTGACAATGCTTTTGGGCGACGTGGCGGTTGAGGAATACGCAGCGCTGCTCGAGGACAGGAGCGGTTTGGAGCGTATGATAAGCCGCCTGGAGGAGCCGCAACATCAGGACCGGAGTCGATCGCGGTAGATGCTTTGACCCAGTAGAGGAGGCATCTTGGACTTCCTGGCTGCCGTGTTCCGCGACCTTGGCATAGGTCAATCACAAGCTCTCATGTTTGCGCTGCTTCTGCCTTTCTTTCCCCTGCTCCTGATCACGAATCGCAGGATACGGGAGAGGGGGAGACCTCAGCTTCGCTCCATCCCTGGCTACCACGCGGTGCAGGAGTACCTGGGACGGGCAGCGGAGAGCGGGCGTCGCGTGCACGTCTCCATGGGCACCGGTGGCATAGGCACCAGCGTCACCGCGGAGTCGCTGGCCGGGCTCACTGTGCTGGAGCACATCGCCGCGCATGCGTTAGCGACCGGACTGGAGCCTGTGGTCACTGTGTCGGATCCGTCGCTTCTGCCAGTGGCCCAAGACGTGGTACAGAAGGCCTGTGTCTCCCAGGGATATCCTGAGGGCCACGATCCGGCCTGCGTGCGTTTCATTTCGTCGGACAAGGTGGCCTACGCCGCGGGCGTTGGGGATATCCTGGGGCATGGGCAGGTGGCTGCCAACGTGATGGTCGGGAGCTTCGGAGACGAGTTCCTGTTGATGAGCGAGGTGGGTGCGCGAAACGGGCTGGTTCAGGTGGTGGGGACTACTTCTCCGCAGATCCTGCCCTTCATGTACGCGTCTGCGGATCAGACCCTGATCGGCGAGGAGATCTTCGCCGCAGGTGCGTATCTGCTGGGCAAGACCAGTCACCTGGCCAGTCTGGTGACCCAGGATTGGCTGAGAACGGCGATCATCTTCACCATCGTGGTGGGCATCCTGGTGCGGAGTCTGGCCTGAAACAGCATCGGATGGCTGTAACACTGCACGGCTTGGCGGGGAAGGTGTCTGGATGAGAAGGCTGGCTCAAGCTATTAGTGTGGGCTTGCGGCGCTCAGTCCCCATGGCGCTGGCAATCGCCATCGGGGCACTGATGCTGGTGGACTTCTTTTTCGACGAGCCACACATCAATGCCCTCGGGTCATTCTTCGTCGAGTCCGTCGTCATCGTAGTGGCCTTCGCCATGCTTCTGGGTCTAGTCAACGTGCTGGTGGTTCACTTCAGAAGGATCTGGAAGCGGGAAGAGGGCTGGTACTACAGCATTGCCCTGGTGAGCATAGCTCTCATCGTGGTGATCGCCGGCATACCCGGAGCGGATAGTCGGGTAGTGACGTGGATCTTCGACAATGTGCAGTTCCCTCTTCAGGCGGCCACCTTCTCCCTGCTGGCTTTCTTCGTGGCCACGGCTGCCTATCGCGGGCTTCGGCTGCGCAGTTGGGAGTCCGTCGCCTTCGTGGTAACGGCGGTGGTGGTACTCGTCGGCCAGGTCCCGGTGGGCAGATACGTGAGTGATCTCCTTCCGCAGATCAAGGACTGGATACTGAACGTGCCCAGCACTGCGGGTATGCGTGGCATCATCATCGGCGTCGCTCTGGGTACCATCGCCACGGGGGTGCGAGTACTAACAGGGTTTGATCGGCCCTACAGCGGTGAGGAGGACAGTACCCGGTGATTACGTGTCCTCACTGTGGAGCAGCCAACAAGCCTGACAGCCGGTTCTGTGGCGAGTGTGGGGAACCCCTTGGCGTCCCCCAGGGTGTGACGTGCCCCATGTGCGACACGCCCAACGCGCCAGGGGTAGGCGTATGCGCTAAGTGTGGGGCCCAACTGATTCCGCCAGGCCTTTCCGTCACTGATATACCCTTGCGGGCAGGTGAGCCCGGAGAAGGGGCCTTGGCGGCAGAAGCGCGGCTCGATGGTCGACCAGGGCCTGCCGACGATATCGCGCAGGCAGAAGAGGCGGAGGCTGGTAGCGGCGTTGCGGAGGACGTGGTTGCTCCCTGGCTCAAGAAGCTGGACGGGTTCCCCAGCGAAGAGAGATCTGCCGGGCTCAGGGAAGAGGACCAGCCCAAGTCGAGCGAGCTCCCAGAATGGCTCGAGGTGCCGCCCGACCTGGAGGAGATGCTGGCCGAAACCTCGGCCACGGTGAGCGAAGAGGGGGTGGCACCGGCAGAGATACCCTCCTGGCTGGAAGCACTCCGGCCTGACGAGGAAGAGGGCGATGAGGAGCCGGCAGCAGCGCCGGGCATGGCGGAGATCACCGGTTCTCTGAAGGGCATCAAGGGCACTCTAGGTATCGAACCCGTGGTGGCTATTCCTCGACGGGCCGTACCCCTGCCCGTGGCAACGCCTTCCAGCGCCAGCTACAAGAGGGCGGAGCTATTCGGGGCGGTGGTGAGAGAGGCAGCGCGGCCAGCGGTGGAAGTAGCGCCACGGCGGCGCGTTGAGACTCTGATGGCCTCGACGGTGCGCTGGATCATCTACTTGATCCTTTTCGCAGGGGTGGCGGTTCCCCTGTTGCTGGGGAGCAGATGGTCCGAGGCAAACATGCCCGTGACTTCAGGCACCACGGCGATGTACGAGGCGATCGAGGCACTACCCGCAGGGTCCGTCGTGCTCATCTCCCATGACTACGATCCGGGAGCCGCCGGGGAGATGGTTCCACAAGTGGAGGCGGTCCTGCGTCACCTGATGCAGCGCCAGGCGCGGCTGATCAACGTCAGCTTGACGCCGGAGGGCTCTCGGCTGGCCCAACAGGTGGTGGAGCGAGTTGCTGAAGAGCACGGCTACGTCTATGGTGTGCAATATCTGAGCCTGGGCTACGTGACGGGGATCGAGGCAGCGCCGCGTATCGTTGTGGAGGAGTTGCGGTCCGGCGCGTGGAGTGGCTTCGTAGAGGCTGGTGAGGACCCGTCTTTGATGGTGGAGTTCGCAGGGACACCGGAGTACTTGCGCTTGTGGTTGGAGCAGGTACAGGGTCCTTATGGGCTGCCAATGGTGGCGGGCGTGAGCGCGACGGCTGATCCCTATGCCCGGCCATACTACCGGAACGAGGCGCAGCGACAGTTGCTGGGCCTGATGACGGGCCTGGTTGGGGCCGCGGAATACGAGCGCCACAGCGGCGAAGCAGGGCTGGCCCTGGCCAGCATGGATTCACAATCGGTGGTTCACATCGCCATGGTGTTGCTGATAGTGGTGGGAAACGTGGCCTACTTCGGTGGGAGATTGCGAGGGAAGCCGAGCTGATGAGCGAGCTCGTGACGGTATGGCTGGCGGCCATCCTGACGTTGATAGTCTACAGCTATCTCCTCGGCGACAACCCGCTGTATCGCTTGGCCCAGCACGTGTTCGTGGGTTCCTCGGTCGGCTATGCCGTGGTGGTGGTACTACACAACATCCTTCGCCCGCGGTTGGTGGAGCCGCTGCTCGAGGATGCCGGAGCCAACTGGCCCTTTTTGCTCCCGCTGTTGCTATGTCTGCTGCTCTTGTCCAAGACGAGGGGCACGACTGCCTGGCTGGGCAACAGCGCTGTGGCGTTCCTGTTCGGCGTCGGCGCAGCCTTGGCCATCGGCGGAGCGCTGTTGGGCTCGTTCTTGCCACAGATCCAGGCCTCCTGGGTTTCGGTATCTCCGGGCTCGGCGGGAGGCCGGGTGGCGGCGGCGAACAACATTCTGCTGGCCGTGGGCACGATCGGCACTCTCGCCTACTTCTACTTCACCGTGGGCGTACGCGGGAGGCCCGGCAGCGGGTTGGTGAGGTTTACTTCAACTGTCGGCAGGTGGGTCATTCTGATAACCTTCGGGGCTATCTTCGGCAACAGGGTCATGGCGTACGTCTCTTTGCTGATCGAGCGCGTGTACTTCCTGCTGGGCGATTGGTTGGGCTTGCTGGGCTAGCGCGTCGGCGTGTTGCGGCCGGTGAGGTTACGAGGGGGCTTGTGAGGATATCCGACGCATGGAACGAGAGCACGATCTCGAGTCCATTCTGATCGTAGACTGCGGTAGCACGACGACCCGCGCAGCTCTGATCGATCTGGTGGCGGGCGAGTTCCGTCTGCTGGCGTCTGGGGAGACGGCGACGACAGTCGAGGCACCGTGGTCGAGGATCTCCATAGGGGTGCGCGAGGCCATCCGCCAGATCGAGAGGCGGACGAGTCGCGTACTGCTGTCCGCCCAGGGCCAACCCATAGTCCCCGAGAGGGAGGATGGCAGCGGCGTGGATGGTGTCGTCGCGACAGTCAATGCGGCTGTTCCGTTGCGTGTGGCGGTGGTGGGGCTGATTCGCGATCTCAGTGTGGAGAGTCTCCTGAAGGCCACCGATTGTTCGTACGTCGTGGTTCAGAACGTGGTGGCCAGGGATGACGGAGCGGCCAAGGGACGGGCGGCGAGCAGTCTGCAAGCCATGATGCGGGACACGCTACAGAGCCGTCCAGACGCCATTCTGTTTGGCGGCGGCGTGGACGGAGGCGCGGTGTCTCCGGTCACGGAGACGGCGAGGGACATCGCTGCGATACTGTCGGCGTCGGAGGAGGGAGGTAGGGTACACGTCATCTTCGCGGGGAACAAGGAAGCGCGTACCGAGGTCGCCGGAGTGTTGGGGGAGTGCTGCAGTCTACGAGTGGTGAACAACGTTCGTCCGACGCTGACGGACGAGGACCTGGCAAGCGCGGAGGAGGAGGTCCGTGGTCTATATCGGGAGAGCAAGATGGGCCGCGTGCCAGGGTTTGGAGAACTCAAGTCCTGGGTCTCGGCACCCATCCTGACGACGGCCGAGGGTCTCGAGTTGTCGCTGAGGTATCTGGCTCGTCTCTACGAACTGAACGCGCTGGTGGTCGATCTGGGCAGTGCAACCACTCACGTTGCCGGGGTGATCGATGGGCACTACGGATCGACGGTGAGCGCGGAACTCGGCGTGGGCTATGGGGCAGGCAAGGTTCTGGAGCAGGCAGGTATGGGGCAGCTTCTGAGGTGGCTTCCGTTCGAGCTGGAAACTCACGAGGTAAAGAATCAGATCCTGAACAAGATTCTGAGACCGATGACGGTGCCCGAGACAGAGCAGGAGTTTCAGCTCGAGCATGCTGTGGCACGCGAAGCTATCTCCTTGACCGTTCGTAGGGCCCGAAACCGGTGGTTGGGGAAGAGGTCCGGTGCTCAGGACGGGCTGATGCCGCCCGTAGACCTGATCGTGGGTAGGGGCGGAGCTCTCTCCGGGGTGGCTAGTCTGGGGCAAGCGGCGTTGATTCTCCTGGACGCGGTGCAACCTACGGGTGTGTGCTCGCTGGCACTGGATCACTCATCGCTCCTACCCCAACTGGGTGCTCTGGCTACCGTGCAGCCTTTGGCGGCGGCACAAGCGCTGGGGCGCGATGGGTTTCTCAGGCTGGGGACGGTCATAGCCTTGGCGGGCACTGGCAGAGAAGGCGGCGTGGCCCTCAAGGTCAAGATAGACTATGATGATGGTCAGAGCATCAGGGTGGAGGTGCCCTTCGGGGCACTGGAGGTATTGCCCCTGGCGACAGGCAAGCGCGCCGTCGTCGAGATGCGGCCAAGCTCGCGGTTCGACGTAGGTCTCGGGAGCAAGGGTCGTGGAGCCACCACCGAGGTTGCCGGGGGAGCGCTGGGCATCATCGTGGACGCTCGAGGCCGGCCTCTCTCGTTGCCGACGGACGAGAACAAACGCAGGACGACCATCCAGGAGTGGATGTGGGAACTGGGAATCTGAAGGAACGGTAGATGCCGTACCATCCCTTTGTGACTCGTGTGGTGCCGAACATGGTGATGAGGCGCGAGCGCATGTTGCCTATCAGAGGGGAAGTACTCGTGGGCACGGGCAACCGCGTGCATCCGTCCGACGTTATCGGTCGTACCTCGGTTCCGTCGGAGGTGCACCTGCTGAATGTCGCGAGAGCCTTGTCTTTGGCTAGCACGGACCTGGGGCCCTACATGCGGCTAGCGGCTGGCAATCGCGTGGAGGAAGGGGATGTTCTGGCCGCTGGGAGTGGCGCTTCACGCCTGTTTGGCCAGAGCTATCGATCGCCTGTAACCGGCGTGGTGGCTGGAGTATCGAACGGGCGAGTACTGATCCAGTCGGATCGGCAGGTTCTGGAACTGGCCGCGCACTACAGGGGGATCGTGATCAACGTGATGTCCGGCCTGGGTGCCATCATCGAAGTAAAAGGTGCTCTCATCCAGGGGATCTGGGGTTCTGCCGGGGAAGGTTTTGGCGTCCTGAGAGTGATGGTCGATGATCCGGACGAGGCCATAGACCCCGAGAAGATGGACATGAGTTGTCGCAACGCCGTGCTCGTGGGATCGTCTCTGGACGAGGAGATCCTGCATCGTGCCCGGGACGTGGAGGTGCAGGGTATGATCGCGGGCAGTGTGGACACAAGATTGATGGACGTGGTGCAAGCTATGCCGTTTCCGGTCGTGGTCACGGAGGGGATGGGCAGATTCGCCATCTCAGACCCGGTGTTCGAACTACTGAAAGCGTACGATGGTCAGGAGGCCTCGATCCGAGGGACCATGGAGGCGAGAGGCGGAGCAGTGCGCCCCGAACTGATCGTCTATGCCTCGTACGCTGGCGGGGATGCAGAACTCGAAGGCCGTCCCGAGTTCCTATTGGAAGCAGGCTCTCAGGTGAGGATCGTGCGTGGTCCCCACATGGGGGAGACGGGCACGGTCACAGCGATCCCCCCTGGGCCGAGAGAGCTAGCCACGGGCGGCAAGGCCAAGGTTCGAGGCTTCGAGATCCGGCTGGATAGCGGCGCAGAGGTATTCGTCGCACAAGGCAACGTGGAGCTGTTTGGCTGAGCGGAGTCTCCCGGAATGATACGATGCGCGAGAACTAGTCGCAACTCGAGCGGGTTCGATGGGCAGTATCGGGTGTGTCCAGCGAAGACATGCCCTGCGGCGATGGGGCACTATTCGTCCGCCTAGAAAGGGAGGGAGAAGATGGCGAATCCCAGTGGGGGACAGAGCAGGCTTTTCATGATCGTAGTCGTCGGCCTCGTTGGTTTGCTGATGGTTGGCCTCGTGGCCATAGCAGGTCTGGTGGTGTACACGAGGTTCCTGGCCCCAGCGGCATCGCCAACGGTGGTGGCCGAGGTGACCGCCAGCCCGGTTTCCACGGTGGCACCTACGTCTACCAGCCCCCCTACCGTGGCGGCCACATCGACCACTGAGCAAGAGGAACCTACGGCGACTCGAGTGCTACAGGATGGTACGCCAGCGCCCGAGGGCGAGACTCCTGAAGCTGGCACGACGCCCACTGCTACGCCCGAGGGAGAAGGCGAGTTGGCGCCCACGGGCTTTGGACCTCTGGAAGCCCTGGTGGGCGGGGTCGCGCTTGTTCTGATCATATTGCTAGTTCGCGGCTTGAGAATGAGCTCTCGTCCCTCATAGTTGAGGCGCTGTGCCGGTGCAATACATTCGTTTGGCTGCATGCCCCAGGGGCACGTCCAGCCAGGCTAAGTAGACGTCCGGTCTGGGCAAAGCTTCATCGCCCGGCCCCCGGTCCGTCCAGCGATTGACATACTTTCCGACACGGACTATAATACGGTCGTCCTCCAATGATCAACCCAGCGCCAGGATTGCCTTTGGCGGCAGATCGGGAATCCGTGGAGGGACCGTGAGGGAGTAATGAGGGCGCTGCGTCCAGTCCGGGGTTATTGGTTTGCTTCTTTCCTTGCCTCTCGTCTTGTTCACGTGCAAGCTGCTGGTTTCGGAACCTCGACTGTCAAGTATCCACTCCGCCGACAGAGTACTCTCTCATCGCCTCAAGATCAATCTGTTCGCCTGCATACCAGAGTGACCACAGGTCGGCAAGCGGGGTTCGGTGGACCTGGAGTCTGGCAACCTGGGGCTGTGGGCACTTCTCTTGTTGCGGACACTCCTCCTGGCTGGAGACGAGTGTTCAGCTGTGGCCGTCCGCCGTCAGCGAGGGTGGCACCGAATACGGTCAACGCGGAGTGGCGAGCTTGCGTTGACTGGGACCTGGCGTGGCTCACCGTGCGGCTACGGTGGAGAGCAGAAAAGGAACCAACACGAAAGGAGTGTTACACCAGATGGGTCTAGTGGAAGACAAGAATGCTATTGTGACGGGTGGTAGTCTGGGTATTGGGACCGCCATCTCGCTGGATTTGGCCAGAGAGGGCGCCAACGTGGCACTCACCTACCGCAGTCACCCGGAAGAGGCCAAAGAGGTGGCCCGTCAGATCGAAGAGATGGGCCGCAAGGCCATGGCCTATCAGATCGATGTCTCTGATTTTGCGGCAACACAAGAGATGGTCGACAAGGTCGTGGCGGAGTTCGGCGGAGTGGACATCCTGGTGTGCAACGCTGGCATGAACTGGGATGGGGTCATCTGGAAGATGACCGAGGAACAGTGGGATCGCGTGATCGCCGTCAATCTGAAGGGCTACTTCAACTTCGCTCGCGCAGTGACCCCCATCTTCAGGGAGCAGCAGTCGGGGAAGATCGTCAACATCACCTCCATCAATGGGCTGCGCGGGAAGTTCGGCCAGACCAACTACTCGGCTTCCAAGGCTGGGATCATCGGACTGACCAAGGCCATGGCCAAGGAGCTGGGCAAGTACAGCGTCAACGTGAACGCTGTGGGGCCCGGTCTGATCGAGACCGAAATGCTGCGTCAGAACCCTGCCCGCGACAAGGTGGAGGAGATGGCCTTGCAGGAGATCGTGATCGGAAGGCTCGGACAGCCGGAAGAGGTGGCTTACGTGGTGAGCTTCCTGGCCAGTGAGAAGGCCCGCCACATCACAGGCGAGGTCATCACTGTGGACGGGGGTCAGTACATCTAGCGGAGGAGACATGAGCAGGGAGTTCGAGAACATCCTTTTCGAGCGAGAGGGCGGGGTGGCCAGGATCACGCTCGATCATCCTCCAGTGAACATCATGGATATCCCCACTATGAGGGAGATCAACGCGGCCCTGGAGTCGCTGCAAAGGGACGAGAAGACCAAGGTACTCGTCTTCGCCGCCCAAGGCAAGGCCTTCTGTGCTGGTGTGGACGTCAAGGATCACACAGCGGACAAGGTGGAGGAGATGGTGGAGGTCTTCCATCGCATCTTTCGGCAGATGTGGTCCCTGGAGATGCCCACGATAGCGGCGGTGAATGGAGCAGCTCTCGGCGGCGGGTGCGAGCTGGTAACCTTCTGCGACATGATCATCGCCTCAGAGAAGGCCACGTTTGGCCAGCCTGAGATCCAGGTGGGGGTGTACCCGCCGGTGGCGGTGGTGACTTTTCCTCGGCTGATGCCTCGCATGAAGGCGCTAGAGCTGCTTCTCACCGGCTCTGTCATCGATGCCCGGGAGGCGGAGCGCCTGGGCATGGTGAACAAGGTGGTGCCGGTGGAAGCGTTCGATGAGGAGGTCTCCGGGTTCATCGACAAGCTGGCATCGCTGAGCGGCGTGGTCCTGCGGCTGACCAAGAGAGCTACCTTGCAGGGTTTGACGCTGGGCTTCGAAGAGGCGCTCACTCTCTCGGAGGAGCTATACCTCGAGCGGCTGATGAAGACGGAGGACGCAGCCGAGGGGCTCCAGGCTTTCATGGACAAGAGAGAACCGTTGTGGAGGGACAAGTAGCCTCGCATGTGGGCAGTGGCAGGGGATACGCCGGACAGGGATTTCGTGGTGGCGCTCTGCAGAGACGCAGGGCGGATGATGGTGGAGAGGCTGGGGAGCGTACACGATGTGACCCGTAAGGGCGAGGTGGACCTCGTGACTGAGGTAGACCTGGTCCTGGGGGAGAGAATCACGGAGCAGATCAACAGCCGATTCCCCGAGCACAGCGTCCTCAGCGAAGAGCGATGGGACGGAGAGACGGCTACTCTTGCCGATTACGTGTGGCTGGTAGATCCGCTGGATGGGACCACGAACTACGTTCACGGCTATCCCGCATTCTGTGTGTCCGTGGCACTGGCCCAGAGAGGCGATGTGCTGATAGGCTGCGTATTCGATCCCTTGCACGATGAGCTCTTCTATGCGGAGAAGGGCGGTGGGGCCACGCTGAACGGATCGAGGATCTGGGCTTCTGATGAGAATCGCTTGATCTCATCGCTACTGTCCACGGGCTTCCCATACGTGCGTGGCAGCGTTGCCGAGCAAAACGTGGCCCTCTTGAGAAAGCTGCTACCCACGATACAGGGGGTGAGGCGCAGCGGATCGCTGGCTCTGGATCTGGCGTACGTGGCGGCCGCGCGTCTGGACGGACACTGGGAGCTGAACGTCAAACCTTGGGACACCGCCGCGGGCGGGTTGCTGATCAAGGAGGCCGGGGGTGACATCTCCAATATGAGGGGAGAGGCCTGGAGTCCTTTCAAGGAGGATGTTGTCGCCACCAACGGCAAGATCCACCAGGAGTTGCTGGATATACTACAGTCTGCTGGGTGAAACCGTCAGCAGGGTTTCCTAGGGATGTACGTAAGTGCGAAACTGGTGGAGGAGATCGAGGCCAAGCTGGGCAAGCCTCAGGTGCAACACCTGGAACACGAGATAGGTGAAGCCGAACTGGCCTTCGTGCGAGCGACTCAGAAGCATGGTCGCGCCCACGATATCACACTGTTCATCTTCAACGATGACCACCTGGCCTTGATCAGGAAGCCTATGTTTCGACGGCCCATTTTCCGGGCACCGAGCGGCGGCCTGGAACCTGGCGAGTCCTTCGAGGAGGGTGCCCGGCGCGAGGCGCTCGAGGAGACCGGGCTGGACATAGAACTGGAGAGGTATCTTCTGCGGATCCACGTTCGCTTCACTGGCGACGATGACTATCTGGATTGGACCAGCCACATCTTCGTGGCACGGGCCGTCGGCGGTCAGTTGGAGGCCCAAGACAAGACGGAGATCGCCGAGACGAAATACGGGACCATAGACGAGTTGCAGGGGCCGATCAGAGAAGCTCTGTTGGCCAGCGGGCGGGGTCTGCTGGCGTATCGGGTGGCGCTTACCGACGCAACGGTGGCAACGCTGCGAGGCGGCTCATAGTCGTGGTTTGTTCCGGGGAGAGAGGAAGACTCCCCGGACAGGGATCGATAGACTACGTTTTCAGAGAAGTAAGCGAGGAGGTCGCGCAATGGAGATCAAGAGAGTGGGAGTCGTGGGTGCCGGGATCATGGGTGCGGGCATCGTGCACGTCTGCGCTCAATCTGGGTACGAGGTGGTGGTCTCGGAGATCAACGACGAGTTGCTGAACAAAGGTATCGGCACAGTCGATCACTTCCTCGGCAGGGCGGTGCAGAAGGAGAAGATGACGGCTCAGGACAAGGACGAGATTATGGGGCGCATCAAGGGCACGACCAGCATGGGCGATTTCAAGGACTGCGATCTGGTCGTGGAGGCTATCATCGAGAACCTGGAGTTGAAGAAGCAGGTTTTCAAGCAGTTGGATGAGATCTGCCCTCCGCACGCGCTCTTGACCAGCAACACCTCGTCCATGACCGTCACCGAGATGGCCGCGGCCACCAACCGGATGGACAAGGTGGTTGGCCTGCACTTTTTCAACCCTGTTCCCGTGATGCGGCTGGTGGAGATCGTGACCACCATCGTGGCCAGCGAGGAGACGGTCGAGACGCTCAGAGCGTTCGCCGAGTCGCTGGGCAAGACAGTGGTCATCGCCAAAGACACGCCGGGCTTCATCGTCAACCGGCTGCTGATACCGTACTTGTTGCACGCCATCCGCCTCTACGAGTCCGGCCTGGCCAGCATCGAGGATATAGACACGGCGATCGAGCTGGGGCTGAACCACCCGATGGGGCCCTTCCGGCTGCTGGACATCCTCGGCAACGACACCACGCTGTTCATCGCCGACAACATGTTCAACGAGTTCAAGGATGATGTATATGCGGCTCCGGTGCTATTGAAGCGTATGGTCACCGCGGGCATCCTGGGTCGCAAGTCGGGCAGGGGCTTCTACGGCGAGTACAAGTGAAACAGTATCAGCTTGCCGTCCCGGGCCTGCTGTGGCGTGAGGCTGTCAGCGGGCGGGCACGTTGTGTGCCCTGGAGGCCGAGGGGAACGGGAGCAGAGATGCTGGACCTGGCATGAGGAGGTGTAGTGAATGGCCTCCAAGTATCTGTTGGTAGATCGAGATGACAGGATAGCTGTCGTCACCATCAACCGACCTGACAAGTTCAACGCTCTCAACGAGGGAGTGGTGGCCGAGATCGGCGCAGCCATGGATGAACTGGCCACGGAAGAAGAGGTACTCGCGATCGTTCTCATCGGCGCAGGAGAGAAGTCCTTCGTATCCGGGGCGGACATCGGCTTGCTACAGTCTCTGAAGTCGCCCGAGGCTGCGGCGGAGCACTCCAGACGCGGGCAAGCTCTGATGCTGAAGATAGAGACCATGACAAAGCCCGTGATAGCGGCCATCAACGGCTACGCGCTGGGCGGAGGGCTGGAGCTGGCCATGGCCTGTGACATTCGGCTAGCTGCCGATACTGCCAGGATGGGGCAGCCGGAGATCGGTCTGGGCCTCAGCCCTGGCTACGGAGGCACGCAGCGACTGTCACGCCTGGTCGGAAAGGGCATGGCCAAGATGATGATCCT
>DAOUEW010000137.1:0-4820 GCA_034430275.1 Anaerolineae bacterium | reverse complement strand
GGGAGTGGCCGTGGATATCGGTACCACCAGCAACGTGGTGTACCTGGTCGATCTCCTGACCGGCAACGTCGTGGATATCGCTTCCGATTACAATGGCCAGATAGCCAGAGGCGAGGACGTGATCTCGCGCATCATCTATGCTAGCAAGGGAGACGGGCTGTCCGAGCTGCAGAGCCTGGTGGTAGGAACCATCAACGGCCTAATCCGCCAGCTAGCGGAGCGAAACCGCCTCTCGACCGACGCCATCTATAAGATGGCCGCCTCCGGCAACAGCACCATGATTCACCTGTTCCTGGGTCTTCCACCGGAATCCATCCGTCTCGAGCCCTATGTCACGACCACGAACCAACCGCAACCCGTGCTTGCGGGAGAGTTGGGCTTGGAGATCAATCCCCTGGCCACGGTCGACTGCCTGCCTGGGGTTGGCAGCTACGTCGGAGCCGACATCTCGGCGGGCGTTTTCAGTTCGGGCATGTGCGATTTGGAGAGCCTGAGCCTGTTCATCGACATCGGCACCAACGGAGAGATCGTCCTCGGCGACTGCGACTGGCTGATCTCGTGTGCCTGTTCGGCGGGGCCGGCCTTCGAGGGGGCCGGGGTGCGAGATGGCATGCGAGCCACTGCCGGGGCCATAGAGGAGGTGTGGATCGACAAGCAGACTCTGGAGGCGAACTACAGGGTCATCGGCGACGAGCCCCCACGCGGCGTGTGCGGTTCTGGTCTCATCTCACTGTTGGCTGAGATGTTCATCACGGGCGTCATGGACAAGGGTGGAACGCTGCAGCTCGACCTCGAGACGCCTCGTCTCAGGGAAGGCGATCATGGCGCCGAGTACGTGGTGGTCTGGTCGGATGAAGGCGCCACGGGTCGCGACATCGTGATCAACAAGGTGGATATCGACAATCTGCTGAGAGCAAAGGCAGCCGTCTACGCGGGCTTCTCGGTGCTGGCCAGGAGTGTCGGTATCGAGCTGAGCATGGTGGACCGGATACTGATCGCCGGCGCTTTCGGTCAGTATCTGGATGTGGAGAACGCGATCCAGATAGGCTTGCTGCCCGACCTGCCACGAGAGAAGTTCAAGTTCGTGGGTAACACCTCCATACTGGGGTCGTACATGGCCCTTCTGAGTCGCGAGAAGCGCAGCAGGGTAGCGGAGCTGGCCGAGCGGATGACCTATCTGGAGCTCAGCGCAGACAACACCTTCCACGACGAGTGGATGTCTGCCATGTTTCTGCCCCATACGCACATCGAGGATTTCCCCTCGGTCCTAGAGTTGCTGAAGGAGAAGTAGAGCTCTTGAATAGCGGTCCGTAAGGTTCTGTGCGACCGATTGGAGGCCTGGTATGCTTACGAAGGAAGAGCTGCTAGCCAAGGCGCAGAAGCCGTCAGAGGACGCGATGAGGCTCCATCCCTTCTACAAGGGCAAGATAGAGATCGTATCGAAGTGTGTGATACGTGATTTCACTGATTTTGGCATCTGGTATACCCCCGGTGTGGCAGCTCCTTGCCGCGCCATCGCCGAGGACAAGGAGCTGGTCTACGAGCACACCAACAAAGCCAATAGCATAGCGGTGGTCAGCGACGGTACGAGGGTGCTCGGTCTCGGCGACATCGGCCCCGAGGCCGCCATGCCTGTGATGGAAGGCAAGGCGCTCCTCTTCAAGTATCTGGGAGGTGTGGATGCGATACCCATCTGCCTGGATACCAAGGACCCTGATGAGTTCATTGCCGCCGTCAAGTTGCTTCAGCCCTCCTTCGGCGGAATCAACCTGGAGGACATCTCGCAGCCCAAGTGCTTCCGCATCCTGGATACGCTGCGCAGCGAGATGGAGATTCCCGTGTGGCACGATGACCAGCAGGGCACAGCAGCGGTCACCCTGGCCGGTCTCATCAACGCACTGGAGATAGTGGGCAAGTCCCTGTCTGAGGCCAGGATAGCCATGGTCGGCGCCGGGGCCGCCAATCAGTGTATCGCGCGGCTGCTCCTCTCCGCCGGAGTCACTCCGGGGAACATCATCATGTGCGACTCCAAAGGCACTCTCCATCGTGGAAGGAAGGAACTCAAGGAGAGGTACGCGGAGAAGTGGGAGATGTGTCTCCAGACCAACAAGAACGGCGTACGGGGTGGTGCCGCGGACGCGATGAAGGGGGCTGACGTTCTGCTCGCTCTCTCCACTCCGGGGCCGGACACTATCAAAGCAGAGTGGATAGCGGACATGGCCCAGGATGCCATTGTCTTTGTTTGCGCCAATCCGATACCAGAGATCTGGCCCTGGGATGCAAAGGAGGCGGGAGCGAGGATCGTGGCCACGGGCCGTTCCGATTTCCCCAACCAGGTCAATAACTCCCTTGGCTTCCCGGGCATCTTTCGTGGCACGCTGGATGTCAGAGCCACCACGATCACCGACGAGATGTGCATCGCGGCTTCACACGAACTGGCCCAGACCGCTCGGGACCGGGGTCTGCACGATGACTACCTCATCCCGACCATGGATGAGTGGGAGGTCTTCCCCAGGGAGGCGGTGGCCGTGGGCATGAAGGCCATCGAACAGGGGGTGGCCCGTGTGGAGC
This sequence comes from Anaerolineae bacterium, assembly GCA_034430275.1. Lineage (GTDB taxonomy): Bacteria > Chloroflexota > Anaerolineae > UBA7937 > B3-Chlor > JAUVXJ01. The sequence goes on along the minus strand of DAOUEW010000137.1, from coordinate 2,249 downwards.
TGAGTCGTGACGAGTTGTACGACCAGGCCAGCCGCGTCATCGAACGAGCACGGAGGGAGATCCAGTTGTTGATGGATGAGGGTGTCATCGCTCCCGCGCCTGCGGACTAGGCCTCCAGGCCTCGCTCCGGGGCGGTTGTGGGTTCGAGAATTATGGAATAATCTGGTATACTTGCTCTAGAAAGCTCTGGGTTCGCCGAGAGGTGGCGGTCGAGCGAGCGCGCGGGATCGTGGCATACCCTTCCGTAGTGGGTCAGGGTTAGGAATGTCGAAGTCGAGAGGAGGTGGAGTGTGACGGTGGTGAGCAGAGGTGCGGACTATGCCATCAGGGCCATGCTGGATCTGGCCAGCCAGCCGGAGGATCAGAGAACGGTCACGGAGCAAATCGCCGAGCGTCAAGACATCCCCGTAGCCTTTCTGAGCAAGGTGGTGGCTCAGCTCACACAGTCGGGCCTGCTGCGCACGTATCGCGGTGCTACCGGTGGAGTCTTCTTGGGGAGAGCCGCCGATGATATCAACCTACGGCAGGTGCTCGAGGCAGTTCAAGGCCCCATCGTGTTGAATCAGTGTACGGGGCCCTATGACGGGTGCCCCAAAGCCGCGACTTGCCCTGTCTGCCGGGTGTTCGTAGAGGCACAGGAGAGCCTGCAAGATACGCTGGAACGGGCAAGCTTGGCCGAGCTTGCCATCGAAGGAGACCTGCTGCTCGGAGCGCATGGTCTCGACACGGGCCGCTGACCTGGCCTGCCAGCGGACGGGACCGCGACCGGTCGGTGGCAAGGTCGAACCAGGGGCCAGCACCCCTTGCGTCCGCCACAGAGGCTGCGCTAGAATCGCCCGGTGTGCCCGGTCCGCTGGTGAAGATCGGACCAGCCAGCATTTCACACCACAGGGGACGAAAGCCCTATGGAGATCGACTCAAGTGATCTGGTAGCCACTCTGGATCTTGGCTTTCAGGCCGAGGTGGAGGAGAGAAGCGGGGAGGATCTGAGCCGCTGCTACTACTGTCTGAAGTGCACCGCGGGCTGCCCATCTGCTCCCGCTATGCCCTACGGGCCGGCGCAGATGGTGCGTATGGTCCAGCTAGGCTTGAAGGACGCGTTGCTGGAGAGTCCCAGCATCTGGTACTGCCTCCATTGCGAGACCTGTGGTGCCCGCTGCCCCAACGAGATCAGCATAGCTGGCTTGACCCAGGGCCTCCGACAGATGGCTATGGAGGAGAAGGGTGACGCCCTCCAGGCGGATGCTGGCATCCAGGCCCTGAGAGCTCTCGGTGAGAACATCATCAGTTCTCACAATATCTCCGCCGACGACAATGATCGACGCCTGATGTGGAGCGAGAACCTGGAACGGGTGCCCGAGGGCCTGGAGGGCAAGGAAGGCGCCCATACGCTCTACTTTGTGGGCTGTGTTTCCTCTTTCTTCCCCATGACCTACGTCATCCCTCAAGCCTTCGTGCAGATACTGGAGGCGGCTGGAGAGGATTTCACCGCGCTGGGAGGAGAGGAGTGGTGTTGCGGGTATCCTCTGCTCATGGCGGGCATGGGCTCGCAAGCCGGGGAGACCGTCAGGCACAACGTAGCCCAGGTGCGAAGCCTTGGCGTGCAGAGAGTCGTGACCACCTGTCCCGCGTGTTATCACATGTGGAAGCACTTCTATCCCCAGATTCTGGAAGAAGAACTAGGTATCGAAGTGCAACACTCCACTCAGGTGCTGGCAGAACTGCTCGACGAAGGACGAATCAAGCTGAAGGCTACGCCCAGGGTGGCGACGTACCACGATCCGTGCGACCTGGGGCGGAAGAACGACTTGTACGATGCCCCTCGACGAGTGCTGGAGAGTTTCCCTGAGCTCTCCTTCAACGAGATGTCCGATAATCGCCGGGACGCCCTTTGCTGTGGCGGTGGCGGCAACGTGGAGACGTTCAATCCCGACCTGGTCGGCGAGCTATCGCAGCGCCGTTTCCAGCAAGCGCTCGATACTGAAGCCCAGGTCATCGTCTCTGCGTGCCCGCAGTGTGAGCGCACTCTGACGGCGGAGGCCAGGCGCGAGAAGGCCAGGGTCAGGGTCATGGACCTGATGGAGTTGGTCTGGAGATCGCTGGATACGGGCGAGTAGCAGCGTGGGATCAGGACCGGTGTCATGAGCAGCAAGGACGAGAAAGAGAGAAGGGGAGGGGTCCTGGTGGTCGGCGCGGGCATCGCCGGCATGCAGGCTTCGCTCCTCCTCGCAGAGATGGGCTTTCAGGTC
>DAOUEW010000136.1:0-20113 GCA_034430275.1 Anaerolineae bacterium | reverse complement strand
GCCGCCCGGACGGGACCGGTCGCCAGCGGGTGATCATAGACTTCAGGAGAAACTACTGAGACGAGGAGGACTGAACGATTAACGGCAAGACCGTCTCACTCACGTTGGTCATCTCTGTTCTGGTGCTGAGCACTTTGGGGTGCTCCCTGGGCTCACTCATCGCAGGGACCGCCAAACCCAGTCCCACGCCTACCAGTGGCCTCGTTCCCACCTTCACGGCCACGGCCACCTCTACACCTACGCCCACCCCCACCGACACTCCCATAGCCACCGATACTCCGCAGGCGACGCCCACAGCTACCTACACGCCAACAGCCAGCCCCACACCGCCCTATACCACCTACGTGGTCCAGGCAGGAGACACGCTGAGCGGCATAGCGAGTCGTTTCGGGGTCACGGTGCAAGCCATCATGGACGCCAACGGGCTGACCAGCACCGTGCTCAGTATCGGAACTGAGCTTGTCATCCCCACGGGTGAAGGCCCCGTAGCCCCAGCCGCGACACCGACAGCCACGCAAGGCGGAGCCGCGGCTACCCCCACCACGCGACCAGCGGCGCCCACACCGACGAAACCAGCGCCGACGGCCACGATACAGCAGTACGCCTACTTCTACGTGGGGGGCATGCAGGAGCAAGAGAAGGGATGCAGCGGTCTGGGCGTAGAGGGGGTGATCCTGGACGCGACCGGGAACCCCTTCACCGGAATAGTGACCGTCAGGTGGCAGTTGGGTGGGTACGTTGACTATTTCGTCACGGGCAACCCCGTCGAGCTGCCAGGTGTCTTCAAGTTCGATATCATCGCTACTCAAAGCCAACCCATATACCACGGCACCAAGACCTCGACGATACAGATCGTGGAGAGCGAGGCTAATCCTACCCCGTTGTCGGAGCCTTTCACGTGGCAGGTCCTGGACTGTATCGATGGACCTGAGAGGTTCGTGAACGTGACTTTCCAACACCGCTGATCGACGAGCCAGCCAGGAACACCAAGAGCCCGCAGTGCGGGCTCTTTTCGTTTCTGGCCGGTACCTCACGGAGAAGGCCAGCCTGGCCTACCCGTGCTTCACCGCCCAGTCGTAGGGTATCTCCTCGGTATCGTAAGGTAGGCGGTACTCGTCGGGCTCCTCGTAGTTGTACAGTTCCGTGGGCACGTTGACGATCAGAGCCACGCCCTGGCCCACACCCTTGAAACCATGGACCACCTCGGGAGGGATCTTGATCAACGAAGGGTTACGCTCCCCGATGAAGAACTCGTTCACCTCACCATGGGTCGGCGAGCCCTCCCGGCGATCGTACAGCACCACCTTTGCCGTGCCGTGGATGCAGACGAAGTGGTCCGTCTGGAGCTTGTGGTAGTGCCAACCCTTGACCACGCCAGGATAGGCTGCGGTCACGTAGACCTGTCCGAACCTCTCGAACTCCTCCCAGTCGGAACGGAGGATCTCCATCAGGTAGCCCCGTTCATCAGGCACAAAGCGCAGTTGCCTCACCTTGACACCGTCGATCACCGTCTCTCTCCTTTGCTACGAGCTCTTGGCCAACAAGAAGACCTCAACCAGCGCGAGGGTGCTCAGCAACAGTAGGGCGTTGATCCAGTTCAAGGCCTGCCCCATGCGAAGCCAGGCACAGAGCATCACGAACAGGGCTGCCAGTCCACCCTCGCGGAAAGACCTCCTGGCGTTGCTCCGGTATGATTTCGCGGCTGTGAAGCGGAAATGCAGGTAGTGGGCCAATGGCGATAGAAGACAACCCAGGCCCAGGAACAGCAGCACGAGAAACGTCAGCCGGTTGACAGTGAGCCCAGGATCGGTGCTGGTGACCACATACGCCACGCCCGACCAACTGAGCAAGCCCACCAATGTGGAGGCGGTCCACAGCCGCCGACCCTGCATCTCCACTCACCTCCGAACCCGTCCGATTATAATGTATACAGCAGCTCGAGGCAATTGATAACTTGCTCTGGCTGTGGTATAATGGCCGCACGATGAAGTACATCATCGGCCTCATGGGCAACATCGGGAGCGGCAAGAGCACCGTGCTCGGGATGCTGGAGAAGCTAGGTGCCAGGACCGTGGACGCCGATCAGTTGGTGCACGAGGTGATGGCCAAAGGCAGCCCGATCTGGAGGGCCATCGTCGATACCTTCGGCGAGGAGACTCTCGACCAGGAAGGAAACATCGATCGGAAGAAACTGGGTTCCCGCGTTTTCGAGGACAGCCAAGCGCTGGATCGGCTGGAGGAGATCGTACACCCCGCCGTGGACCAGCGCTTCTGGGAGATCATCAATAGCAGCGAGGCTCCGGTGATCGCGGTCGAGGCCGTGAAATTGATCGAGAGCGGCGTCCACCGCTCGTTGAGTTCTTTGTGGCTCGTGACCTGTCCAGCCGAGGAACGACTCCGCCGTCTGGTCGATGATCGTGGGGCGGACCCGGAGGAAGTCAGGGAGCGACAGAATGCCCAGATGACTGAGGAGCACCTGGCCCAGTGGGCCGACGTGATCATCGACAACGGTGGAGACCTGGAGCACACCTGGAAGCAGGTGAGGGCCGAATGGGCCAAGATAGAGGAGCAGCTATGCCTCCAGAAGTGACCGTGCGTCGCGCGTCGAGGGAGGACCTACCGGCCATCAGCGACGTGCTTCGCAAGGCTTCCAGTGGGAGAGCTGCCCCCGACAGCAGTGTCCTCTTGGAGAGACTGCTGGAATGGGCGTATTTCGTGTCCGCCACCAGCAAGGTGATGGGAGTGGTGCGGTGGCAGGCTGGCAACTTCGTGGCCTGCCTTAAGGACCTGTACGTCTATCCCCCCGTGCAGCGCAGGCGCCTGGGACGACCCCTGCTGGAGCGCGTCGAGGAGGAAGCTAGAGCGCTCTCCTGCGAGGTGGCCCTGTTCCTCACCGACAAACGCGCCTCTTGGAGAGCCATGAAGTTCTACCGCGAACTGGGGTACGAGAGGGCCCGTACTGAGCAGCTAAGCCGGGCCTGGAGAGAGGCCATCGCGGAACACCGAGACGCGGATGAGACGCTCCTGCTCAAGAGGCTGCGAGAGACGAAGATCTCCGCCCCCATCTAGGGGTAACACCACATCGGGGCGAGTTCACCGGACAAAAGGAGGCTACAAACAAATGGTGCGGCTGAAGGAATGGGTCAACCAACATCCCAACCTGGCGTCGTGGATCGTCCTCGCGGCGGGCATGGTCATCATGCTGCTCATCGCAGTCCGGCACGTGGGGCTTCTGCCAGGGCAGATACTCTCCTTGGTCGTGGTCACCATTCTCCTCGCAGGGTTGTGTGTCTGGATCATAGGCCTGGAGTAGCCTGACTCCACTTTCATCTGACCGTCTGATATCCACTCGGGGCTGGAGAGCCTGTGCTCTCCAGCCCTTTATTGTAGGTGAAGATAAGCAACCCCAACCTTAAAATTATTCATTCAGGGGCAGATTTCCTCTTCAGGTACTTGACAAAACTCAATCCATATATTATAATACTCAATAGTGGTCTTGAGATAATGAAGGTCAAGGGCAAGATTCACACAGCCAGCGGAGAACCGGAGCATGGATAGAAACACCACTACTGAGAACCAACCACAGTCACGGTCGTGCCGCGCACAGTCCGCTTCGTCTGACGAGGGCGTGGGGCTTCCCAGGCACGATAGCGTGGCCTACAGGGGTCTGTCCCACGTTTCCGGCTCCGCTCTTGCCACAGCGCGCTGGCCCAGTCTGTTGGAGGAACTCGACGTGCGATTCCTCCTGTTGGACATTGACTACGACGCCGAGCTTTTTGAACTCTTCCAGGCCCACCCTGGATGGGCAATCGACTCTCGGGATCGACGGGCCGTGCTGCTGGTGCGGACCGACATCGCGCCGAATGCTACGAGTTCCCAAGCACAAAGCGGACGCAGTATCGAGGAGCTGGAGGCACTGAAATGACCGATGGGTGCGAAACACGCGGCGAGATACAGCCCATGAAACCCTCACAGACGGCGGGATTGACCACCTTCTTCCGCGCATGCGCCAACATCGAGAGAGATGAGAGACTGCGCGGACCTGACTACCTGGCCAAGGTGTTCCACGTGGGCTGGCCGAGAGTGCTGCTCGCCACCTCCTGCATCACGCTGTCCATCACCAGAAGATTCCTGCCAGGCGTGTACGAGTACCTGTTCGCCCGGACCGAGTTCTTCGACGGGCTGTTCAGACGAGCCCTCGAGGAGAACTGCCCCCAGATCGTGCTGCTGGGTGCCGGATGCGACAGCAGAGCCTATCGATTCGAGAGCCTCGTGAAGGACACGCTGATCTATGAGCTGGACCACCCAGCCACGCAGCAGGTGAAGGTGGACCTCCTCCAGCGCGGAGGGATCGCAGTTCCTGAATACGTACGCTTCGTGGCCGCGGATCTCAACGCCGGGCAGCTTGGCGACATGCTGACCAGCCACGGCTTCCAGAGAGATCGGCGGACCCTCTTCCTGATGGAAGGCGTGACCTACTATCTCACTGCTGCGGGAGTGGACTCGCTCCTTCGATCCATCAGGGACTGCTCCCCTCCCGGAAGCGGCCTGGCTTTCGACTACATCGTGGCATCCATGGTCGGGGGAACCTGCGACAGGTATGGCGCCCAGGAAGTGGCTTCCCGCGTGGCGAGTGTAGGAGAGGTGTTCACCTTCGGCATTGACGACCACGAAGTCGACTCCTTCCTTGGGGATAGGGGGTTCCAGCTCAGTCGGCATCTCACCCCCGAGGATCTGGAGGCCGCATACCTGACCACGGAGGATGGCTCCGCCCACGGGCGGATCGCCGGCTTCTACTCCATCGCCTATGCGCTGACCCGCTGACTTTCGTCGTGAAGCGACGGGCCAGCAGCAAGAAGGATAGCAGAGGAAGGGTTCGAGATGGCTCTAAGAGAAGCAATGTTTAGACAATTCGGTAGGCCGACTGGCTGGCTTGGCAAGTTCATCGCCGTGGGCATGAACATCGAACACCAGGCACTCTGGCGCTGGGCGCTGGATCATGTCTCCCTTCAAGCAGACTCAGTCATCCTGGACATGGGCTGTGGCGGCGGGAAGAGCATCGAGGTACTGGCAAGACGAGCACCAGACGGAAGAGTCATTGGCATCGACTACTCCAGAGACATGGTCCAGACGTCGAGATTCCTCAACCGAGGGCTGATACGATCCGGACGTGCAGACATCAGACACGCCTCGGTGTCTCGCGTGCCCTTCTCGGACCATAGCTTCGATCTCGTCGTCTGCTTCGAATGTTGCTACTTCTGGCCAGAGATGATCGAGAGTCTCACAGAGATCAGGCGGATCCTGAAGCGGAATGGGCTCTTGCTCATCGCTAACGAAGTATACCGCGACCCAAGATTCGACGAGCGTAATGCCACCTGGGCCAGGCTGGCCAACATGCAAGTCTACGCCCCACAGGAGTATCGTGCTTTCCTCTCCAGGGCCGGCTTTGGCGCGACCCAGATAGACACCCGTCCGGAGAAGAACTGGATAGTCGTTGTCGCCGCGCCAACCTCGTGAGTCGCCCTAGGAATCATCAGGGAGTGTTGACATGAATGAAGCAGGATCTGAGGCACTAGACTACGGCAACTGGGTGCCCTGGAAGCTGATCTACGGTCCTGGTATCCTGGCGGTGGCCCTTCTGGCGCTCGCGTTGCGCTGGCGCGTTTTTCTAGTCGGAGCCCTCTTCTTCCTGGGCTGCCTGGTCTACTTCGCCTACGCCCGCTACCAGTTCTCGACCAGAGGGGAAAATCTGGAGGCGCGTGTTCGGGGGCTGGTGGTGGAGCATCTACGCTGGAACGGGGAAGGAACGGCGCTGGACATAGGATGCGGCAACGGGCCTCTCACCACCGAGTTGGCGAAGCAGTACCCGCGTGCCCGGGTGGTGGGAATAGACCCCTGGAACAGTGCCTGGGACTACTCGCGGAAGACGTGTGAGAGGAACGCGGCGCTCGAGGGCGTGGCGGACCGAGTGACGTTCCAGAGCGGCAGCGCGGTCTCTCTGCCCTTCGAAGATGAGTCCTTCGATGCCGCGATCAGCAACCTCGTGTTTCACTCGATAGCAGATGCCAAGGACAAGACACAACTGGTCAAGGAAGCCCTGCGAGTGGTGAAGAAGGGCGGCAGATTCTGCTTTCAGGATCAGATGGTGGGCCGCGGCAAGTATGGCAAACCCGACGAACTGCTCCAAGAGGTCAGAGGCTGGGGCGTACAGCGGGCAGACTTTTTCGACACGCGCGAAGCAGCCCTCGTCCCTCGCCTCTTGAGGAATCCCATCATGGTGGGGAACGTTGGCATCATCTGCGGAACCAAGTGAGGGGAATGGGAATGCGCCAACGACCACACTTACGGCAAGTGCAGTCGCACGGCTCTGGCAGCACATCAGGATCGCCACAGTGCAGACAGAAAGATCCGCGTTCGAAGCCCATAGCGTCTGTGAGAGGCTATTCCCCACTAGCGTAGATTCGAGGAGGGAATCATGGTATTGACGTTCAACGGACACCGGCTCACGCTAACGGTACAGGTAAGGCAGCCGAAGCACAGGAGAAGGAACGAGGCGCCAAGCACTCGGTGGACAGCGCCCGACCAGCGCGCCAGGCACCACCGCCTGCTCACCTGCGGCGGCACACACATAGCACCGACGAGGTAACCCTATAGTTCGAGGATAGGAGGCGACCCATGCGTCAAGTCATTGGAAAGTGCCCAGTCTGCGGAGAGGAACTGACCGTCACCAGACTTCACTGCCGTAGTTGCGACACAGCACTGGAAGGTAACTTCAACCTGGGCAAGTTCTACCGTCTCAGCCCCGAGCAACTACACTTCGTGGAGACCTTCATCAAGTGCGAAGGCAAGATCACCAGAGTAGAAGACGAACTTGGGCTATCGTATCCCACGGTGCGCAACCGCCTCAACGATGTCATCCGAGCATTGGGCTACGAAGTCCCCGCTGAGGCCACCGTCAGTGCCGAGCGGAGAAAGAGTATCCTGGAACAGGTCCAAGCCGGGGAGATCGCACCTGAGGAGGCGGTGGACCTGCTCAAGGGGGCGGAGAGATAGCCATGGAAGCAGCCAACCCTAAGCGGGCGCCCTTTTCCGAGGTGTTGAGGAACAGGGATTTCCTGGCCCTGTGGCTCGGACAGGTCATCTCCCAGATCGGCGACAGCTTCACCTACCTGGCGCTCCTGATCACCGTCAACCGACTGACCGGCTCCACGGTAGCCATGGGCTTCATGGTCATCTCCCTGAGCCTCCCGCAGCTCATCTTCAGCTTCCTCGCCGGTGTCGTGGTGGATCGCGTGGACCGCAAACGGGTGATGGTGGTCTCGGATCTCTTGCGTGGACTGCTGGTCCTGGCCTTCATCACCGTCCGAACGCCGGAACAGGTCTACGTCTTCTACGTCGTGGGCTTTCTCCTCTCCTCCGTCGGAGTCTTCTTCTCGCCCGCGAAGACGGCCATGATACCCCGCATCGTTCAGGGTGAAGAGAGACTGCTCTCCGCGAATGCCCTTTCGCAGACCATTCGCGTCGTGGCCCTGCTCTTCGGGCCTGCGATGGCCGGCTTCGCTATCGCCTGGCTGGGCACAGCACCGGCTTTCGTGGTAGACTCGCTCACGTATATCGTATCAGGTATCGCGATCCTCACGATCAGCACCGACGGCAGGAATGTCGCCGAGGGAAGGACCAGCCTGCGCACGATCTGGGATCAGCTTGCGGAGGGTGTCTCGTACACCGTGCACAACAACACCATCCTGGGCATCATCGTCACCCTGATGGTGGCTCTACTTGGGGTAGGGGCCATCGAGGTGCTCTTCGTTCCCTATCTCCAGGGTGAGTTCGGCGTTGGTTCAGAGGGACTGGGCATCGTGCAGACCGCCCAGGGTATCGGCATGTTACTGGGAAGTGCCCTCATAGGCAGCCTGGCGGCCCGGTTCCGGCTTACACGTATCATCGCCTGGTCCGTGGCCCTGCTGGGCATCACCATCGCGGGCGCCGGGATGGTGAACCAGTTCGCGCTGATCGCGATGGCCATGTTCGTCGCCGGCCTCAGCCTGGCTCCCCTCAATGCTGCTCTGAGTACCCTGATGCAGATCACCGTCCCCGATGACAAGCTCGGTAGGGTGAGCAGCGTGGTGGATACGACAGGGACCGTGAGCTATCTGATCTCCATGAGCGGCGCCGCTTTCCTGGCTGAGGCCATGGGAATCCGCACGGTTTTCGTAGCTGCGGGAGTCATCACCGCCATCTCCCTCCTGCCAGCCCTGATCATGATGAAAGAACCCAAGGAGAGTTCCGTGGCGATGTCACGGCACGATGCGTGTCCCTCCACGGAACTCTCGGCGGAGGCATAGAACGTGACTGCGCGAATCGCCGAAAGGAGCGACAGCCTGCCAGGGATCCGTCCGTTCAACCCCATGTCGGATCTCAAGCCAGTCGCTGAACTGGTCATGCTCGCCTTCGCGGACGCCTTAGACCGCTCGAGCCGGGAGATGCTTCAGGAGATGCGAGCCCTGGCCTGGTTGTTCGGGCCCATACTCTGGGTACTCGGCGCGACCGAATCGCACCTGGCCTATGTGTTCGGCGGATACGTGTGGCTCGAAGAAGGCGAGATCGTCGGCAACGTCACCGTGCATCGTCAAGGTAATGGAAAGAGGGGCTGGTTTATCAGCAATCTCGCCGTGCACCCGGAGCACCGCAGAAGGGGCGTGGCTCGTTCTCTCCTGTTGGAAGGTGTGCAATCGGCTCGTGCGCGGGGGGCCCGGCGGATCAGCCTGGAGGTCAGAGCGGACAACGCCCCTGCGCGAAAGTTGTACGAGGAACTGGGCTTCCGGCAGGTAGACTCGACCACCAGAATGAACATGCGCCCGCTGCACACAGCGAGACCCGTACACTCGAGGGCCTACAGCCTCGAAGTCGCCTCGGCCAGAGAAGACAGAGAACTGTATCGGTTCGCCGAGGGCATATTGTCCACAGAGGCAAGAGAGGTCATGCCGGTGCGGCAACAGGACTACCGGCTGTCGCTCCCCCAGCGCCTCCTCGGCGGAATAGGCGACGTACTGAAAGGTCGCTTCTTATATCGCCTCGTCGCGCGCAGGGAAGGTACATTGGCGGGATTCGCGGCCCTGCGCACCGGCGGTTTTGGCTTTCCCCACTCCCTGGCGCTGGTGGTTCATCCAGAACATAGGACGCAGGTGGAAGAGGTGTTACTCACGAATGCTCTGTCCATCCTACGAAGCGGCGATTCGCGCGCTTTGCTGGCGAAGATCCGACCTTCGTACGACCACGCGATTGATGTCTTCAAGGGATACGGCTTTGCAGAGAAAGAGACGCTGGACTTGTTCACTCTGGAGCTTGACCGCGAGTAAGGAGGAGTACCCATGGCCGCTGACAAGGAAAGACTCCGGATTCTGAGAATGGTACAAGGCGGGCAGATCAGCACGGATGAAGCGGCCGAGCTTCTGGACGCCCTGGAGCAACCTGCGAGCCCCGGAGAACGCGACGGTCGCCCTCATCCGTCCCCGACGGCAGCAGAAGTTGCAGCCAGACAGACGACAGCGAGCACCAATGTGCTGGTGAAGACCCTGGAGTTGGGCGCGAGGCTGGCCAGGAGGGCCAACATAGACGTGCGATGGTGACTGCGAGAGCTCAACTGAGCGCAGCTCGCTTCGGTGGAAGCAGGCAAACTGAACCTGGACTAAGATCTCAGGAGGAACAGAGATGGCTACTCAAGAAGAGAGACTACAGATCCTCAAGATGATTCAGGAAGGTCAAGTCACGCCTGAGGAGGGCGCCAAGCTCCTCGATGCCCTGGAAGAGCCTTCCCACAGTGAGAGAACCGGCGGCTCGCCCCGCTGGTTCCGTGTCCGCGTGACCGACATCAACACCGGCACGCGCAAGGTGAACGTCAGCATACCCTTTAGACTCCTGGATGTCGGCGCCAAGATAGCCGCCAGATTCGCAGCGCCCATGGATATCGACATAGAGGAGGTCGTGAGGGCCATCAAGGAGGGGGTTGAAGGCAAAATCATCGATGTGGAAGACCCAGAAGATGGCGAGAGGGTTGAGATCTACGTGGAGTAGGTTGACTTCACCGCAGCCGAGCACGTATACTGAGGGCCAAACGACGAGGTAGGGAGGTGTTTCGTCATGGTGCGAAGGATCCTGCTACGTTTGCTGATCAACGCTATAGCACTGTGGGTGGCGGTGCAGATTGTGCCGGGTATACACGCGGACAAGCCTCTCACCATCCTCATCGTGGCCCTCATCTTCGGCGTGATCAACGCTATCCTGCGGCCAGTAGTGGCCTTCTTCACCTGTCCCATGATCCTCGTCACCCTCGGACTATTCATCTTCGTGATCAATGCGGTGATGTTGTGGGTCACTGCCTGGGTGGCGGGAAGACTGGATCTGGGGTTCGGCATCGAGGGCGGTTTCTGGCCAGCCTTCTGGGGCGCTCTGGTAATCAGTGTGGTGAGCCTGGTCATCAGCCTGGTGATCAAGGACGACGACAAGAAGAAGAAACACTAGCCCTGCCCGTCAACTCCCGCGCAAACCTATTGATCTGACAGTTCGGTGACGTGGCTGACCAGGACCTCGCCGAGCGGGCTGACGTAGGTGACGGAGAGACTGCTCCCTGGGACCAGGTCGGAGGGTAGCGATACAGCATCGACGTGAGGGCTTTCTGGGCCCACGGCTACCTCTCTCCGATAGATCTCACTATCCCCTGCCTCGACGACGACCGTGCCTTCCAGGAGAGAGGTCGAAGCCAGGCCCATCGAGATCGTATCCTCCGAGACCGTGAGGCTCAGCGCCACATCTTTGTTGGCAAAGCTCAGCCCATCTATGCCCTGAAAGGGATACCAGTACTCGGCCCAGCCCTTGCTCTCGCCGGGCCCGAGGGTGTTGTTGTCCTCGGACCAGAAGGTCCGGTTGGGCCCGCCCCACATCTCGAAGTACTGGCTGCCATCGTCGGTGTATTCCGTCCTGTACGGCGAGTCCTGACCCCAGGCGAACAGCTTGACCCCTGGCGCCTCTCGCCTGTCGCAGACGCGAACGATCCCCAGGCCGGTGTCGTGGTTGTATGCTCCCACGAAGTCCTCGCTGGGCTCGGGCAGAAAGAACCCCAAGTAATCCTCCCAACTCTGGTACCAGGAGAGGTCTCTCCCTTCCCAGACTGGCCAGGTGATCACTGCTCTCTCCCCGGGCAGATCGCTCTCGCGGCCTGTGCTGTGAACCAGTATCTCCTCCGTAGGATAGACGAACTCCGTGTTCGCTGACATGGTGGGACCACCCAGCGTGAGTACGGCGCTGGTCCAGTACTGATAGCTGACAGCAGAATCCGTGGGGTTCTCGAGGTGCGGGCTGATGATGAAGTACGCTGTGTCGGGGGCCAGGCCGATCTCTACGGACATGCGGGGTCGAGCGTCAGTCGTATCCCTGACTACGATCTTGGTCTCGCTGGCGGATCGCTCCACGGAGTAGCTCCAGGGGATGCCCGACTCGTAGCCGTGCTCGTAGACTGGAAAAGCCCATTCCATCCCGCCCGCAGCGAGCCACCAGTTCTGCTCACGAGCTAGCGGCCCCCACCGTGTGGGCTTCAGGACCGCGTTACGGTAGAAGAGGTTCTGTCCCGTGGGCTTGAAGAAACACTCGTACAGCCGGCCCCCGAGCTCCGGCAGGATGGTCAATCGTAGATACCGGTTCTCCATGACCACCGCGCGGAAGGGGGTGAGAACCGTGGAATCCGGTGTTGGCTCTCCATAGGCGTCTCGATCCAGCCACAGGTAAGGCACCCCGCGCTCATCGTCGAACTCAGCGCGGAGAAACGGCTCGTAGATGTAGGTGGCGATGGAGAGAGTCGTCTCTCGCACCACGACCCCATCAACCGGCACAGTGGCCGGCACCGCTGGGCTAGGCGTCCCAGATGGGAGCGGCGTCGAGGAGGGCTGTGGCGCTGGCGTGGGCGTGAGCGATGGCGTCTCCACCGGGGTGGTCGCCGGGGTAGCGGCTTCCGGGCTGCGCTGTGGTGTAGCGCTGGGCACGGAGACCGCCTTGGTGGCCGTCGGCGTGGGGCTCGCCGCCTCGACACAGCCCGCCAACGCGATCAGCAAAGCTGCCATCAGCCCGATCTTGGCCCCTAGGCTCTTCCAGTTCACGCCTCCACCTCCCGGCAAGCCACATCACCTGTGCGACATGCTACCACAGCGGGAAGCCCCAGGCAAGCCCAGCAAGGACGCGAAGTCTCGAAGCTTAAAATGTGTCCGCAACAGCCGAAGTCACTCCTCTTGGCCAGGGCATCTGTGCTATAATAAGACCGGGTAGCCCCCGGACTTATGAGCTTCAGAGAGGTCGGAGCAAATGGCCGAGTTTGCCCATCTCCATGTCCACAGCGAGTACTCCCTCCTGGACGGCTTGAGTCGCATTGAGGATCTCGTCCAGAGGGCCAGGGAGCTGGGCATGGACTCTCTTGCCATTACCGACCACGGTGTGATGTATGCGGTCCTCAGCTTCTATCAGCAGGCCAGGCAACGCGGCGTCAAGCCAATCATCGGGTGCGAGATGTACGTCGCCGCCAAGAGCATGCAGAGCCGCCGACCTCGAGTGGACGCCAGGCCCTATCATCTGGTCCTCCTCGCTGAGAACGAGACGGGTTACGAGAACTTGATCCAGTTGACGACCAGAAGTCACCTGGACGGTTTCTACTACAAACCCAGGATCGACAAGGAACTCCTCTCTCAGCACAGCGCGGGCCTCATCGCCCTCTCTGCGTGTCTCAGGGGCGAGGTTCCCCACCTGCTGGCCCAGGGTGACGAGAACGGCGCCCGACGTGCTGCGGCGTGGTATCGAGACCTCTTCGGTCCTAATAGATTCTATCTCGAGCTTCAGGAGCATGACATCCCCGAACTGACGGAGGTCAACAAACAACTGATTGGGCTCGCTCGCGAACTCGAGATCCCCCTGGTGGCCACCAACGACGTACACTACGTGCGTGAGGAAGACTGCCAGGCTCAGGAGCTTCTGCTCTGTATCCAGACCAATACTCCAGTCAACGACCCCCATCGAATGAAGATGCAGGGTACGGGCTACCACCTGAGAAGCGCGGAGGAGATGAAAGCCCTATTCGCGGAGGTCCCACAGGCCCTTTCCAATACGTTGGAGATCAGCGAGCGCTGCAACCTCTGCCTGGAATTCGACGTCCTGCGCTTACCGCCATTCGACGTCCCGGGGGGCTACACCACCGAGAGCTACCTCGCCTATCTGTGCAGGGAAGGGCTGCACGAACGATTCAAGAACATCACACCGGAGGTCGAAGCTCGACTCGAACACGAGCTCAACCTGGTCCGCGAGATGGGCTTCGCTGGCTATTTCCTCATCGTGTGGGACCTGATCCGCTTCTCCAAGACCAGAAAGATCCTCGTCGGTCCAGGTAGAGGATCGGCAGCAGGCAGCATCGTCTCCTACTGTCTGGGCATCACTGATCTGGACCCTCTGGAGCACGGGCTCTTCTTCGAGCGCTTCTTGAACCCCGGCAGGCGCACCATGCCCGACATCGACATGGACTTTCCCGAGGATCGGCGGGCGGAGGTCATGGCCTACGCGGTGGAGAGATACGGCAATGACCACGTGGCACAGATCATCACGTTTGGAACCATGGCGGCCCGAGCCGCCATCCGAGATGCGGGACGTGCACTCGATCTTCCCCCGGGAGAGGTGGACAAGACAGCCAAGCTCATTCCCTTTGGATCGTCCATTGACAGGGCCCTGGAGGCGGTGCCGGAGCTACAACAGCTATACGACGAACACGGCTACATACACGACCTCGTGGAGGCAGCCAGGAGCCTGGAGGGTGTAGTGCGCCACGCTTCCACTCACGCGGCTGGCGTAGTCATCACCGACGAACCGCTCACCCAATACGTTCCTCTGCAAAGGGCAATCAAGGGTGACGGCCTCATCACTCAATACGCCATGGGCGAGCTGGAGAGTATCGGTCTGCTCAAGATGGACTTTCTGGGCCTGTCTACACTGACGGTGATCCAGAAGGCCATGGACCTCATCCAAGAGCACGGAAGCGAGCTGAGACTGGAAGACCTCGATCTGGAGGACCCAGAGATCTTCAGATTGCTCTCCAACGGAGAAGTAGCTGGTATCTTTCAAGTGGAGAGTGCTGGCATGCGGCGCGTCCTGCGCGAGCTGAGGCCGAGCTGCTTCGCCGACGTTATGGCCTCCATCGCCCTCTACCGCCCCGGCCCCATGGAGTACATCCCCGAGTTCATCAAGCGAAAGCACGGCGAGATGGCCATCGAGTACCTGGTCCCCGAGTTGGAGCCCATCCTAAAGGAGACCTATGGCGTCATCGTCTATCAGGAACAGATCATACGTATGGCCCGCGAGATGGCCGGTTTCACGACCAGCGAAGCGGACATGTTCCGCCACGCTATCGGCAAGAAGAAGGCCGCAGAACTGAAGGCCCAACGCGACAAGTTCATCCGCGGACTCGTCAACAACGCCATCGCTCAGACGACCGCTGAAGAGATCTTCAAGATGATCGAGTACTTCGCCCGCTATGGGTTCAACAAGGCCCACGCGGCCGCCTACGCCGTCATCACCTGCCAGACCGCTTATCTGAAAGCCCACTTTGTTGTGGAGTACATGGCCGCCCTGCTCACTGTGGACAGAGACAATAGTGACCGGGTCGCACTGGAGGTGGCCGACTGCCGCCGGATGGGTATACCCGTCTGGGCACCCAACGTCAACTATGGTGACCTGGATTTCACCATCGAGGAAAGGCTCGCAGACGCCGGAGACGATGGCCAACGAGGCGGACGCGTTCGAGGGATACGCTTTGGACTGGGGGCGGTGAAGAACGTGGGCCAGGGTCCCATCGAGGCCATCCTTCAGGGCCGCGGCGACCAGCCTTTCTCGGACGTCAGTGACTTCTGCCGGCGGGTGGATCTGCGGCAGGTCAATCGACGCGCCCTGGATAGCCTCATCCGGAGTGGTGCACTGGACGACTTCGGACCCAGGGGTCACCTGTTGCACAGCATAGATGCCATGATGGCCATCAGCCAGCATGCACACCACGCGCAAGAGATCGGACAGTTGAGTTTGTTCGATGAGGGAGAGGAACCTGCCCTCTCGCTGGAGCCATCTGGAGGGCCGGACATCCCTCGCAGGAAGCAGTTAGCCTGGGAGAAGGAGCTCCTTGGCCTCTACGTCTCGGAGCATCCCCTGGAGCGCCTGGCGCCTGAGCTGGACAAGCACACGAGTGCCTTCTGTGGACAGATAGACAAGAGCTTGCACAAGCAGACAGTGATCATCGCCGGCATGGTATCCAGAGTGCGCCGCATCACCACCAGAAACGATAGACTGATGGCCTTTGCAGAGCTCGAGGACTTGCAGGGCAGCGTGGAGGTGGTCATCTTCCCCGAGGTCTTCGAGAAGACACGCGACCTATGGAAGCCAGACAGCATCATCCTGACCAGGGGGAAGGTGCAGTTCAGAGATGATGAGGCGAAGGTGATCTGTGAGTCGGCGGTGGACTACCACTCCTGGACGCAGAATGGCGGCGGCGAAGAGGAACCACCGGTCGAGGAGCAGGCCGTGCCCAGCACTCGCCGCCGACTCCACGTGAGCATCCCACGCAGCGGAGACCCTGAGCAGGACGTGCGACTCCTGGGCCAGGTGCATTCCCTGCTGACCCGTCATCGTGGCGAAGACCTGTTCAACCTCTACGTTCAGCGCCGTGAACGAGTGGTGCAGATCATCTTCCCCAACGAGACCACCAGCTACTCTCTCGAGCTCGACAGTGCCGTTGCCGAGTTGTTGGGAGAAGGCTGCCTGAGGGTGGAGGACGTCTAGAGCGTGCAGAGCCCGGGCTCCTGTCTCAGCCTGTTCTCAGGCCAAGAGTCGAACCAAGGAGGTCGAGGATGAAAAAACTGGGGGTATTGACCAGTGGCGGCGACGCACCAGGTTGTAATGCCTGCATCAGGGCCGTGGTCAGGACCGGCCTCGGCCACAACCTGGAAGTCGTGGGCATCAACCGCGGCTACGTAGGGCTAATGGAGGGCGACTTCGAGCAGTTGGATGGGCGCTTCGTCGGAGGGATAGCCCACAGGGGCGGGACCATCCTGAAGACGGCCCGCACCGAGAGGTTCAAGACGAAGGAAGGTCAACGGCAAGCGCTGGAGAACCTGAGAAAGCACGCCGTGGACGTGCTGGTCATCGTCGGTGGAGATGGATCCCTGACCGGCGCTCTCCGCCTCCATGAGGCTGGCTTCCCCGTAGCGGGCGTTCCCGCGACCATCGACAACGACGTCGCTTTCACAGACATGGCCCTCGGGGTAGACACAGCGATGAACACAGCCCTCAGGGCCATAGACCGGATCAAGGACACCGCCACGTCACACCACCGCGCCTTCCTCGTGGAGACCATGGGCCACAATTCCGGCTACCTGGCCCTCATGGTAGGCATGGCCAGTGCCGCCGAAGCCATCGTCATTCCGGAAGTGCCTACCAGTTGCGAGCAGATACTGGAGAAGATCAAGCAAGACTACGGCAAAGGCAAAGCCCACTTCATCGCCGTCGTCGCCGAGGGAGCGGAACCCGATTGTCTGACCTTAGATGAATATCTGAGAGAGCGGGAGAAGGAGTTGGGGTTCGGAGTGCGCGTTAGCATCCTGGGATACATCCAGCGCGGTGGCTCACCTACAGCGTTCGACCGCCTGCTGGGCACACGCCTGGGGGCCCACGCAGTCCGGCAACTGGTCCAGGGACAAGCAGGGAAGATGGTGGGATTGATCGGGAATCAGGTAGTCGCCACCGACCTGGACAAGGTCATCAGCAACAAGAGAAAAGTCGACCTGTCCCTCTACGAGTTGGCCCAGATGCTGGAGGTCTATCCCTCTCGCCCTGGCTCTAATCCCTGAGGCGCCTGACCTCGAAAACCAAGGGGTTGTAGGCATCGGGACAGGCGTGGGTAGCGACGTCCTTGTCCTCCGCCCACGGGAACTCAGCTCCATAGCGCAAAGCCATGACTTTGGGCAGCACGCTGTAGAGGGCGTGGAAACAGATCTCGCCCTCGATGCCGCGTTCGCCGAAGACGATCACGTCTCCCACCTTGTGTCCGAAGCCACAGGTCCCCTTCTGTTCGATGACCTTCAGCTCGACCCTGTACTCGCCCTGCTCTGCCACTTGTACCTCCGTCGGTCTACGTATGTCGGATAGTGTATCGTTGGCGCTCCAGCCGTCCACGAAGCCTTTCTTCTTCGCTACCGCGGCAGCAGGACGGCAAAGCGCGCGAAGATGTACCTGCGCAGTGGCCCCCACACCGACTCCATAGGCTGCCATGGTGCCGCACCCGCTGCGATCTGCTCGAAACCCTCGGACATCTCCATGAGAATGTGGGGGTCCAGAGGTGTCTGATTGTGACTCGGCACCACGAGTTTCAGGCCCTGCGCCAGATCACTGAGCCGGCCCATGGTCTGGCGATAGACCTCGAAGTCGGAATGGTCGAACTGCGCATAGAGGGGGCCCGCGTAGACAGTGTCGCCGGTGAACAGCAAGCCCTCCTCCTCGATCAAGAGGCAAATGCTTCCCGGAGAGTGGCCCGGCGTGTGCAACACTCTGAGGGACCGTCCTCCCAGCTCCAGCGTGTCCCCTTCGTGCAGCAGGCGATCGGCCCTCGACGGCACGATCCTGTACTGTGCCGGGTCGAAATCCTCGGGTAGGGCACCGAGGATGTTCTCCGGCCGCATGGCCTCAAACAACAGCTCCTCAGGCGCCTCCCGCTCCAGGAAGTCAGCCTCGGCCTCGTGGATCGCTATGTGCTCGAAGCGGTGGTTGTCGCCCACGTGGTCGTAGTGGTGATGGGAGTTGACCACCCTGATCGGCTTGTCGGTGAGTTGGCTGGCCACAACCTGGATGTTGCCGATACCCATCCCCGTGTCCAGCAGGATGGCGGCTTCCTTTCCAGCGACCAGGTACGAGATGACGAATTCCGCATGGTACGGCTCCGAGATGGCTTGCACGCCCTGTGCCAGATGTGTGACCTCAAACCAGTCGCTCACCGCTCCCCAATCCTGCCGTTGATTCGCACTTCATGACGAGCTGTAGATCTCTTGCCGTCGATCCTCGAACACGGTCATGGATCGCCTGACCTTCTCCCTGTACTCCAGATCGAGCTCGGCAGTGATCAGGGTCTCCTCGTCAGCCGCACCGGCTATTAGTTCACCCGCCGGATCATACATCGCTGAGTGCCCAAAGAAGGACCATTCTCCCGACTCCCCCACCCGGTTGCACGCTACGACGAATGACTGATTCTCAATCGCCCTCGCCTTGAGCAGTGTCTGCCAGTGCGAGAGCCGCGGATAGGGCCACTCAGCCACGACGAACACTATGCTGGCGCCGTCCAGCGCGTACTTCCTGAACAACTCCGGGAATCGCAAGTCGTAGCAGATGGCCAGGGCGCTCCTTCCCCAGGGAAGGTCGAAGACCGCAGCCTGGTCGCCCGGAATGAGGTACCTGTCCTCCTCCATGGGCCTGAACAGGTGCACCTTGGAGTACTGAGCCAGCAGCTGGCCGTCAGGAGAGAAGAGCACCGCTGTGTTGCGGAAGCCTGCCGCTGTAGCCTCCAGGAGCGAGCCGAGGATGTGGATGGCGTGCTCCTTCGCGATCAAAGCGGTCTCGGCGAATACGCCGGCATCAACCCGCGCGGCGTACTCTTCAGCCCGTTCGAGGATGTAGCCAGACGACCACAGCTCAGGGAAGACCACCAGCTCAGAACCCCTGCTCCGGGCCTCGGCCGCCATAGTCCTGACCTTTTCCAGATTCTTCTCTTGCTGACCCAGGGCGACGTCCATCTGCCCCAGGGAGACGCACAACCCCATCGGTACTCCCCGGAACCCATCCACGGGACGAGGCGCGAAGCCCTCACCGGGCGCGTGGGCTATTCACCTCCACGTCCCACCTCATGCTCGCCAAGCCATTCCTGTAAGCGGTTCTTGTTGAAGCGCCAACGGTTACCGACCTTGTAGGCCGGGATCTCTCCTTGCCTGGCCATACGGTAGATGGTCATCTCGTGCATCCTGAGATAGTCGGCTACCTCTCGGACAGTCATCATGGTCGGCTGTTCATTGTCGGTGGACACCGGACCTCCTCGCGCCACACCTCGTGAGCTGCCAGACCGTCAGCGAACCCGCTTACCGGATCGACTCGTGCGCCGCCTGCTTTCGCGACCTGGAGCTTGACTCTTTTTCCAGGGGGAGCTACCTGGCTCACACTGGGTCGGGATAGCACGGCTCACAAACAGGTGTTCCCTGCGCTATGACAAAGCCTAATGGATTATAGGAGACTTAAGAAGGTCATGTCAATGGTCAAATGGTACTGTTTGGCTTCACCTGATGCGGATGGTATAATGCCGTCAGCAGAAGCATGCAGTGATGCGGAAGGGCCTGGCATGAAGATCACGAAGACCGAGCAAATGAGAGAGATAGAGCGAGCGGCCGACGCCCAGGGTCTGTCCTACTCCACCATGATGGAGAACGCGGGGCGGGCTGTGGCTCAAGAGATGCAGGACCGCTTGGCCACCGAAGGCAGGAAGGTCCTGGTGCTGGTGGGGCCGGGCAACAACGGTGGAGACGGTCTGGTGGCAGCGCGCCATCTCCACGACGGAGGCGCGGAAGTGCGACTGTACTTGTGGAAGGGAAAGCGAGCGGACGACGAGAACTTCCGACAAACGCAGGATAGGGCTATCCCTTGTGTCACTGCTGAGGAGGATAGACAGCTCAAAGAGCTGAAGGGAATGCTCTCCAGCGCAGACATCGTGGTCGATGCCCTGCTGGGCACCGGCGCTTCTCGCCCTATCGAGGGCACACTCAAGGAGGTGCTGGACGCGCTCAGAGAGGTTCGGAGCCGGCCTGCCGACATCCGCCCTTCCATAGTGGCCGTCGACGTGCCTACCGGAGTGGACTGCGACTCAGGGGTTGTGGATCCGGCCACCGTGGCGGCGGATCTCACGGTGACCCTGGCGCTTCCCAAGAAGGGATTCTACGCCTTTCCCGCCTCCGACTACCTGGGAGAGCTGGTGGTATCGGACATTGGCGTCCCCGATGCCCTGACATCC
>DAOUEW010000135.1:0-4307 GCA_034430275.1 Anaerolineae bacterium | reverse complement strand
CATGGTCCTTGAAGAGGGCGACCTCTTCAGCAGTGACTGGCGCGACTTCGCTATCCATGACGACAAAGCGCGTTTTGCGATCGGAGATGTGACAGCGGAACTGGTGGAACGGAAATGGCACGAGGCCTATCGCCGCTTCTATCTGCGACCGAGCCGCCTCCTGCGAAAGGGCCTGACTCCCGAGTTCTGGAGAAGTCTGCCCACCTACGTATCCGACGCCAAGCGCTTCTTCATGTCCAAGGCGAGCTCTGCCAACTAGCTCTTGGATTCGATTCCTCCAGCCCACCGTGAGGACCAGACCCACAACTGCCAGCCCGGAGGAGCTTTGAAGCCTATCAGCATAGAGGAGGCACGGCAGTACTACCACGAGGCCGATTCTGCCCACGATTTCGACCACATTCTGAGAGTCCTGGCCCTGGCCGAACGAATCGGGGCAGCGGAAGGCGCCGACATGGAGATCCTCAGGCCTGCCGTGCTGCTGCACGACATCGGCCGTCCGGAAGAGTTGCGAGACGGTAGCTGCCACGCCCAGGTCGGCGCTCAGAAGGCACAGCAGATCCTCGCGGATTGGCCCCAGGAGAAGTTGGAGGCCATCACCCACGCCATCGCCTCGCACAGATTCCGTGAGAACACCAAACCGCAGACGCTCGAAGCGAAGGTACTGTTCGATGCCGACAAGCTGGACTGCATCGGCGCCGTCGGCGTAGCCAGAGCCTACGTAATCGGCGGGCTGATGGGACAGCGCCTTTGGGGCGAAGTGGACGCACGGTACGTTGAGGCACTGAGGGAGGACGCCTCTCTGGCACAGCGAAGTCTATCGTCCCACCACACCCCCGTCCACGAGTTCGCCTTCAAGCTCTCGCAGATCAAGGACCTTCTCTACACGTCCACGGCCAAGGAGATCGCCGCGGAACGAGACCGCTTTATGAGTGGTTTCTTCCTACGCCTGGAGAATGAAGTCAAAGGCGTGCTATAGCCAGCGGAGACGTTCGTGAGAAGGCTCAACGGGAAGAAGATCGGCCTGGGCTTCCTCAGCATAGCTCTCTTCATCCTTGCCATCCAGCTCATGAAAGAGGGCGCTGGAGTCGTGGCGCCCTACATCGAGGGCTGGCTGGATGTCGACAACGCGGCCAATAGTCTCGGTTTCGGCTGGCTGGCCGCGTATATCATCCTCAGCGGATCCCCTGTGGCTGCCGTGGCCCTGGCCCTTTTCGATGGAGGCGTGATCGGGCAGTTCGAGGCGGTGACCATGATCAGCGGCTCGCGGCTGGGCGCCTCCTTCATCGTGCTCTTCATCGGATTCATCTACGTTCTCAGGGGACACGAACGACTGACAGGTCTCTCCATGGGACTCCTCTCCTTCGTCATCACCGCGTCCCTTCACCTACCCGGCCTTGCTCTCAGCTACTTCATGCTTACCCATCGCATCACAGAACCCATACATCTTCAGGGAGGAATCGCCTTGACCTCGCTGGTCGAGATGGTGTACGGGCCGGTTGTCCAGTTCATCGTCGGGATAGCACCCGGCTGGCTATCGTTCGTTCTAGGCGTGGGCATCGTACTGGTCAGCTTCAACCTGCTGGATAGAGCTTTGCCCGATCTGAACCTGGAAACCAGCCGGTTTGGCGGCGTTTCCAGGCTCATCTACCGTCCCATTGTCATGTTCCTGGTAGGGCTCGTGGTGACGGCGATCTCCATGTCGGTCTCCATCTCTCTCGGCATCCTGGTACCCCTATCCGCGAGGGGCTACGTCAGGAGCGAGAACGCCATAGCCTACATCATGGGTGCAAACGTATCCACGTTCATAGACACCCTCATCGTTGCTTTGCTGCTGAACAACCCTCTAGCCACAGCAGTAGTGCTGGTACAGATAACGAGCATCAGCATCGTCTCGCTGCTGGTATTGGTGCTTCTCTACCAACCCTACGAGCGCGTGGTTCTACACTTGACATCGGCGATCGGGGGAAGCACCAGGAACCTGGTCCTGTTCGCTGCCGTGATTCTTATCACGCCGATTGTACTAATGATCCTGTGACTCCTAGGAGGTCTCCGCCATGAAGATACTGATGTGCACCGACGGCTCCAGCTACGCGGGCGAAGCCCTCCGCTTTGGGACGCTCATCGCCAGAGAGGCCAAGGATCAGGTTACGCTCCTGGGCGTGATGGAGAATCCAGAAGAAGAGCGAAGAGTGGTGCGTATGCTGCAAAGGACCAGCAACGCCCTCTGCGACGACGTGCCCCACATCGAGACGCTGATCAGGCGTGGCCACGCAGCAGAAGAGATACTCGAGGAGGCCGAGGAACACGACTACGACCTGGTGGTTGTCGGCTCGCGAGGTCGCAGGGGGATCACGCGCTTCCTCATGGGCTCGACGGCGGCCCGCCTTGCTCGATACTGCCCCTCACCAGTGCTGATTGTGAAGGGCCAGCGACGAAGCTTGGATCGAATACTGGTGTGCACAGGGGGGGCCGAAGCCGGTGAGAAAGACACGAGGCTGGCAGGCCAGATTGCCATGCTCACCGGGGCTTCGATCACAGTGTTGCACGTGATGTCACAGCTACCTCTCGGTCCGGACTGTGAGCTGGGCGACCTCGAGTGCTCCACGGAAGCCCTGCTGCATACGGACGCTCGCGAGGCAGTGCATCTGAGGAAGGATCTGAGCATCTTGGCGGATCTGAACGTGCCGGGAGAGGCAAGGGTGCGCCACGGTCTGGTAGTGGACGAGATCCTGGCAGAGGGAAAAGAAGGCGACTACGACCTTCTGGCCGTCGGAGCGCAGATCGCCTCAGGGTTCCAACGCTTCATTCTCACCGATACCGCGGAGCAGATCGTGTTGGGCTCCGATAGATCGGTGCTGGTCGTGAAGTGACAGTGCTGGCCTGGGGACGCACTGACCGCTGAGCTTCGACCCTTGGCCGGCGCGATGGGACCCGCCTGCTACTTGACAGACTGCCAAAACTGTGCTATACTCCTGTCAAACTGAATAGCCTGCGACTTGGGCGTCCGTTGCCCGGATGCTAGGACTTAATGGGGAAGCCGGTCGAAGTCCGGCGCTGTCCCGCAACTGTAGCTCCAGCGTTGCTGGAGGAGCCAGGATACCCGCCCGATTCGCGCGTCCGCGACCTTCGAGAGAAAGGGGGGCGGAGCCGCGGTCCACATGCCGTGAGAAGAGAACCCCCAGTCGGCTCGACGAGGGGGTTGTTTTTTTGCCGAGGCCCCGATCCGTAGGTTGGGGCCTTGTCTTTGCTGGGGCGCGGCAACGAGAGACATGAGGAAGACTCTACTATCGCTGGTCATCCTGCTGGCAGTGTGTGCTCAGGGTGTTTCGTCCGCTTCGGCTCAAGGCCCTACCACAGCCGAGCGATTCCGCTCGGTAAATAAGGCGCTGCGCTGGCTAGCAGGTGAGCAGAACGGTGACGGCGGGTTTGGCACGCCTACCTCAGACCCTGAGACCACCTGCTCGGTGGTGTTGGCCTTCACCGCCGCGTACGAAGATCCGAACACCGTCCAGGACGGGGGAAACTCGCCCCTCGACTACCTCGCCACCCAGGTCCCCACCTACACCACCACGGCAGAGGGCACTGCCCGCACCATCCTCGCGGTGGTTGCTGGCAACCGCCACCCGCGGGACTTCGAGGGCACCGATCTCATCGCCATCATCGAGGTTTACTACCAGGGTGACTCTCAAGACACCGGGAGGTACCAAGCTACCACCTCCGATGGCATAGCCGCTCAAGCTCTGGCTATTCTGGCGCTGCAAGCGTCCAAAGAAACGGTGCCCCGCGATGCAAAGGTCTGGCTCAGGAGCCAACGGAACCCTGACGGAGGATGGGGCCCCATGCCAGGCGAGACCAGCGACACCACGAGCACCGCGCTAAGCGTCCAGGCCCTGCTGTCGACAGGTGGATCCCCCTCCTCGACGGCTGTCTCGGCCGGGATCAACTACCTCAAGGCCCGGCAGACGGCACACGCCGGATTCGCTGCCTCGGCAACAGCATCCGACTCGGATCCAGTATCCACCGCCCGGGCCATCGAGGCTCTGCTGGCGGCCGGCGAGGATCTATTGAGCGGCGAGTACTGGCGGTGCTTGCGCACGCCCTTCGACGCGCTCGTCGATGCTCAATCGGGAGACGGCTCCTTCGAGAGTGACGGGCTGGTCACCGCTGCGTCAACCCCAGGGCTGATGGGAAGATCTCTGCCCTTGCCGGGCCGTGGACTCGCGGCTATGAAGGCGCTGGAGTGGCTGCGCGCGGAACAGAGCAACGACGGTAGTTTCGGTGGCGGTGCCGTCACCGCTGACGCCGTG
>DAOUEW010000134.1:0-7121 GCA_034430275.1 Anaerolineae bacterium | reverse complement strand
GGAGAGTATCGCCCCGTGGTGGTCCAGGATGGCCTGGCAGCCAGAGAGCTCCTGGGCATCGAGCAGATAACGAAGCAGGCGGTCCGCGTCTCGTCTTGGGCCGAGGCGAGATCGGCCGTGGTGCACGATAGGTGGGCTTTGGCCGTGCTTCCCTGGAGATATGTCGACTTTCACGTTCGCACTGTCGCTATTGACGGTTTTTCCATCGACTCTCAGAGCATCGAGGAGTACCCCTACCAGCGATTCTGGTGGTTGATGGGAGACCTGGAAGGTAACGCAAGTCTGGTCGAGGAGATCCGAGAAGGACTGATGCTGGAAGTGCAGCCATTGACCAGCTTGGTGGCGGTGGGTGACGTGATGCTGGGGCGAGGTGTCGGCCACATGATCGAAAGCAACTCGCCGTCGTATCCGTTTCTGCGGACCGCGGATCTGATCAGGCGGGCAGACGTGGCCTTCGCCAACCTGGAGAGCCCCATCACTTCGCGAGGCGTTGCCCAAGGCGGGATCTCCCTCAGGGCCGATCCCTCAGCGGCGGAGGGGCTAGTCGACGCGGGGTTTGACATCGTGTCGCTGGCCAACAACCACGTCCTCGACTATGGCGAGGCGGGCCTCCTCGACACAGTGGACGCCTTGGAGAAGATGGGCATCCTCTACGCAGGGCTGAAGCGGGGCACCGCGGAAGGCCCCAGCCCCGTCGTGCTTGAGGTCAGAGGGCTGAGACTTGCCTTTCTGGCCTACGACCACGTAGGCGGATACCACGAAGCGGCACACGGTGGGTTCGGTGGACCGGCGCATCTGGACCTGGCGAGCGCCTGCGAAGATGTGCGGAGGGCCGCTGAGGAAGCTGACCTCGTGGTCGTGTCGCTGCACTGGGGCACCGAGTACCTGCCCGCGCCGGACGACTCTCAGCGAGAGATAGCCCATGGTCTGCTCGAGGCGGGCGCCGATCTGATAATCGGACACCACCCTCACGTGATTGCAGCGGTGGGATCCTACGATGACGGGCTAGTAGCCTACAGTCTGGGCAACTCCGTCTTCGACCAACCTTTCTCTCGCGAGACCGCGCAGGGGTTGATCCTCTACGCCTTGCTGGACGGCACAGGGCTGAAGCAGGTGCGTCTCCTGGCGGTGTACATCGATGCTGGACAGCCTGCCGTGCTGCCGTCGCCAGAGGCCAGGTCGGTCTTGTCAGACCTGCTCGAGCTCAGTGACGGAGAGGGTTGGCTGACGTTGGGGGCGGAGAATGCCGGCGGAGGGAACGAGCGGCTCGAAGGTCTCGGGATGGCGTGGAAGACCAGGCTCGACGGTCAGGTGAGAGTGTTACAGACGTGTGATCTGGACGGAGACGGCGAGAGCGAGATACTCGCGGCAGCCGGGCCACCGGGCGGACCAGGGTACGTATACGCGATCAATGGAGATGGCTCGCAACGCTGGAAGTACGAGACGACACAACAGGTGAACGACCTCGGATGGGGTGACGTGGATGCAGATGGGCGCCCGGAAGTAGTGGCCGCCTTGGGATTGCTGGACGCGCCGGGGGCGATCCTGGTTCTGGATGCTGACGGGGAGTTGCGGTGGCGTTTTGAGGTGGAAGCCGCCGTGCTGGACATCGCGGTGGGAAGTGTGGACGGCGACACCGACATGGAAGTGGCGACAGGAGAGTGGGGTGCCTTTGGGGACACGATCTACGTGCTGAATGGCGATGGGAGCTTGCGCTGGAAGCACCCCACGACGGGTTCAGTACACGTGGTCTGGATAGGGGACCTGGGCGACGACGGCAGGGGCGAGGTCATCGCCGGGGCTGAATGCATCTACGCGCTGGCGGATGGGGGAGCTCTGCTCTGGAGGCTGCCGATGGGAGGCTACGTCGATCAGGTGGCCGTTGGCGCTGGAAGCCCCGGTGGCTCAGCGGCGATCGTGGTGGCAACGGGATACCCCAGCGCTGGTATTTCGGCTTTGGACGTGGCAGGGAACCTGACCTGGGAGCATGAGACGGTTTCATCGCCTGTCTCTGTGCTCGTGGTGGACATGAACGAGGATGGGATGGACGAGGTCCTGGTGGGCTCGGCGGATGGAGCTGTGAGTTTACTCGACGCAACAGGGGAGGTGAAGTGGAGCTGCCAACTTCCCGAGCCGGTAAGCGACCTTTCCGTCGCTGACCTGGATGCCAATAGAGAACGAGAGCTCGTCGTGGCCAGCGGTGACTACTTCTCTTCGGGAGGTATCTACGTGCTGGACATCGACGATGGCGCTGTGC
This sequence comes from Anaerolineae bacterium, assembly GCA_034430275.1. Taxonomy (GTDB): domain Bacteria; phylum Chloroflexota; class Anaerolineae; order UBA7937; family B3-Chlor; genus JAUVXJ01. Next base: position 4,864 of record DAOUEW010000134.1, on the reverse strand, counting down.
TAGGATTCTACGAGGGGCTTGACTCGGCCACGGCCATGGCGATTCGGCCTGGCCATGACCAAGAGAGCGATCAGATCGTCGCAGGCACGAGAGAGGGTGACGTAGTCTTGCTGAATTGGACAGCCCAGTGACGGAGCAACAGGGACTGGCCGGTAGGGCGCTGTGTCTGGCTCTTGCCTGGCTGTTGGTGGGCTGTGCTGGTCAAGGAGGGCCGATCTCCAGCCCGGAGGCTACTGCATCTGCCCACCCCACGGCCACTGTCGTCGAAGAGCAGGGCACTCCGACAACGATAGCCACGCCCACCCCGAGCCGGACGCCCGCCCTTCGCGGAAAACGAGTGCTGGGGGAGTCGTGGGAGGGCAGGCCCATCGTCGCCCATTGGTTCGGCGCCGGCCCGCGCAAGGTGGTTCTCGTCGGGAACATCCATGGGGGCACGGAGGAGAATACGCATCGGCTGGCGCTGGAGCTGATAGCTCACTTCGACGAGCATCAGGACGAAGTGCCTCGCGAGGTCACCCTGTGGATCATACCGACCGCCAACCCCGACGGCCTCGCGAACGGGACCAGGTGTAACTCTCGTATGGTAGATCTCAACCGCAACGCGGACACGGATGGTGATTCATGCACTGAGAACGACTGGGAGCAGGACACCCATACCACAGAAGGCATGATCAAGGGCGGGGGAGGTCCGGCTCCCTTCTCAGAGGTGGAGACCCAGATACTGCGGAGCTTCCTGGAGGATGCGGAGGTGGCCATATTCTATCACAGCATGGCTGGCCAGATCTTCGTGACCTCGTGCGCTGACCATGCTCCTTCGTTGGAACTAGCTCGCCGCCTTTCGGGGGCGACCGGATATCCATTCGCAGTAGAGGGTTGGGCTTCCTATCCTGTCACCGGCGCCATGGTAGACTACCTCTCTGCACAGGGGGTGGCGGCGGTGGAGCTGGAGCTGACGAACAAAAGGGATACGGAGTTCGAGTGGAACCTGGCGGGGGTAACGGCCGTGTTGGAGTCGCTGGACGAGATAGCTGGCGGCAACTGAGACGTTGACCGTATGGCTTGGACGCCTGAAGGGTGAAGACGATGGATCTCCTGACGCAGGAAGGGTTGCCCGAAGACTACCGTTCCGGCTTCGTGGCCGTGGTGGGCAAGCCCAACGTGGGCAAGTCGACCCTCATCAACGGCTACGTGGGTCAGAAGGTGGCCATCGTCTCTCCGAAGCCCCAGACCACGCGCCGAAGGCTGCGAGGGATCCTCACCTTGCCGGAGGCGCAGGTTGTCTTCGTCGACACTCCCGGCATTCACGAGCCACGTCACAAGCTTGGTGAGTACATGGTGGAGACGGCAGCGCGAGCAATCCCCGATGCCGACGTGGTGCTGTTCGTGGTCGACGTTTCCAGACCGCCCGGCAAGGAGGACCGCAAGCTGGCCGGGTTGATGGAGAGGCTGGCGACAAGCCCCTGTATACTGGTGATGAACAAGATGGACCTTCTCTCGTCCGATCGGGAGCAGGCGGCCCGGGCAGACTATCTGGCTCTGTCCAATTGCCCGCAGTCAGTCATGGTCTCGGCCACCGAGGGAGACAATCGCGATCAGTTGTTGGCGCTGATCGTCCAGCATCTGCCTGTTGGGCCGCAGTTCTATCCCCCAGAGCAAATCACAGACCAGACCGTACGCTTCATGGCGGGCGAACTGATACGGGAGCAGATCTTGCACCACCTGCATCACGAGGTGCCTCACTGGGTCGCGGTGGTGGTGCAGGAGTTCCAAGAGCGGAAGGAGAACCTGACCTACATCGAGGCTACCATCTACGTGGCCAAGGATAGTCAAAAGGGCATCGTGATTGGAGAGGGCGGCAAGATGCTGAAGCGCATAGGACGTACCGCTCGGCAGGAGATCGAGAGCTTGGTGGGCACCAAGGTCTATTTGGATCTGTGGGTCAAGGTACGCAAGCAGTGGCCGCGCCACGGCGCTGCGCTGCACCATCTAGGGTTTGTGTTTCCCAAGGAAGAAACCTGACGGAGAGGTTTCGTCGGGCCGTCGTGCTGGGTCCAACTCGGGCAAGCTGCGCAGTAGCCACCGTTGCCCGCATCGTCTTTCCGCCAAGCAGCGTTCTCATTCTGAGTGCTCCTCCGTCCCGTTTCCCCAAGCGAGGGTAGACGAGCGCGCCGCACTGTGCTATAATTCAACGCACTGCCCGCGAGAGCGTCAGAACGCGGGTGCATTAGGCAGTATGGCCGAGTAGTACGGAATGATCCGGTGTGGTGCAAGAGGATTAACGCCGTTTGCGGGCTTCTCTGTAACGAGTGCGACATCCAGAAGGCTGTGAGCGAGCGAGTAACGGCACAGCGCGTTGCGGACTGGTTCAAGACCGAGAGAGGCGTAGACGTAGCAGCAGGGGATGTTCGCTGTGACGGAGGCAAGGGGGACAGAGAGAGGCACTGGTCACCAGATTGCTGGATCCTGAAGTAATGTGTCGATAGCCGGGGTCTGGAGTACTGTTACGCCTGCACGGATTTCCCCTGCCAGGGGCTCCGAGACTGGGCCAAGAACAGCCCGAGATACGCCGAGGCGGTGGAAAGGCTGAAGAGGATGGGAATGGATCGAGAGAAGGCTTGGGAGCTTGTGAACGAGTTCACCGAGAACCAGAACCTAGTCAGGCACATGTTGGCCGTGGAAGCGGCCATGAGAGCCTACGCGCGCAAGTATGGCGAGGACGAGGAGTTGTGGGGCATCGTCGGTCTGGTTCACGACTTCGACTACGACCGCAACCCGGATCTGAGCGTGGAAGGACATCCTGTCACCGGTGCCAAGATCCTGCGAGAAAGAGGCTGGCCGGAGGAGGTGGTCAGGGCGGTGCTTGCCCATGCCAGCGAATACACCGGCGTGTCCCCGGAAACGCCCATGGAGAAGGCTCTCTGCGCGGTGGACGATCTGACCGGTTTTCTGGTTGCCGTGGCCCTGGTTCGCCCCAGCAAGAGCATTCTGGACGTGAAGCCCAAGTCTGTGCGCAAGAAGTGGAAGGACAAGGCGTTCGCAGCGGCGGTGAACCGACAACACATGGAAGAAGCGGCCAAGGAGCTGGACGTCGAGCTGGATGAGCATATCCAGATGGTGCTCGACGCGATGAAGGAGATCGCCCCGGAGCTGGGGCTGGCTGGAGAATAGGGTGGGCGGGCTCCCGGCCCGCCCACTTTCAAGCTTCCTTTTGCTGAGCTCGGCGACGTGTCAGTGGTCAACCTTTGATCACACCGAGAGGTTCCAGCCGGGCTACCTTACGGGCGAGACCAGCGCCCGTCACCACCTCTACCACTCTTTCCACGTCCTTGTAGGCCTGTGGGGCTTCCTCGGCGAGGCCAGCCATACTGCCAGCGTGCACGGCGATCCCTCTCTCTCGCATCTCACGAATCAGGTCCTCTCCCCAGATCCTCTTCTTGGCCGCCTTTCGGCTGAGAACGCGACCGGCTCCGTGGCAGGTGGAGCCGAAGGTCAGGTCGCGTGCCCTGTCTGTGGCCACCAGGACGTAGGAAGCAGTTCCCATGCTGCCGGGGACCAGAACGGGCTGACCCACGCCCCTGTAGGCGTCGGGCAGCTCTTCTGAGCTGGGGCCGAAGGCGCGCGTCGCACCCTTACGATGGATGACCAGCTTCGTTTGCTTGCCGGCCACCTCGTGGCGCTCGAGCTTGCCGATGTTGTGTGCCACGTCGTACACCTGGGTCAGTTCCCAGGAACGGACCTTGCCGGCGAGTGTCTCCTCGAGGGCGCGGCGCACCCAGTGGGCTATGATCTGCCGGTTGGCCCAGGCAAAGTTGGCCGACGCCGCCATAGCAGCGAAGTAGTCTTGCCCTTCTGGCGACCCGAAAGGTGCGCAGACCAGTTCCCGGTCGGGCAAGGATATGCCGTACTTGTGGACCGCCTTCTGGAGCGCCCTGACGTGGTCGCTGCAGACCTGGTGTCCCAGGCCCCGAGAGCCACAGTGGATCTGGATAGCAACGTGCCCGGGTCGCAACCCGAACGTCTTTGCGACGCTGTCGTCGTACACCTCCACGATCTCGTCAACCTCCAGGAAGTGGTTGCCTGAGCCCAGCGATCCTAGCTGTTGCAGGCCTCGATCCTTGGCCTTCTGACTGACCGCGGAGGCGCCAGCCTCGGTCAGGCAGCCCTCTGCTTCTGTGTGCACCAGGTCTTGCTTCGTGCCGTACCCTTTGGCCACCGCCCAGGCGGCTCCCCTCTCCAGAACTGCGTCCAGGTCTCGTCTCGAGAGCTTGATTCCACCCTTGCCCAGGCCGCTGGGGACTAGCTGATACATGGCCCGGAGCACGTCCTCAATATGGGGCTCCATCTCATCCCGTTCGATGTCAGAGGCAAGTACGCGCACACCGCAGTTGATATCGTACCCAATCCCACCCGGCGATATGACTCCGTCGGGAGGTCGGGTGGCCGCCACTCCACCGATGGGAAAACCATATCCCTGGTGGATATCCGGCATGGCTAGTGTGTACTCAACCACGCCGGGCAGGGTGGTAGTGTTGACGAGCTGCTCCATCGAGCGGTCGTTCAGCGCCGCCTGGAGGAGCAACTCGTCGGCGTACACGCGGGCTGGCACCCGCATGTCTTCTCTGTAGCTTGTCGGGATCTCATACAGGTAGTCATCGATCTTCTTGAGGTCTTTCTTCTCAACCATGGTAGAAGCCTCCTATGCCGAGGGGTGTCCGGAGGCATGCGACCCTCGCGTGATCATACACTTCTGCAACTGCCGATCAGAGGTTGAGGACGGGTTCAGGGTTCTCACACGACCTGCTCGACCTCGGAGCAGCGCATGGTGGCAATACGTTGGCCGGGAGAGCCGCCTCTGTTCGCCCAT
>DAOUEW010000133.1:0-2735 GCA_034430275.1 Anaerolineae bacterium | reverse complement strand
ATCCGTGCGCTAGGCGTGTGACCCGCACCCCGAGAGGGCCCAATTGTCGAGAGATGTACATCGCGGTGGACTCACCCTCCAGGCTGGGGTTGGTCGCGAGGATGACTTCCTGAACGGGGTTGTTGTCTAGACGTTTCGTCAATTCTGCGATCCTTAGATCCTCGGGTCCCACCCCCTCCATAGGAGAGATAGCGCCGTGCAGGACGTGGTAGAGGCCGTCGTACTGCCCAGTCCTCTCGATGGCCAGAACGTCCAGAGGCTCCTCGACCACGCAAATGAGGCTCCGATCTCGCCGTGTGTCTCCGCAAATGAGACAGGGGTCCGTCTCGGCGATGTTGAAGCACACTGAGCAGGTGACTACCTTCTCCTGTAGCTCGCTGACAGCTTGTGCCAGGGCCTGGACCTGCTCCTGCGGCGAGCGAAGCAGGTAGAATGTCAAGCGCGACGCGGTCTTGGGGCCGATGCCGGGCAAGCGGTTGAGCTCCTCTATCAGGCGCTCGACAGATCTGGGAACTGGTCGCATCCTACGTCAAGCCCGGGAGGCCCAGTCCGCCTGTGAGACCGGCGATGCTCTGCGTGGCGAGTTCACCCGCTTTCTCAGAGGCCTCGTTGATGGCGGCTATGACGAGGTCCTGTAGCATCTCGGGGTCATCAGGATCAATGACCTCAGGAGAGATGCTGATGGATTGGAGCTTGTGGTGACCGTTCATCACCACCGTTACAGCACCACCGCCCACGGAGGTGCTGACGGTTTGCTCAGCGAGCGCTTCCTGAGCTTCCAGGACCTTGTTCTGCAATTCCTGCAACTGTTTGAGAGTGCCTCCGCCTTGGCCTGGGAAGTGCGTCTTCCTTTTCTTCGCCACTCCATTCACTCCTTCTCGTAGGGCGTCGCTTCTCACTATCTATGGCCTCGGGGGACCGAACGGACTCCTGCTCGTTCTCGTCGTGGCCCTGGCGCGGCACCGCGCTGTACGATGGCGGCCCTCATTTGACGATGCCTATCTCGCCCCCTAGTTCCAGCCCGGCCCTGATCACGGGGTCCTCAGAGAGTCCCTGGAGGTCTTTCTCCTTAGGGGTCTCGCTGGCCTTCTCGGAGGCCAGGACGTATCCGACACGACAGCGCCGGCCCAGCATCTTGCCGATCGCCTCTTCAACCAGCATCCTGGCCCGCTCAGATTCCAGTTTCTCCTTGTGGAAGCGCGATCGTGCCTGGAGGGTGAGAGCATCGTCCTGGAAGGACACGGGCGGACAGTCCCTCACGATGGCCGCGATGTGCATATTCTCTCGATTGACCTCCGTGACCACTTCGCTCCATCTCTCTTGCAGCGCGTCCAGCACTGCGTCACCAACCAGCTCGAGCACGGGGGGAGAGGCATTGGCTCGAGCGGACTCTTTGTGTGGATGGGGCTCCGGAGTTCCTGTCCTCTCCTTGGCCGCAGGTAGACCTTCCGCCTCCTTAGCGGTGGCTTCCGCAGCGGGTTTCTGCTGAGTCTCTCTGCGAGGTGCCTCCGCTGAAGGGCTGGCTGGCTGGCTCTCGGACTGCCTCGCGAGTATGGCCTCCACGAAGGCCAGCTCCAATGGAAGCTGCGGCTGCGCAGATCCCTTCACGTCCAGGGCGGCCTGACTGAAGATCCTGATGGTGTCCACCAGATCCTCGAGGGAGAACTGTTGCGCCTGGATCTTCATCTGACCTTGTTGCTCGACGGTCAGGTCCGCCGGACCGTGGCTGGTGGCTTTGATAATCAGAAGGCCCCTCAAGTAGTCAAGTAGCCCCTTGTTCAATTGGCGAGGATCTGCGCCGTCACCGACGGTATCACCTATCCTGGTCAGCCCGGCAGCCACATCACGATGCGCCAGGTGATCTACCAGTTCCTCCACCGCCTGGGAGGAGGTGGTGCCGAGCATGGTCTGCACCTGCTCGAGGGTGATCTCAGTGTCTCCGAAGGAGGCTACCTGATCCAGGAGACTCTCGGCGTCACGCATACTGCCGGTGGATTGCCGTGCAATGAGTTCCAATGCCCCGTCCTGGACCGACAGTCCCTCCTGGGACGCGATGCTTCTCAGCCTGTGGATCATCACAGTGAGAGGGATGGGGCGGAAGTCGAAGCGCTGGCATCTGGAGAGAACGGTGGCTGGTATCTTGTGGGGTTCGGTCGTGGCCAGGACCATCATGGCGTGGGGCGGCGGCTCCTCCAGAGTCTTCAACAGTGCGTTGAAGGCTGAGGTGGAGAGCATGTGCACTTCGTCGATGATGTAGAACTTGTACCTCGCCTCTGCGGGGGCAAAGCTGATCTTGTCCCGCAGGTCCCTGATGTCGTCAACACCGGTGTGTGAGGCGGCATCTATCTCGATCAGATCTATGGCTCTACCTTCGTCAATAGCCTGGCACATCCGACACTGACTGCACGGCTTGTCGGCGCTGTCGCTCAAGCAGTTCACCGCCTTGGCCAGAATGCGCGCTGTGGAGGTTTTGCCAGTCCCTCTCGGCCCGCTGAAGAGGTAGGCGTGGACGATGCGAGAATGGGCAATAGCATTGCGCAGGGTCTGCGTGACGTGCTCCTGGCCCACCACCTCGTCGAAGGTACTGGGACGCCACTTGCGGTAGAAAGCGTGCGACACGATGGGTCTCCTCAAGTCAGCGGACGATGCAGGGTCTGAAGAGTGTGGCAGGAGGCCTCGCTTGAGACCGGTGTCTAGTTTATCACCACCAGGGGACAAATGCAAGACCGGGCGGT
>DAOUEW010000132.1:0-34734 GCA_034430275.1 Anaerolineae bacterium | reverse complement strand
ACCGTCCGCTCGCCGATAGTTCCCTTAATGTCCACCACGGCGAAGTCGGACATCTCCACTGGCCGGTCCACAGGGACTCGCTCTGCATACTGCTCCTGAAGCGCCTCCAACACCTCGGCTACGTCTTCCTCTGTGACAGAGATCTCCTCGGCCTCCAGCGGTACGCTCTTATAGTCCCCCAACTCCACCACTGGTGGCAGGGACACCGTCAGGCGCAGCGTAAGCGGCTCCCACTCTGCGATCTCGAGGTCGTCCAGGTGCAAGGGTTCCAGTCCGCTTTCCTCGACCGCCTCCTCGTATGCCGCCTGGCCCACTTCGTCTATCACTTCCCGCACGAGGGCCTCCCTACCCAACTGTCGCTCGACCACACGGTGAGGAGCCTTGCCCTTCCGGAAACCAGGAATGCTGATCCGCGCTGCCAATCGTCTCGAGGCGGACCTCATGTAGGGATCCAGCCACTCATCATCGACCTTGGCGGTGAGTATAGCCTGCCTGTTGTCCAACTCCTTCGTGGCGACTTCCAACTGTCCTATCCACCTTCCAGGTGTCGGTCAGGACACCATGATACCGTATCTCACGTTGTCGTCCGACAATGACGCACCAGACCATCGTCTGGCAAACAGAAAGCGGGCGATGGGATTCGAACCCACGACCTTCTCCTTGGCAAGGAGACGTTCTACCACTGAACTACACCCGCTCGACCTAGACTCTGGTGGGGAAGGTGGGACTCGAACCCACACGGATTGCTCCACGTGATCCTAAATCACGCTCGTCTGCCAGTTCCGACACTCCCCCCACTGGTCTATTATACCACGAACCACCCCTCTATTCAAACCATCAGATCGGAGGATAGCAAGGAACAATGCCAGACAGACATGGCTTACGTCTGGCGCCCAACGGGCTTGCTCGATACCCACGCCGCCACCCACCAGACTTGAGCCTTCCTGACCACTTGGATAGCTGTCGCCTCAATGACTCCTCACATAGCTGAAGAAGTTGCTGAAGATGCGATCTTGACTGCCGTCGTCCACCTCGTATCCGAGCTTGGCCATCTCCTGCGCATCGACGCCTAGATCGGCCAGCCACTCTGCACCCAGCAGGACACTCTCGGCCAGAGATGCATCGTATTGTGGGTTCGACTGTACCCCCCACACCGGCAAGTCCCCGTACCGAAATGCCTGAATGGGACACAGATCAGAAGAGGCCAAGTTCACCCCTCCGGGCGGCAACTCTGCTACCTGGTCCCAATGCCACAAGAAGGCATGGTATTGCGGGTCTAGGCCCTCCAGGAGAGGATCCTCGAGGCTCGTATCGCTGAGCGTGACCACCAACCACCCCACTTCAAACTGTGGGCTCCGCTCCACGCTCCCCCCAAGCCAGTGGGCCAGCAACTGGTGTCCCAAACAGATCCCCAGGACTGGTACACCCGCGTCGATGGCTTCGAGGACACGGTCTCGCTCCTGCTGCAAGAAGCCCACGTTGTCGAACTCCCTCGGCGGATACTCGCCGCCGGACAGAATGACGGCATCGAAGGTCCTCAAGTCCGGAATCACCTCGCCCGAATAGGCGAGCACGGGCACGGAGGATACGTCGTTGTCCGCCAACACCTGGTCAACCTGAAGGAAACGTGAAGGACCATGTAGAATCACCACAGCTTCCAGGTGTCCACGCGGGGTGGCAGTGGGTTCTGGCGTGGGAGTGCGCGTCGGCGTGTCGGTCGCCGTGGCAGTGGGCAAGGGGCTGGGGGTCCAGGTAGCCCTTGCGCTGGGGGATGGTACTATCGTGGCCGTCGGCGTTGGTGATGCAACTATGCCAAAAGGCACACAGGCCACCAACAGCAGGCCTAGCCCGACACATCCCAGCACATGATAGAAGCCCCTCACCCCCTTTCAGCCTCCCACATCAACGAACTTGACTCTTCTCTATTCTAGCATACGGGTACCCCGCTCACAAGCCATACCGGCAACACACCAACGAGAACCTCGGAACATGGACCCGCTGATGCCTCTGGAACGCACCACAGCGACCTGGGACGCACGGATACTGCCCAGGCGACGTCTGCCCACCTCCGTCCCGCGCTCTTCCAGTCTTGCACCGCCCGCCAGTCCGCGCCACTACCACAGACCTCGTAGCAGCTCCAACAACGCCGGTAGCTGCGCCAGACAGCCCGCTGTCTGGGGGAGATCGTCAGGCACTCGGGTCTGCGTTATCGCCTCACTCGCGTCTCCCCGCCCCGCCCCTTGTGTGTTCTCTTCGAGTCTCAGATCGACGGCGCTGGACATCATCAACTCCTTGATCTCCGCCGGCGTGAGGCCGGGATCGGCCTCCAGCAGCAGGGCAGCTACACCAGATGCATGCGGCGTGGCCATGCTCGTTCCGGACATCTCGGTATACGCAGAGTTCAGGGGATTGCCCAAGTCGGTGCCCTGCGCCCGACACGCTAAGATGCCTGTGCCGGGGAAAAGCACGTCTGGCTTGGTGCGCCCGTCCGAGGTCGGCCCTCGCGAAGAGGCCTCCATGACCGTGTCATCGTCGGTAGACGCGCCCACCGTGATCACCTGTCGCGCGCAGCCGGGTGGTCCAATGCTGCTGGTCTCGGGACCCGAGTTGCCTGCGGCTACGCACACTACGAAGCCACGTTCGGCCACCAGGTCGCAGGTCTCGGAGAGGGCATCACTGCCGTCGCCAGGAGCCGGCCCAGACAGGGAGAGGTTAAGTACGTGCACGTCTTGCTGGATGGCCCAATCGATCCCGGCCATCACGTCGCTCATGTACGCCGCACCGGTTCGATCCAGCACTTTCGCTACGTACAGGTCAGCACCGGGCGCGACCCCCCTGTATGCGCCGTCCTCAGCACGTCCGTCGCCGCACGCGATGCCAGCCACGTGGGTCCCGTGACCGTTGAGGTCGACTACGCCCTCGCCGGTGAAATCGGCGGAGCCTGCGACTCGGCCAGCGAAGTCTACGTGCTCCAGATCTATCCCCGTGTCGAGGATGACGATGCCCACGCCAGCACCAGTATACCCCTGACTCCAGACCCACGGAGCCCCAATCAGGGGTGCGCTCACGTCCAGGCAGGAATGTACCCGCAGGTCCGGCCATATCCGTTCGACGTCGGGCTCTTGACTAAGTGCCTCGATCTGCGTGGGTGCCGCAGCCAGAGCTACGGCCGGCATCACGCTGAGCACTCGCGACGGCGCTTCAGGCAGCCTCGCCGACTCGATTGCTTTGGCCTTGGCCACGTGTTCTCTGTACTTCACGATCACGCGGATAGGCGAAACACCGCCCCACGATGCCAGATCCTTGGCCAGTGTCTGGTGTATCTTACTTGCGCGCACTGCGAACTCCCTCCACACAAGCCGGCACTTCCCGGCTCTCGGTGTCTTTGACGGCGCCAAAAGGCAACCCGTAAGCGACGTTCCGGGCCAGAGGTGCCCCAACAGGCGCGAACGTAGCGCTGACCTGCCCCCATCCTATTGCAGCGACGGTAGCGCAGCGCTGTACAAGCCCGAAGCGGTGGCGATGAGAACACGGCTGCGAGTTGCATCAACGGTGAAAGCCGTCATCTCCCCGAGGTGATCTTCGCCGTCCAAGGAGGCGCGGTACTGCCGCACGAACTGCCCCTCCAGGGTGAACTCCACGATCCGGCCCTCCGAGGAATCGGCTACGAACACAGACGAAGAATCCGGAGAAGCACTGATGCCCAGCGGCTCCTCTAGCGGAGGATACAGCCCTTTCTCTGGGAAGGCCTGGGCTTCTCCGCCGGCGAACTTCATGATGGACCCATCCGCGAGAAGCAGATAGATGAACCCATCGATGGACATGTCAATCACCTCAGGCCATGGGACATCTGCTGCCGCCCGCAGGTAGTCCACGGGGTCATGCTGATAGTCGTCGCCATCGGGCACGTACTTGATGATGTTCTCGTGGCCCGGATCCAGCACGTAGAGGTTGCCCGAGTACGTTCCCAGCGCCTGGGGGTTCTCCCACGGCAAGAGCTGAGAGACAGCCACAGTCATCAACGAGCCATCCGTGCCCAATTCCAGCACAGAACCTTCCGTGGTGAGGATGAGCAAGGCCGGAGTAAGTCGACCGTTGGCGGCTTCCACCCATTCGAAGTCCGCGATCTGGTCGGCCGACAACTCGCCCTGTTGCCCAGGAAGCTCCCACCTTAACGGCTCCTGGTCCGCCACCAGCCGCCCCGTATCGTCCAAGGCGTACTGGTACACGAACGTGCCAGACTCGTCGACCACGTAAGCGGCGTCGTCGTGGACCACTATGTGCTGTGCACTCTGTTCAGCGGTAGACCAGACTACCTCCTGCGTTAATGGCAGCCGCACCACGCCGGTCAGCCCATCCCAGTGTAGCGCCACCTCGCGGCTCAGCTCGTCCAGTGAGGGGCTTTCGACCTGCCCTTCAGCCGGTTGGTCGAGCAGGCCCTGCGCCTCAGCCAACAGCGCCATCCTGGCCTCTGTGTCTTCCTCTGCGTCAACCTGGGTGAGTAGTTCTTCCACCTCAGCCGCCAGTTCCTCCACTTCAGCCTTTGCTAGGCGAGCCTTGATGCTCAACACGGAGGTGCCGACGAGGATGGCGGCGCCGAGCAACAAAACCGCGCCTATCAACGCACGCGTACGACGAGACGGATGGAAGACCAGGACCTTGGCCCTGACCATAGGTCTAGCAGACGCAGCGTAGGTCCTGCTCGCTCCCGGTCGCTCGGGAAGGATGCCCACCACCAAACCCTTGATGCCGGCTCCCACGGCCAGGATGGCCAGGCCGATGCCATGGATCACCCGTTCGAGGATCCGATATCGCCTCATCCAGCCCCAGCCCCGCCTAACCGTCGCTGCCGCCGATCGAAGGAGCCCCAGACCTCCTGCTACCAGGCCCATCAGCACCGACAGCAGCACCGTCCCGCCCATCCGGGCGGCCTCCACTCCCCTCTCGACGGCCTGGCCCCGTGGCACCCCGCCTCTCGCTCTCGAGGAGTCCCCTCTGAGATAAGAATCCACGGTACTCCTGCGGGCGGACGGCTGTCTTGCCATCGGCGCATCCACGTCCTGGATGTCCAAGTCAGGGTAACCTTCCCAGTCCATGGGTGGTACTACCCTGCCCTGCTCTTCCTTCCTCTCCCGTGTCTGCCCCCACGCGCGGGCGAACACCCGCGCGGCAGAGACCCTGCTCTCGCTGACCCTCTTCGGCGCGGACGTAGGACCGCTCATCGCCCACGTATTCGGCGCCCCCAGCCGGAGCAGCAGGGCTGAGCCCTTCATCTCCGCTCCCAGCAAGTCCCCAAGTTGCCTGGCCGCCGCCTGGACACCACAACTGTCGAGCAGTCCAGCCAGTTCGTAGACCCGCTGCTCGACGAACTCGGCACCGTCCCCGGTTACGATCACGAGCAGGTCACCAGGGGCGATCTGCCGGTACGAGAACTTGGGGTCAGCCAGGGTGGCACTGTGGCCTAGGGCATGTCCGTTCTGTTTCCACGTCTCCTCGCCGCCCCTACTCGAGCGCGAGATGTGATTCACATGACCTCGCACTCTGCCCTGGCTCAAGACGAAGACGCTGTGCGGACCCACGCCGCAGGCGTAGGCGTCAGTGCCCCGGATCGCGGCGCAGCCCAGCGCGGCAAACAGCGCCTGTCGCTGTCCACGCACCCGGTTCCTCAGGTACATGTACCGGTTGGCGTTTCTTACTGCCTGACGGAGCCGGTTCGTGACTCCGCCCGGCGACCGCCGGTAGGTTTCCTCCGCCACACCCTCGATCCGGTCACGGATACGCTCCACTGCTGGGCCTTCAGTGACCACGTGAGAGACCGCATAGAGGGTACCCCAGTTGCCGCCCTCAGACTCCGAGGCGACGCCAGAATCTGGCAGCTCGCTCACGGCGAGCCTGCCCCCCACTATCTGAAGTCTTGCGGCTTGCACCTCCAGTTGCTCATTCATCGTCCGCCTCCTGACCGCCTGCACGTAGATCCATTCACTGTCCGCGGCTTTATCTCCAATGCAGATCACACAATCTGTTTGTCGTTGGTGAGAATGGTGTGATACAATTGCGTTAAGAACGCCTCACTGGACAGGGTCAACATGGTGAAGAAGATCCTCCTGCCCACTATCCTTTGTCTGGCCGCGGTCCTCCTCTTGCTGGCTGTCCACCCCGGGCTGGCACAGCAAGACACGGCCACGTATTTCCCCGAGAGTGGGCGCTACGTAGACGAGCCATTCCTGACCCTCTTCCAGGACACAGGTGGGCTTCAGGTCTGGGGTCCCCCGATCACTGATGCTTTCGAAGACAAGGGTCGGCTCGTCCAGTATTTCCAGCGTGGCCGCATCGAATGCGCCACCGGGGACCAGGTTTCCGGCGAACCCAGCTTCAGCCCGTTGGGTCAACTGCTGGGACGGCAAACGCCCCGGGTCGCTTCGGTTCCCGAGCCCATGATCCAAGACGAGTTGTGCCGCTACTTCCCTGAGACTGGACACAACGTCTGTTTCAGTTTCCTCACCTACTACCTGGCCCAAGGTGGTCCCGAGATCCTGGGGCTTCCGATTAGCGAGCTCATCGTCGAAGAAGGTGTGATCTCCCAGTACTTCAGCCGAGCTCGCATAGAATGGCACGAAGACGCTCCAGTCGACGAAGCTATGGCTCTCGGAGCACTTGGCTACGAACACTTCCTCGCGCGCGGACTGGACCTCTCCCTGCTCACCGAGATAGAGCCCTCGGAGGTGACCACCGCCTCGACTCCCCTCATCTCCGTGGGAGGCTACGTGAGGGTGGTGAATACCGAGAGCACTGGGCTTCGCATGAGGGACAACGCAGGCCTCACCTACCAGACCATCGAGATGCTCGAGGATGGCGACCAGTTGCTCGTCGTGGGTGGCCCCGAGAACGCCGATGGCTTCGTATGGTGGCAACTCGAAAGCGACGGAGTGGTCGGCTGGTGCGCCAGCGAGTGGCTCAAGCCCGTCACAGAGCCCGATACGCCGTAGCGGTTGTTCTGTCAAGTTCAACGAACTGGTCCCCATCCGTTTCACAGTCCTCTATTCAGGCATCACGAAATCGCGTCCCAAGGTGATCACGATATCCGTGTCCCCTTCAACGCTGGGCTCGAGCATCACGAACTCCGGTGCCACTCGCAGCAGCCCCGCGATGAGGACTGCTGTCTCAGCCATGTCTCGACGGCTGGCAATGAATGTGCCCTCAGATTCGATCTGGACTCCGTCGTCCGCCGCCCCCGCGTCGTAACCACGACGCTGAAGCAGATCGGCCACCTCCGTAGCCAGCCCAGGCCTCGCCACATCGGCACGCACCAGAACCTGAGCATCGAGCGTACCGATCTCAAACGACTCGACAGCCGCGGGAGCATCGTCGAACAGCTCACCCACCAGTGCCTGGATCTGATCCACCCTGGGGAGCAACACCTGAGCGCCGTCGGGTGCCACGTAGGGGATGGTCAGCGACTCGTCGATCACACTCAGTTCCACGTCCTCCAGCTTGACCTGTGACCCCAGATTGGCGAGGGCAAGCAGCCGTTCAGTCGGCAAGTCGGTAGAGAAAGCCCTGCCCAACAAGGGTATCAGTTCCGGTAGAGAGAAGATAATGTCCAGTCTCAGAGCCTTCTCGCGCACCGCCAGGAGCACTTGCTGTTGCCTGCGCATTCTCGAGAAATCGCTGCTCTGATGCCGCGCCCTGACGTACTGGAGTGCCGTCTCCCCGTCCATCTGTTGTTTGCCTGCGGGGATGTAGATCCTCGTATACCCATAGCTATCGTCCGGGTACTGATCGTCTCTGATCTCTTCCGGCACATCCACGGTTATGCCTCCCAGGATGTCTATGATCTGCTTGAAGCACTCGAAGTCGAGCGTGCCATAGTAGTCCATGTTGATGCCGAAGTTGAGCTCTATGGTACGCTTCATCAGGCCGGGTCCACCGCCCTCAGCGCCGTCGAACTCACCGTAGAAGTAGGCGCTGTTGATACGGTTCTCGCCGTGCCCTGGTATCTCCACCCACAGGTCTCGTGGGATGGACAGCAGACCCACCTTCCGGGTCTCCGGGTTCACACTGGCGATCATGATCACGTCAGCTCTTCCGGGAAGGGCCGACCCCTCACGCTGGTCCAAACCCATGAGCAGTACATTGAATCGCTCCGTGCCCAGCCACGACGGAAGGGATGCCTGTACGGGGACTGGTGTCTCCACCGGTGCAGCTGCTGGCGAAGGTCTATCGCTCACCAGCGACCACTTGATGGACGTGAACACAGACCCAGCCCCGTGTGTCAGACGGTACCCCGTTTGAAAGCCAGTGATGAGAAAGGCAACCGCCACTATCGTGCTCACGATGCGATCGACTCGCGCAAGCAGGGACGTGCGGCCCTTGACAGGCTGCCCAATCACTCTTCGCTCCTTCCAGCCCACGTTCGGCTAGCTGCTTGACGAAGCCAAGCTAGCCCGGCGCCATCACTGCTGCGCCCTGAGATGTCTCACCGCTCGAGCACCGCCAAACAGGCACGCCAGCATCAACCCAAGTGAGGCCGTCCCCAAAGCTCCGAACCCGGTCTCAGGCATCTCTGACGGCTCCGGACTGGGGCTGCTGAGCCCCGGACCGTCGTTGGACGGTTCTGCCGGAGTTTCCGTGCTCGCTGCCGCCACGACCAGAGTCGCGGTGGGTGCCGGGACCGTCGGGGGACTCGGCGTGGCGCTCGGCAAAGGCGAGTTCGTCGGCGTGCTAGACGCCACAGGCTGCCTCGTCGGCGTTGCCACTTGTTCTGGCGCAGTGGCGACCTCGGTAGGCTGCAACACGAGCCTGTAAAGCACCAATCCTCCGATGCCCAGCAAGCCCAGTAGCAGGGATCCGCTGAGCACAAGAGCTACCACCATGAACAACTTGCTGCTTCTCGTCCCTGTCCCATCTTCCATCTCGCCTCTCAACCTCCTCTCACGTCGTACACTGCCAACCAATCGGGCCCAAGAGAGGGTTGTGCCTGGTCAAGACACGCCCGATGCTATTGGGTCTCCACACTGAACACCCCTTCGTAGCGACTCAGACCTCTGAAGAGATCCTCCACCTTCGCGAGCTCCATCCAATCGGTTACCAACCTGCTCTCGTTCCCTACAACCTCGCTCCCTTCGTCTCCCGAGCTGTTCTTGGTGAAGGTAACGATCACCAGTTCGTGATTCACTTCCACGTCGAAGGTCTGCTCCAGGAAACGCAGCGTATAGATGGTGTCGGCCCACACGGGCACCTCGAAGCCCCCAGCGCCGTACTCGCTCTTCGACCCACTCGTCACGCGCACGGAGTTGCCCCACGGATCTGTCACCGTCAGACTCACACCCTGCTCCGGCAGGCTGCCCGCGATAGCTCGCACTCCGTCGGATCTGGGCTGGCGCTGTACGGTCATACTCCATGCCGAAGTCGGAGTCTCGACGCTTGGCTCAGTCGACTCAGTCGATGGCTCTGACTCGGTGGACTCCTCCGGGACTGGTTCAGAAGGCGTCGCGGGAGTGGAAGGCTGAGTAGTCGCCCCCTCTCGGACAAACCTGGGCATGGCCGTCACGGCAGCGACGGTTTGTTGCCTGGTGCCCTCGGGGCCATCGTACCAAGCAGCAGGCTCGTCGCTACCCGACAATACCCATGGACAAACCGCAAATAGGTACTCCGGCAACGCGTTGCCATCGGGGAGCACACCATCCCGGAACCAGGCGAACATAGCCATGTGATGTGCCTGGTGCAGGAAGTCGCTCACTTTGGGGTACCGGCGATCTGTGAGGTCCCCGTACTCCCATCCACCCTCGCCGCAGATGATGGGCGGGACGAAGCCCAACTGCTCCTCGAATACCCTGGCGTAGGCGAGGAAACCCAGCACGCAATCGTAGTCGTCGTACACGGTCTGTCCTGGATTCTTGCCCTCCTCACGCCACCGGTTCACCTGGTCCACCGTGCCGGCGAACTCCCAGTCCGGGTGCTGCACCGGCAGCGCCTTCTGGTTGGGATCATCGTAGGGATAGCGGGCAGGACGGTTGAGCCCGTAGTTGTGGCAGCAGAACCAGGAGCGGCGGAAGAGATGCTCTAGCCCTTGCACCTTCGCTGCGGACAGAACCGTGTTCAGATCCTCGATGGAGTTGACCTGCAATCCAGGACAACCATCGACGTCCACGACTTCGCGTGCTCGGGCCAGCCAGCGGGCGGCGAACGCATTCATGTTCACTCTGCCACTCTTCCACTCCTCGGGCTGCTCAGGAGCGTTGTACACCTGCACGTAGGCCGGGATATCCACCTGTTGGAGCAGGCGTGCGTCACGGGCAAAGTCGTGCTCCTCATCGACCAGACAACGTGGCCGCACCACCGGCATGATGCCATTCTCCCAGTAGGCCTGCGCTGCACTCTTCAGCTCTGAGATGTCTCCTGGCACCAGGAGCACCCACTTGAGATTCAGAGCAATCGCTCGCTTGACGTCGGCACGCACCGCCGCGTCCGAGCAGTCTAGCCCGGCGTGGATTCCGAGACCATTGTCGTCCGGCGGGCACGGCCAGTCTGCATAGCCACTGCCCAACTCAGGCCAAACGTCTGCCGGCATTCGATCCGCGCCTATGACCTGTATGTCTGTGTAGTAGTGGCTCAGGATGTCGACGTACGTAGCTCCCTCTTCAGCCATCGCTATGGCGCCTTGCTGGCACATGCCAACCCCGTGCCCGCTCAACGAAGAATAGGGCTTGATGCAGCTCACGCTCCTACAATACGGCAGAGTCTGCACCCACACGTCTTCGCTGTTGCGGGTATGGCCGTCACAGTGAGCGAAGTAGAACGCCTGGATCACAGCATCATCGTGGAGGGCCACAACGTCCCCCGTCTCTTGCACCGCGTCGTCCGTGCTGGAATACGTGTCCGCCGACCAGGCCTGGCAGTGACCCTCCGTGCAGACGTCGGCGCCCTTCGTGCTGTGCCTGGGATGAGCGACCGCGTAGGCCGCGTAGCAACGAGCTGCTACGGCCTGTGCCTTCAGAGCCTCTTCCGGCGCATCGTGGTCCATCGCGCTGGCGACCACGCCTCGCAGATACTCCTCGAGGCGCATGACCTTCACGCTGCCATCGGACTTCAGGACTCGGATGTCATTGGGCACATCGACACGAAGAGGTCGCTTCAGCTTGGGCAAGGCCTTCAAGCGTGCCACCGTCTGGGGAAGGCGTGCCTCACCGTTGGGTCTGTACCAGCTATGGCCGACGAAGGCGTTGTCATCCTCGGCTGCCAGGATCCAAAACGCGTTGTTGAAGAAGTAGTATGGCAACTCGCCCTTCATCGTCATCTCGCACATCGCGGCGTGTCGCTCGGCGTGGAGTGGTTGGTTGATCGCGGGAGATCCGGGATGATCGTTGTCCCCCAAGCGCACTCCGTTCTCGCATCCTATGAGGGGAAGGCGTCGCCCGGTGCGCTGTTGCACGATCTCATCGTACCACTCGAACAGATAGAAACCAGTTTGGTCCTCGCACCCCGTCGGGCGCTGAAACGGCTTGGAGCAGGTCCACCGCAAACTCCCGCCCTTCCCGTAGGTGAGCGGCTTGTTGAAGGCGTAGTTGTGGATGCCTATGGCCATCTTATCGTAGAGATACTTCTTGCCCTTCTGGTTGAGAACGGCGAGAGCCTCCTTCAGGAAAGAGGTGTCCCAGTAGTCCCCCGCGGGCGCCAAGGGTGTGAACACCGGGATGATCCCCTCTACCGAGTACATCGTTTCCAGACACGGGATCAGATAATCCATGAACCGTGCAGGCAGCCCGTTGGAGTTCCACTCTGCCCACTCGATCTTGAGGTTCGGCTCGTTGAACACGTGCACGTAGTGCACGCCAAGAGACGCATAGTGCTTGCATACCTCACGGAGGCCGGCTTGATCGATGAAACTGACGTAACCGGTATAGATGCGGATGATGGGCTCGATGTTCCGTTCGATGAGCCCCCGCAGGAACCAGTCGGGGATCTTCTTCAGTCCATCGGACAACACCAGCAGCCAGCTAGCCCCCATGGCCTTCAGCTCGGGCACGAAGGTGTCGAAGTAGCGTTGCTCGTAGTGGTAGTAGTCCGGGAACCAATGGAACCCTACGCCCGTGTCATTCTTGGGTCTGGGATAGTCTAGCAGGTTCACTATCACCCTCCTGTATGGTCTTGCTCTCGCTGCACCGTTGCCTACGGGAGCAACAATTCCTGTCCCAGGGTCAGGGTTCCCTCGGGATCCAGATCGTTCACTGTCACAATCTCGTCCACCGTCGTGCCGTACGCCTCGGCGATGTCCCACAGGGTATCCCCGTCCGCGACGATGTACGTGCGCCCGGCCGTCGGCTCTTCCTCCGCTCCGGATGGAGTCTCTATCGGTGCAAGCTGGTCAACACCCCCCTCGTCGTCGAAAGGGATGATCAACTCCTGTCCAGGCTGTAGCCGATCGGGGTCCAGCGACTCGTTGGCGGCCTCCAGTGCCTCCAGTGTCACGCCGTACTGCTCGGCAATGTCCCACAGGGTCTCCCCGGACTGCACGATGTGATACACGGCCGGCTCAGGCGTCGGCGTGGCCTGTGGAGACGGCGTCGGAGATGGCACCTCCAATACTACGTCCGCCTCTGCGGTGGCCGTGGGCGTCGCCACTGACCTCTCCCTGGTACACCCACTGAGTGCCAAGACCCCGACCACGCACGTCACGATGGGCCACAGACAACGAATCCGTTCCACCAGCTACCTCCTCCTGCCTCTACTTGGGAGCTGCCTTGATGGCATCATACGCCGCTCTCGTGGTTCCGTCGGGATTGGTGATGGCCCACCAGTACTGTTCGTCGTCCTGTGTCCAGTTGGCGTCAGAGATGTACAGCACGCTCATCACCCCCATCCAAGGCGACCAATGATCCCGCGCCCACTCGTAGGCACGCACGATGTAGTCGGCCTTGGTCTGCTCCGATACCGCATGCCACTTGTAGGGCGAATCCGCCCTTGGATCGCTGGTCCAGCCAAACTCGAGCACTGCCATCTGCTTACCCGAGTCGCCGTTGTCCACCATCACCTGCCGCAGATCCTCGACTCGCCGGAAGCAGAAGAAGCGCCTGCCTCCCAGGTCCTTGTTGTTCGCCACCTCTTCGGGACTGGTCTCTGGCGCCGCCTTGTACCCCGGTGCGTGAACGCCCAGCACATCGAAGTAGTTCTTGGCACCGGCTGCGTACATCTCCCTGAGGTACTGCACATCGGGGAGAGCGTCAGGTAGCCCCGTGCCCGTTGGCGCCAGGCCGGCAGTCATAACCACGGCGTTGGGATCTGCCTCTTTGATCCTGCCGTAAGCGACTCGCAGCAGAGCGACGTACTCCGCCGCGTTGGGGGGCTTATTGCCCCATTCGCGGGCCAGGTTCGGCTCATTCCAGATCTCGTAAGCCTGTATCCGGCCCTTGTACCGGCTCGCCAAAGCGTACACGAAGTCGCCGTAGTCGCTGTAGTTGTCGGGAGGACCGTTATCCGCCCCATCTGCCCTGGCCCACGACGGCTGGAAGTCCAAACGGGCGATGATTTTCAAACCGCGGTCGTTCAGAGTCTGCACAACGGCATCCGCCACGCTCCAGTCAAAGATCCCCTTGCCAGCACCTTCGATGCTCCTCCATGGGAAGATCTCCTTGACCCAGGTGAAGCCGGCGTCCTTGACCAGTTGGGCATCTCGAGCACGGTTCTCCCCGCCCCACCAGAGGAACGTGTGCACAGCATACTCCGGCGTACTCATTCGGGTCACCGTCCCCGGTTGAGTGGTAGGCGTCGCGTTGGCCTTGGGAGTTGGAGTGGGGGCGGCCGAAGAGGGCGTCGGCGTGGCCGAGCCGCTCTTGGAGCACCCTGGTATCGTCAGCCTCTGTCCTACCCAGATGAAGGACGGGTTGGCCAGATTGTTGGCGATGGCGATGGCCCATGAGGTGGTGCCGTACTTCACCGCGATCGCCGACAAGTAGTCGCCGCTCTTGACCACGTAGACGCAGGATTCGGTGGTCTCGGTGGACGCCGCCTGACCCGTGATCTTCAACACCTGCCCCACGTAGATCAGGTTGGGATTGACGATCCCATTCAGGGACACGATGCTGTTGACAGTCGTGCCAAAGCGGTATGCCACCCCAGAGAGCGTGTCCCCCGCCTGCACAGTATACGAGGTCGTTCCGCCAGTCGTGGTAGTCGTAGAGGAGACCCCCGGGATGGTCAGACTCTGCCCCGCATAGATGTAGTTGGGGTTCGATATTCCGTTAGCCGCAGCGATGGCCGAAGTGGTTACTCCGTAGCGCGCCGCTATCAGGCTAAGGTTCTCCCCCCACTGTACGACGTGTATCGTGGCTCCCGTGCCCTGTCTCTCCGATCCCGGGGCTGCCCACACCGGAGTGCTCGAGGACACCAGAAGCGCAACCAGAGAGAGCATCACCATTGCATGGTACACTCTACCGTTCATTGCCCTGCCTCCTTCACGCCAGCATATCGCTGGTCACACCTACGGCGATGATCGGGCGTCGCCGCAACGCCCGGCTGTAAGCCTCAGAAACCACGTCCATAGATGGACCCTATGACCCATCCGGCCACGTAGGCGAGGACAATCACGAGAAGCAACACGCGCACCTGGAGTAGACTCCCCGTGACCAATGCCATAGCTCGCCAGAAGATCAACCGAACCATTAGAAACCTCCGCAACCCACCGGTGGGTCGCTAGCACGTCACACACTTACCTATACACTGTCCTCTGGAAAGTGAGAACGAAGCCGGTATGGATGGTCCAATCGGGGTGCTCTGGTGTTCCCAGGCCCAGCCCGGCCACCATGTCGCTGGGTAGCCCTTCGACGTACACGTTGTAGGAGCACACCGTGTTGAACATTGGATACTTGACCGGGTAGTCCCAAGGGTAGCAGCAGCTCTGATACTCGCTGACTACACTCTGATGTCCCCCGTTGTCGACGCCGACGCTCACTCCGTAGACACGTTCGCCCGCCTCATCCAAGAGGTCAACGTAGATCTGGATGTCCTTTCGGCTCTCCTCCTCGCTGAGCCATCTGGCCCTGACCAGACGCCAGTAGCGATCCCCGGACCGCAGTTGCGTTCCTCTCTCCGCCACCGTCACCAGACGTACGCAAGGCAACTGGTCCAGCCGCGAATCCCATTCCCGAGGGGGAACGTTATTCTGCGGCACATTGGTTGCCGTAGCCGTCCTGGCTGGCGTCGCCGTCGGGTTGCTGGCAGTCTCCACACTCCCGCCGTACTGGAAGATGATGTTGCTGAACTGTCCAGCGGTGTCGCAGTCGCTGTAGGCGATCTCTACCGTGTTTGACTGCGAGACCGGATTCGCCTGGCTCTCGACGACGTCGATGAGGAAGGTGAATGGCGAGTGGTAGTTCTCAGCGGCCAATGGAGCGAAGCTCCACTCGCCTGGGTCTTGCCCTTCCCCACTCATCCTGTACACAACGTTGCCAGCGAACCGGAGCCGTACAGTCTTGCCATTGACCGCTTCGCCGCCCACACCAATGATCTTCCCCTTGAAGTAGACCGTTCCGCAGTTTGGTGCCCGCTGCATGCTCCCCTGAACGTAAGAGAAGGCATACGATGTCGCTGGCGTCGCGGCGGGCTGAGTCGGCGTTGCAGTAGCGGGCTTTGTAGTGGGTGTGCTGGTCTGCTGCGTCGCAGCCGGCTTGGTCGTCGGTGTGGCAGTGGGTGTACTGCTCGCAGGGGCGTCTACGCCCGGTATGATCAGCGTCTGACCGACGTAGATCAGCGACGCATTGGCGATGTTGTTGGCCACAACGATGTCCCACATGTTCACTCCGAATCGTACCGCTATCCCGATCAGGGTGTCTCCCGACTGCACGGTGTACATCGTGCTGCCACCGCTCTGAGATGGAGTCGGGTTTTCCTCTCCTGTCTCTGTCCCCTGTGGAATAGCCAGTCTCTGCCCCACCAAGATGAAGTTGGGATTGCTGAGACCATTCATCTGAACAAGCTGGTTGACCGTCGTTCCATGCCTAGCCGCTATGCTCGACAGGGTGTCCCCGCTCTGCACCACATAGATACCCGAATCGTTGGTTGGCACCGAGCTGGTCCGAGGGATGGAAAGCCGTTGGCCTACGTAGATGAGATTCGGGTTGGACATCCCGTTGGCCTCCGCGATGGCCGACACAGTGGTCCCGTACCGCTGGGCTATGCTGTTCAAAGTGTCGCCCCATCCCACCACGTACGTATCAGCATCGGAGGTCACCAGGGCCCCGAACACCGGGCTGGCTCCACAGAGGCCGGCGCAGGCGAGAGTCAGCACCAGCAGCCCGGTCAATACCCGCCG
This sequence comes from Anaerolineae bacterium, assembly GCA_034430275.1. Taxonomy (GTDB): domain Bacteria; phylum Chloroflexota; class Anaerolineae; order UBA7937; family B3-Chlor; genus JAUVXJ01. Next base: position 18,428 of record DAOUEW010000132.1, on the reverse strand, counting down.
GCGTGATGTACACACTAGCTCGGCTCGATCATGCAGGTTTGGCATCTCTATCCCTCTTGGTGAGTGTTACCTGGAGACTGAGACCTTCAGCACCTTGCCACTCTCGTCGGTGGTAAGATGAACGATTTGCTGGGACTTCACTCCGTTGGCTGAGCGCAGAGCCTTCCGGTAGGTGAAACGGTACCGCGTCTCTCCGCCGTGTTTGGCCAAGGTGACCTTTGGCTTCGCACCGGCCATTTCGGGAAACTCTTCTGCGATATGCTTTGCCACGCTATTCTTGCACTGTTTGGTCGGACCGCTCATCCTACTTCCTCCCCCATCCTGGCCAACTTGCGACGTCGCAAGAAGGTGGGAACGTCCAAATCACAGAGGTCCATGCTCCGTTCGGACCTGTCGAGATGCAGTCGCGCCGCCTCTCCCGCCCGCATCCTTCGTGGGGTGGTACGGCAAACCAAGCTGCCACTGACCTCGCGATCCGACACCGCCATCGCTGACTGCCCATTCATTCCCACAGCGATGAGCATGACCTGGCACCGGTCTCCCATGTTCGGGTCGACGGTAGCCCCGAAGAAGATGTCTGCGTCAGGACTGGCCATCTCGGCCACCGTGCTCACTGCCCGCTGCACCTCGTCCAGCGATAGATCGTTGTCGCCCGTGACGTTGACGAGGATTCTCGACGCCCCAGCGATAGTGGACAACTGGGTAAGCGGGCTGGCGATGGCCAGCTCCGCGGCCTCGAGGGCACGATCCTCACCTCGAGCTTGACCGATGGACATCAGCGCCGGGCCGCCATTGCGCAACATGGTCCTCACGTGCATCAGATTCAGGTTGATCACACCCGTGCTGGTGATCAGTTCAGCTACCCCCTGTATCCCCTGCCTCAGCACTTCGTCTGCTATGCGAAAGGAGATGTCGAGGGAGGTCCCCTCGTCGATGAAATCGAGCAGACGGTCGTTGGAGATGGCAACGATAGTATCCGCACTGGCCGACAGGGCGTCCAGACCTTCCTCAGCCGTCTCGCGCCGCCTGTGCCCTTCGAAGCTGAAGGGGATGGTCGCCACCGCGATGCTCAAGGCACCTTCTTCCCGCGCTAGCTCTGCGATCACGGGTCCGGCGCCAGTCCCGGTGCCACCGCCGAGGCCCAGAGCCACGAAGACGATTTCAGCCCCCCTGAGCGCCTGGCGAACCTCCTCCGAGCTCTCCCTGGCCGCTTTGGCCCCCACGGATGGGTCCCCTCCAGCGCCGAGCCCGCTCGTCGTCTCTGCACCGAGCTGGATCTTGCCGGGTGCCTCAGATAGCGCCAGCGCTTGCGCGTCGGTGTTGGCGGCCAGGAATTGCACGCCCGGAATCCCCACGTGGATCATGCGATCGATGGCGTTGCTACCACCGCCCCCAACTCCGATTACTTTGATCAACGGTTGGTATCCAGTTGAAGCCATACCGTCCTCCTGTAACAGGCTTTCGCCTGACTTGCCAGTCCTTGCAGACCCTTGCCCTGAAGCAATCACAGGCGCTCCCGTAGCAGATTCAGCAACTCCTCAAGCCGCTTGATGAACCGCGCCACCAGCTCTCCTGGCCCGGATCGCGAGGGCTCATCCGGCTCTTCGCCGGGGCCAGACCCCGTCTCCACGACGAGCGGCCCCAGCAGGTTGTTGCTCTCGTCCGCCTCGGCTATAAGCCCAACTTCGCCCTCCGTGTTGTAGGCATCGACGTACACATAGAACTGGTGTCGCCCGGTCGACAGAACACCGGAGAAGCTGCTATAACGCTGGTCTGCCTCTTCGAGCGACAAACTGACCGTGCTGCCGCCTGCCAAGGCAGGGACGTACCACAGAGCCCCACCGGTGTCTAGCGCGCCAGCCGAGTTCACGACAGGGACCGTGCCAGGGTCGACGAAGAGTTCGACCCAGAATCCAGTCGTCGCATCGAACAGGCTTTCGTTTCTGATTGTCGCACTCACAGTTACGGTCACCGGCTCAGACACCAGATCGTTAGCTGGCGTGACCACCAGTCTGTCCACGACGAGGTCTGGCAACGTGGCGGGCAGCGATTCCTCAGTTGGCGTCGGGGTTGCGGCGGGCGGCACCCCGGGGGTACCGGCCGGAGTGGGCGAGGCCACTATCTCGCCGTACGTCGGGCTGTATGACTCATTACCGGCCTGGTCAGCGATCTCGAACCTCACCGCTCCGGCGGGCACCTCGGCCATCAGATAGCAGGCGCTCGTGTGTGCCTCGCTCGCGGAACCGCTGCACTCAGCAGACTGCCACGCCCCGAAGGTCAATCCCCCATCAGTTGACACGGAGTACTGGGCACTCGCAGTGTCCAGGCCACTGCCATGATCCGCCACGCCGACCATCACCTGATTGACGACGCCCGTCTCCACCCTGCTCCAGTCTCCAGGTGGCTCGCTATCCACCACTATGCTGGCAGCGTACGTGGGGGAAGCATTCCCGGCCGTGTCCACAAACCGGACGCCGACGACCTTCTCTCCTTCGCCAGCACCCAGGACCCACTGGCGAGAAGCCACGTATTCCTCTATCTCTGTGAACTCACTCGCGTTATCCTGGGTGAACTGCATCCCGGCGATCTCGCCCTGCCCGTCGTCCGCCTCCAACTCCAGAGTCACGGTCATCTCCGATGTATACCTGGCACCGGCATCGATGGTGATAGAGCCGGTGGGCGGGGAGTTGTCCACCGTCACTTCTATGGTGACGCGGGCCCGGTTGCCCTCGACGCTCTTCGCCACTCCCTGGAGACGGTGGACCCCTTCGCTGGCCTGGCGGGTATTCCAGGTCCACTCCACCGACGACACGCCATCCGCGACCGCCGAGCCATCCAAGAGCAGGCGCGTCAGGGACGTTGTCGGGCTGGGACTGGAGACGCGCACCTTCACCTCGCCCGACACGACGTCACCTGCGCTCGGGCTGATGATTTCCACTCGCGGATCGTCGTCAAGGAGCCGTTGCCAGACCAGTTGCCTGATCTCCGGCAGTGCCTTGTACACCTTGTCGCCCGGGCAGATCGTGCTCCACAAGTCACGGTGCCCTACCACGCTAGGAGAATCGCGATGGACGAAGAAGGAAGTCTCCAGTGGATTGATCCCGAAGCGATCTGCTTCCCAGGCCATCAATGACACGAGGGCTTCTTTCATGGCCGGCGTCATCTCCACCGTCCTGTAGTCACCCATCAATGCAATGCCGATGCTGCCGTAGTTGTAGTCTCCGGCGTGAACGCCTACCACGCCGTCTCCGCCCTTGCGACCCTCGTAGATGTTGCCCTGGCGATCGATGAGGAAGTTGTAGCCAATATCGCCCCATCCTCGTGAGAGCGCGTGATACTGATAGATGGCCCGCACGATGTAGGCCGGGTCAGTCGGGTTGTTGCTCGTCACCGTGTGATGGATCACGAAGTGCGTTGGCTGACGGTATACCGGCTCACGCGTACCCCAGGCCTCATTCGCCCCCCAGCCCTTCCGGGATATGATCCGCGGCTGTACGACCCCAGAGGTCGTCTCTTGAGGAAGCACCATGGACCGAGCTTCCTCAACGGTCGGACCTTCGGTGGTGTCCATCACCGTGAGCACAACCTGGCTCAGCACCGGCGAGACGTCCTTCTCGAATGTGCCCAACGTTATCCGGTATTGAAGGTAGCGAGACGGCGAAACCTCGAGCAGATTGGAATGGATCAACTCTTCGCTCGTCGGCCCGTCCTCATCGGCGGGGACGATCATCCATTCGCTCCACGTATGGCCATCGCTGCTGGCACGGATCTCCGCCTGGCAGGAGGTGCCCATGGGCTTGTCCACGCCCCAGGCCATCCCCACCACGTTGAACAGCACAGGGGATTCATGCACCTCCGACGTGAACACGCCTGTCGAGCACAGCTCGCCGTCCTCACCCTGGGCCAGGACGATCTCCCCGTCCTCCATTGTTTCGAGGACCACACAATCGGTGCTCCCCGTCTGGAAGTCGGCCACGCTCGTCTGCACCCACTCCTCCGTGGTGGCGCCACTGGCCGCCGTCCTCCGGACCACAGTGGGTCCTTGCTGAGGCAGGCTCTGTAGCACGAACAACGTAGCTGAGAACAGTACCAGCGCGGTTATCGTCTTTCGCATTCCAGCTCATCCTCCGCGATTCGCGTCGCCTCGCGCGTCATATCCCCAGTTCGCTGAGTTCCTCGGAGGCCTGCGACACCCTTTCACCCATGCTCCACTCCTCCTGGCTCCATCGCTGAGGATTCCAGATCTCCAGGCGACTGCCCACACCGACCAGTACTACGTCGTTCTCCAACTCCGCATAACTGCGCAAGTGCTCTGGAACGATCGCCAGGCCGTCGGGCCGCAGGGTCTCCACGCAAGCGCCCCCGTACAGGTGGCGCTGCAACAATCGGGCAGCCCCTCCCAGGAACGACGCTCCGCTCTCGAAGCGCTCCATGAGCCCCTGCCACACGGCCAGCGGAAACACCGCCACGCACTTGTCCAGGCCTCGAGTTAGGACAAAACCCTGTTGGAGGTCGTCCCGTAGATGGCTGGGCAAGACGAGACCGTCTGGCCCCAGCCGTACCTGTGTAGATGTACCAAGTAACATGCACCGATCTCCCAAGAACCTCGCCGACTCAGCGCCTTAGTCTTCCCAGCCGAGCCGCTACCAGTTCCTTGATGTCTCGTGTCAGGAAGTCGAGCTCGCGTCCGAGCCCCTCGTACACGTCTCGGGCGTCCTGCTCTGCGCGTCGCCGCGTTTGGTCCGCCTCCTGCTCGGCTGCCTCGATGATCTCCTGGGCGCGAACCTCGGCCATCTTGACCAGTGGGTTCTGGTCCATGATCAGGGCCGCCTGTCTCTCGGCACGCTGCCTGATTCGCTCGGCTTCGAGCTCCGCCTGCTCGAGTACCTTGCCTTCTTTGGCTAAGACGCGCTGGGCCCGCAAGACCTCGAGCGGCCAATTGGCGCGCAGCACGTCCAGCGTCGCCAAGCATTGCTCTTGATCCACGAGCGCTTTGGAGGTCAAGGGCACTCTGGCGGCCGAACAAAGCAGGTCCTCCATCTCATCCACAAACACGCTCATCTCATGGACAGAGGAGACTTCCGCGTCGTCATACCCACCGTCGGCGTCCAGGTCTTCGTACTCTCCGTTCAGGGACGGCCCCTCAGCCTCAAGGTCAGTCCCTTTTCTGATGGAAGAACCCCGCACGCGTTCACGGATGTTCCAGCCACGCATCTGTGCCTCCCATGCGCGCCTCGCTTAGCTCCGCGAGACTCGTACAAACTTCTTGATGCTCTTCACCGCCCATATAGTCATGTCCTTGGTGGTGTACCCGTACCACGCCTCGTCATTCTGTCCACTGAGTATCCAGGGGCAGACAGCGAAGAGGTAGTCGGGCAGCAGTTCACCGTTAGAGAGCCGGTACTTGCGGAACCACTTGAACATCCATTTCGTGTACTTGGCGTGAAGCTCTCCAGCGACGCGCGGGTAGCGATGATCGTCGTAAGCGCCGTATAGCCAGCCGCCCTCAGCGCAGATGATGGGAGGGACGAAGCCCAGACGCCTCTCGAAGACCTCCGCAAAGAACAAAAAGCTCAGGACGCACCAGAGATTCTCCTGCCATTCCGGCGGGTGATTCAGGCCATAGTTGTGGCAACAGAACCAGACGCGGTCCCAGACCGGGTTGTTTGCCCCCAGCGCGTCGATGGCCGCCTCCACCTCCTCCAAGCCGAGGCATTGCAGACCCGGGTATCCGCCTGAGTCGTAGACGTCTTGCGCCTTCTCAGCCCACAGGCTTGACCATTTCGCCACGTACTTCTTGGGCCGTCCATTCTCCCACTCACGATCATCGGAAGGCTCATTGAAGATCTGAATGTAGGCCGGGATGCCGTTCTCCACGAGGAGCCGAGCGTCACTGCCGAAGGGGTGATTGCGATTGATGGGCAGGATTTGCCTGCACACAGGCATGATCCCGGCATCCCAGATCAACTTGGCACACCTCAGCAACTGCTCCTGGCCCTGATAGCACAAGGTGGCCCAGGTGAGCCTCATCTCCTTGGCTCTCCTGATGTCCAGCTCCATGGCCTCGGTCCTCGTGTCCAGCCCGAAGTGAACCCCCATGCCGGTGTCACGAGGTGGTCTGGCGAATGCACTGTAACGCCCCGTCGGTTCCGGGGTCGGAGAAGGTGGGTCCGGATCATCAGGGTCCGAGTCTTCCTCCCCCGGGTCTATCAGCTCGAACGTGACCAGCACAGGATGGTGCCCGGCCACCGTCAGTTCCAGGTTGTCGCCGTACAGCCCGAAGCCTTGCAGAACCTCGCTATTCCCGACCACCTCCACACAGTAACCGCCCCAGGCAGCAAACATGGGCATGGACGCTGCTCCCCTGCGCGCGCCAGCCGGCGCATACGGATCATCCTTCGACGCGGTGACGTACTCTCCGTCGGGCCACGAGAAGCGCACCCCGTCGGCGTCAACGATGGCGTACGCACTCATGCTGTGGGAGCCTGGTTGCACTTCGACGCGTACGACCTTCCAGTAGGGCTTCTTGCGTCGCTTGGCCCGCTTCACTTGCAGCGAAGCTATCATCTGCTTGGACAATCCCACGAACTTCACGTTCGATGATTCCAACGACGATCCAGAGACTGCCGACAGCGCCACGGACGAGGGAGGCTCGTCTAGGCCGGTGCGAGAGTACTTCAGCAGCCCCTTGAGAGCCGAGACGGCCTTGCTCTCCTCCCCTTGCACTCCATACCAGGCATGAGACCTGTTCTCATCGCCCTCCTTGGCTGCCAGCAGCCAGAACGCGTGGTTGATGACGTAGTCGGGGACCAGGTCTCCCATCTGCATCCTGGCTATGGCCAGAGCGCGTTCGGCGTGGCTGTCCTCTTCCGCCCACACGCCTCCCTGGAACGAATAGGGGTCTCCTGAGACCGCGCTGCCCAGACACAGCAACCCTAGCGGCTCTCCTACGACGGACTCGACGACGTCTCCGTACCACTCGAACAGGTTGTAGCCCAGGTGGTCCTCGCTCTCTGCGGGACAGAAGTACGGTCGAGACTCTGTCCAGCACTCTTCTCCTCCCTGTCCCCAAGACAGCGATCTGTCAAACGCGTGATTCTGCATCGCGATCACTGTGCGCTCCAGGACGGACCCATCCAGTCTCGCGACGAGTCTTTCCAGGGCATCCCTGAGGAAACTCAGGTCCCAGTAGTCGCCCGGCGCCTGCAACGCGGGGAACACGGGGAACAAGCCTGCCTCCGCCATCTCCTCCAGGCACGGTATAAGGATCTCTACGAACCTCTCCACCAGGGAGTCTCGACACCATTGCTCCACTCCCCAGCGAGACGCACAGTTGGGAGCACTGAATAGCTCCATGTAGTGGACGCCCCAGCCCGCGTACATGGCGAACATCTCGGCCAGCTTGGCCCTATCCACGGACTGGATGACAGGCACCACGATGCGCACGATAGGCTCGATCTCATGCGCCACGACCTTCTTGACGAAGAACTCGGGCACCCGGCTCTCGAGCTTGGAGAGCAGAACCAACCAGCTAGCACCCATACTCTTCAGTTCGGGCAGCCACCGACTGGCATCGTACGGACTGTAGTGCTCGGTATCCGGGTAGAAGTGGAACCCGTATCCGGTGTCGTTCTTGGGCCGCCAATACCGTTCCAGAGTCATCTCTGATCGTTCTCTGTGAACGTCTGTGTGCCGCCTCTGGAGATCATGACCTTGACCACGTCACCGTCGGCGTTGACCGTCACCTTGACCACGTGTTGCTGCTCGTGCCCACCTTTGGAGACGACGCTGTGGTGAGAAGCCTGGATCAGACCAGGTACCCCGGACCGTTCACCAGCACCACAGCTGCAGCTCCCCGTCCCGCATTCCGAGCTGGAACAAGGGACCCTGCACAGGACGAGCGGGTGGCCCATGAGACCGTTGGTCTGGAGGAAAGGTAGACTCCTCTGCACCTTGGCTCGAACCTCTTTGGTCAGCGGCAACGATTCCGCATCCATCATCCTCGAGCAGCCAGCCAGCGGCGGGCAGGCCACTTCGAGCTGCGCCTCTGTCTCCGGCAACTCGCGCCGCGCGCTCAGACTCAACGAAGGATCGCCGTAGAGGACGAAGCTCATCAGTGCCTTCTGATCCTCCCCGTCCAGGTATCCCTGCTCGGTGGCCGCATTCCGTATGAATTCCGCTCTGGCCCTCTGCAAGGCCCCTCCCACAGAGAGGCCATCCAGAATACCCTCCCACAGGTACCTGCCCAGCAGATCTGCACCGGACAGCGGGGGCGATAGCGTTCCGTAGGACATCGCGGTGAATCCGAGAAACGCCAGGGCTCCGTTGGAGAGCAGGTTCAACGCTATCGAGCCATCGGGATGTTGGCCGGGAGGCTCGGCTCCATAGCAAGCCTCGGAGTACACCAGAGCACCCTCAGCGCCGGCCCAGGACACTGACAGAGGCGTCAGCGCGATGGGCAGGAGCGCCGAACCGTAGTCCGCCTCTCCGTGGCCGTACCAGTATGGACTTCCCCTGAAGCCATGCAGATTGAAATACGCCAGGGTCGGCATCTGCTCGTGGGCGGTGAGGAAGTCGTAGTCCGTCGAAGGAGGAGACAACTCGAGTTTCGTGGGGTCTCCTATCACCTCGAACACCGAACGCGACGCCTCGACCCAGATCTCGGCTGTGTAGCCCACGCTCGCGTGTCCAGAATGGCCGGCGCTCAGGAGTCTGCGTATCGGTTTCAGCCAGGAAGAGCCTGAGACGCTGGCCTGTGAGGCGCCTCTCTCGTGGTGGTTGATGGCGTGGTCGACGAGAGTCAAGAGGGTAGCCAGCTCTCCGTCGCCAGCATCAGGAAGTCGACCCACGCTGAACCTGGAGAGCAGTGGGTTGTCCTCCCGGCAAACGTACGGCCAGTCGGACAGCACCTCAGCGTCTTCGTCGTCAGCAGGGTTGTCCACTCTGTGGAATGGAATGATGGAATCGCCACCGACGATCAACAGGGACAACACCTGCTTCGACTCCGAACCCAGACTCGCCTCGATCCCCTGGATCAGGCTCGCTACCTCCGCGGGATCGGAGGGGTCCACACCACGTAGACCGAACTCGCCAAGGCGTGAGTCGTCGTCCACGTACACCTTGATAGCCTCCGCACCCGTGGAGCGAGCGACGCTTTCACAGAGCGCAGAGAGTCTGCCATCCAACTCCCTGTATCCGTCCTCCCCGAACCGCTCCGTCAGCGCCTTGCGGCTGGAGAGGATGAGACGTACGGAGGTAAAGTCAGACGAGCCGCTATCTTGAACATCGCCGTCACCGTCCTCGGACGGCAGGGGGATCTCCAGCACCTCGGCCTCGTCTCCCGCCGGCTCGGTCACGGCTTCGCCTCCTCCCTTCGGAAGACTCTGCTGTACGTGGAGCGGGTCCAGTGAGATACCTTCCTGGTGCTGCGCAGCAACAGGCGGCACCGGCTCGATCCCCAACAGGTACCTCAGCGGAGGAGGCGCTTCCAGCACTTCCTCCTCCGGAGGCCCGTTCACCTCCAGACTGCCACGGAGGAACGCATCGTACCTGTCGTATTGACCGAGCACTTCCTGCGCCACCAGGAAGCTAGGATCGAGGGCCGCCGCGTCGTGGAGCAGTGCAGTCCCCTGAGCATCGTCCCGCTGCTCCAGGAGGATGTCTGCCAGGATGAGTTTGGGCCTGATCCACGTCGGTCGCTCCTCGGCGAGTTCCTCGGCCAGCGACCTTGCGCCCCCGGTGCGTCCGATGTTCCACAGAGCCTCCAACAGGACAAGCTCCAGCGCCGAGCGGTATTCGCTGTCGTCAGCCGTCTGGGCGATCGCAGCCTCGTAGTAGAGCAACGCCTCCTCGCAGCGGGCCGCCACGGTCAGCAAACGGGCCAGGGCCAACAAAGAGGTGTCTTCAAGGCCATAGCCGCCGAGCTCTCGAATCCCTTTGTCGTAGGGATGGAACGCCATCCCCCACTGAAGGTACTGGCTCTGCTCAGGCGCAACGCCCAAGCCCACGTCAGCCTCGGCCATGCCTTTCAGCGCAGCCAGGTTCAGAGGATCGGCGCTGAGCACGAACTCCAACTGCTCCTTCGCCTCGGCCCACTGTCCATCATCCAGAAGTGTGGCCCCACGCAGGCAGCGCGCCGCCAGAAAGACGGGTAGTTGCTCCAGCAGGTGCTCGAGTAGCACGATTCCGAACTCGCGGTAGCCCAGATCGAGACTCAGCTTTGCCGCGGCAAACAGCTCCCTAGACGTTGTCAGTCTCACGCTGTCCTAGCCTCCCGCCTGATGTCTCTGGACCCCTGGAGCCGGTCGGAGGGACGGGCGCCCCGGGCCACGAAGAAGGCCAGAGCACTCGTCGCCGCCAGTTGCTTGTAGGCCTCGCTGTTGTGAGGCTCGAGCTTCACGGCCTGACGGAACATCTCGACCGCCTCGGGGTACTGCTTCAGTTGCTTGTACACCATCCCCGCACCGAAGTACGCATCGAAACTCTCGTGATCCTGGAGCAGAGCTGCCTCGTACTCATGCAGCGCTTCGCTGTGCTCGCCCTGTGTGTGCAGTATCCAACCCAGATCAGAGTGCGCGCCAGGGTTGCCCGGATCCAACTCCACCGCTTTCCTCAGGTGAGCCGCGGCCTTGTCCACGTGGCCCAGCCTGTCACAGAGCCGGCCGAGCTTCACGTGCGAAGTGACGTGATCGGGATTTGCCTTTAGAGCCTGGTGGTAGAGCCGGAGCGCTTCGTCGTAGTTGCCCTGCTCCTCCTCGATCTCGGCCATCTCCTGGTAGACCTCGGGTACGTCGCCTGCCAGATCCTGAGCCTTCTGGAACTCCCTCAGCGCCAGGTCGGACTGTCCCTGCCGCTTGTGGAGCACGCCCATCTTGAGGTGGTACGTGGCATTGCCGGGATCCACCTGGAGCGCCTTGCTGTAGCTGAGCATGGCTTCCCGATAGTCACCTCGCGCCTCCGCCAGCCTGGCCAGTTGTTCGTGAACCGCCGACCAGTCGGGTCTCAGAGCAGCCGCCTCCAGATACTCGGCAGCCGCCTCGTCGTACTTGCCCAGGTTCTCGTAGCATCGACCCAGATGCAGCAGATACAGTGGCTCATCGGGCGCAAGCTGGATCGCCTTCTTGTGCGCTTGCTCCGCGTCCTCGAAGAGGCTCTGCGACTCCAGTGAATGACCTAGCTCGTTCCACCAACTAGGATCGTCTTCCTTCCTGCTGAGGGCCTCCTGGAGGTAGTCCGCAGCCTTCTCGTATCTCCGCATCTTCTGGTACGCGACACCCGCATCGTGGTAGTAGCTTGCCTCCTCCGGCTGCAACTCGATGGCAGCCAGGTACTCCTCCAGGGCCGACTGGTAGCGTTCCCGCTTCCGATACAGCTGGCCCAACCGGTGACGCCTCTCAGCCAGTTCCGGGTTCTTCGCCACCGCGTTCTGAAGAGCCGCCATAGCCTCCTCGTACCGCTCGTCTCGCTCGTAGGCGGTAGCCAGTGCGTGGTGATAATCCCCACGCGCGGGCGCAAGCTGTGTGGCCGTCTCCAGGGCTGCGGTGGCAGGACCCAGTTTGCCGACCGCGAGGTACGCGAGCCCCAGCTCGTAGTGATTGATGTGGTCCTCTGGCTCCATGTCGCAGGCCTTGAGCAACTGCTCCACCGCCTCTTCCTCTCTGCCCAGGGTTCGAAGCACGAGGCCAAGATTGCGATAGTGGAGAGAGTTCTGGGGTTCGAGCTGAATGGCCTGCCTGGCCTCCTCGAGCGCCCTCTCGGGCCTCCCGCCCTTGGCGTGTACCACCGCCAGTTGGCTATAGGCGAGAGCGTCCTTGGGTCTCCTGACCAGATCCTGGTGCAGCGCGCTCTCGATTCCCTCCAACCAACGGGAGGCGACGAAGGACGGCAACGACTTGGCCACAGCGGAGCCCACCTCAGCGAGCCTCTCACGCAGCTCCGGCGCGTCGGCCGAGAGCTCCAGTGCACGCTGGTAAGCGGCCGCGGCCTCCTCGAATCTCTCCCGCACCTCGTAGGCCAACGCCAGTTCGTAGTAGGTCTCGAAGTCGTGTTCTCTGCGTGCCAGGGCGGCTCGCAGGCTCTCGATGGCCGCCTCGCTCTCACCCATCCTGCGTTGTAGACTACCCTTCTGACGAAAGTACCTGGCCTCATCAGGCGCGAGGTCAATAGCCCTCTGGCAGGAGTTCAGAGCACCCTCCAACCTGCCAGCGGCGTCGTAGGCTCTCGCCAGCTCTAATTGGTTCTCGGGATCGTCCGCTTCCAGTTCCACGGCCTCTTCGAGCTCGTCTACCGCTCGATCAACCTGGCCCAGACCCATCAGAGAGCCGCCGACTCCCCTGTGAGCCGCAGCCAACCTCCCATCAAGTTCCACGGCTCTCTCGAACTGCGAAAGCGCCTCCTCGAACAAGCCTTGCTCGTACAGCACCTGCCCAGCAACGAGGCTCACCTCCGCGTCGCTGGGGTCCAGCGCCACGGCCTTGCCCAGTGCGGCCGTGGCCTCGTCCGGGCGTCCCAGCTTGGCCAGCAAGCGCCCGAAGTGGAAGTGGTACCGGGCCTTGTCAGGAGCCAACCTCGACGCCTCGCCATACTCCTCTGCCGCCTGCTCCAGATTCCCCATATCCTCGCAGAGTTCTCCGAGAGTCGAATGCGCGTCGGCGTCGTCCGGTGCCAGCCGGAGTGCCTCCTGCACTTGGGCCACGGCCTCTTCCAGCCGTCCCAGGTCGCTCAGAACCCCTGCGTAGTGGGTGCGATACTGCGGAGTGGATGGGGCGAGTTCCACGGCACGCCCAGCCGCACGCGCTGCATCGTCCAGCCGCTCGTCGGTCAGATACAGATCGGCCAGGACGTCCTGGACCTGAGGAGTATCCTTACTGATCCGTGCCGCCTTTTCCAGCGTCGCGATGGCGTCGTCCTCGCGGCCCATCTCTCGCAGGACGCCAGCGACCGCGGCCACGTGGCGTGGCTCCTCGGGCCTCAGTTCCAGTGCCTGGCGATACAGATCCAGCGCCTTGTGTACGTATCCCTGGGCCTCCGCTGCCTCAGCCAACTCATAGAGCAGTTCGGGGTCGCTGGGCATCAGTTCGTTCGCTCGCTCAAGCTCACCGATCGCCGCATCACCATCGCCCAACAGACGGTAAGCCCGTCCCAAAGAGCGATGGTACTGGCCTGCGCTTTCGTCCAGCGTCGAGGCCGTCTGGAGTAGCGTTAGTGCCTTCTCGGCCTCTCCATTCTCCAGATAGATTTCGCCGAGTTGATAGTTCGTCTCAGGGTCTTCCGGAGCCAGCTCCAGTGCCGCTCCCAGAGCGCTGACTGCCCCATCCCCGTCGCCCAGGATCCTGCACGCTATGCCGTAGGACAACTGGTATCTCAACACTTGAGGGGCCAGATCTACGGCCTCGCAGAAGAGGCTGTAAGCCTCGCCGTGCCTCCCCACCTGCTCCAGACTCAGCCCCAACCGCCACAGGATCTCCGCATCCTGAGGCTTCAACTCGCGTGCTCGCTCCAGCGTGGCGACACTGAGGTCCGCTCGACCGCTGTCGCGGAGAAGCACGCCCTTCTGAAGCTGATAGTCTGCATTGTTCGGGTCCAGGCTCACCGCCTCATCCAACTGGCGCAGGGCTTCGTCCACGCGCCCCTGCGCCGCATATAGCTCAGCGAGCTCGGACTGGACAGAGGCTGGCGCATTGGCGAGCCGCTGTGTGCCCTCCAACACGTTGATCGCTTCCTGATCCCTGTCCAGATCGCGGAGGGCTTTGGCATAGTACAGCTGAACCTCTGGGTTCGCGGATGATGCTTCCGCCGCCCTCTCCAGGTACCCGGCCGCTTCTCTGGGCAGTTCCATCTCTTGCAGCATCTTGCCGAGTTCGAAGCTCAGTTCCGGGTTGTCAGGATCCAGTTCCACAGCCTTCTCGGCCTCCGCCCTGGCTTCGTGGACCCGGCCCAGGCGATGAGCCACCGAAGCAGCGTGAGCGTGGTACTCAGCCTCCTGCGGGCAAAGCCCTATCGCTTCCTGGTACTCCTGCAGGGCCTCCTCGAGATCATCCTGTGCTTCGCGGACCTGGCCCAACAGGAAATGGACCTCGCCATCCTGCGGGTTCAGCTCCAAGGCCTGTTCTACGTAGCTCCGTGATTCCTCCACACGTCCCGCCCTCTGACTTGCGGCGGCGGCGCGTAGATGGTAGCTCGCGTTCTCCGGAGCGATGGACACCGCTTCCGCATACATGCGGAGCGCATCCGTGTGCCTGCCCATCTCCTCGTATACCGCGCCCAGGTCTGCCACAGCCTGGGACAACGAGGGATCCAGCTCGATGGCTCTCATCAGAGCAGACACGGCGGAATCGAGGCGCTTTCTATCCTGCAGCAGAGTGCCCAGCCGGTGGTGGTATACCGCTACTCCGGGCTCGAGGGCTATGGCAGCCTCGTACTCCGCCAGCGCCTCTTCTTGCCGCCCCTGTCCATGGAGCAGGAGGCCCAACTGGAACCGAGCGGCAGCCAGATCTGGTTCGAGCTCCAGTGTTCTTAGAAGCTGTGACTCTGCTTCGCTGCGCCGGCCCAGACTGCGCAGCACTTCACCCGACAACAGACGATACTGGGGATCATCAGGAGCCAGTTCCAAACAACGCTCGCACCACACCCAGGCTTCGTCGTCCCTACCGTCCCTGGCGAGCGCCAGGGCAAGGTCGTAGCACCAATCAGCGCGCTCTGGTTCGAGCTCCGCAGCCCTTGTCAAGTATTCGGCCGCGTGTCGGTGCTCCTTTCTGTACAGCCACAGGGCGCCTGTTTTGTGCTGGTACTCGGCGTTCTCCGGATTGGCCTGAGCGGCGTATTCGTACTCCTCCAGCGCCGATTGGGCTTGCCCGTTCCTTTCGAGGACAGAGCCCAGTTCGTAGTGCCAGTCTGCTCGATCGGGAGCGAGAGCAAGTGCCCGCTGCATAGCGTCGCTGGCCTCGTCCCAATGCTCCTGGACGCCCAGCAAACGACCGATGCGCCAAGGGCAGAGAGGTTCATCAGGATCTTGCGCCTGGGCCGTCTGGTAGGTGGCCAGCGCCTCCGCAAACCAACCCTGCTTCTCGTATGCATAGCCCAGCTCAAGATGGGGAGCCACGTCCTCCGGCTCAAGCAATGTGGCCTGTTGCAGCTCCGCCTGCGCTTCCGCGTACCGCTGGAGGCGGTTGAGCACCACGCCAGCGCCGCAATGATACGCAGCCACTCCCGGGTCCAGCGCTATCGCATGTTGGAAGGCAGACAGGGCCTCAGGGAACCGGCCTTTCTTGAGATAGGCCAGGCCCAGTTCGTGATAGGAATCGGAGCAAGCAGCGTTCGCTCCCGCGACTGCCGCCTCCAGCTCCGACACCGCCTGATCGACGTCATCCAGCTCTCGATAAAGAATCCCCAGGTTCCGGCTCGCGATCAACCTCTCGGGCCCGATAGACCCGCGTTCGTCGCGGCTTCCCTGGCGGTACTTGTCGGTGTATCCCAGCAACTCCACGCGCGACCGAGTGTCCCCACGCTCCCGGCCGATGATGCCTTCGAACAGTGCGGCGGCACCGTCCTCTTGACCCAGATCCCTCAGCTCCAGCCCCAGCCGGTATACCGACGACATGTCGAGGGCATCCACCAGGGGCAGAGATTCCGCCAACCGCCGCGCCTCCTGGCCGTTCTCGTTGTAGGCCAGGCACTTGGCGGCGATGCGGGGACCCCAGCCGTCGATGCGCACCTGCAAGAGCTGCTGAAGGAAAGACAGCGGATCGCTGACGAGATGATAGAGATGGACCAAGACGCCTTCCCATCGACGAGCCGCCTCGTCGGAGTCCAGACAGATGCTGTTGGACAGCGCGCCCGAGTAGGAGTCGCTGACGGCCAGGGCGGTGAAGTAGTCGCGCACCATGGGGTCGCTGAAGCGAACCTTGTCCTCGCGCCTGGAGACACTCACCACGCCCGAAGCGGCCAGGTTGGCGAGCCGCTGCCGAGGCTGCCCACCGCCCACCGGATGCAAGCTGGCCATCACCTGGTTCGAGTCGAGTTGCACCACGCCGTTTTCCCCAAGGCGCTGCATCTGCAGAGCCAGGGACCCCAGGTCTCGCTTGGCCTTCTCGACGTCCAGGTCTTCAGGCGTGTCGCCTGCCGCCCTAAGCAAGTCTGCTACACCTTCCTCCACGACCGCGCTGCTCTCAGCGTGGCCCAGCCCCGCAGGTGCCTCCCGCACCAGCTTGGCGTACGCCGCTGAGAAGAGCGGGATCCTCATCAGGTTCCACAGCCGCCCGTCCGCCCTGGCCCTCCAAAGCGCCGAAGGCTTGGCGGACGCGGGTAGCTGGGCTTGCAGATAGGCGATACGCTGCCGTTCGTCGAAGTCCATCAGCTCGAACACCGAAGGATCTCGGAGCCAGCGCCGAAACGCTGGATACTCCTCTGTGCGGCAGACAGCCACACACTTCACTTCCTCGGACTCCGCCAGATCGGCCAGCTCATCGAGGAGATGGTTGTCCCGAATTTCCTCCAGATCGTCGAGGAGCAACAGGACACGATTGCCTTCGAGGACGTGGGCCACAGCCTCCTCGTCCAGGCGAAGGTCATACGTCTCGAACTGAGCAGCAAGGATGGGGAGCAGACCATCGCCCGCGCACGAAACACGAAGGTCTACGTACAGCGGCACGTAGTGCGCAGAGGTGCCTTCCCTTCCGTCGAGAACTCGCTGTGCTTGGTCGTGAGCAAGCCAGCGCAGCGTGGCGCTCTTTCCGCTTCCCGCCTGCCCCAGCAGGATGGCCGTCTTCCAGGAATCGAAAGACGCTACCAGGTCACGGGTATCTTGAATCGCAGCACAGGACTTCCCTTTGCTACCGTTCCCAGGCGTCTCCTCGTCGGCGGCCGGGCCCTCGCGGGGCTCGACGCGCAGCGGCAAGTAGGAGGAGGCCGCACGCTGAAGTCCCTGATCGCTGACCAGAGACCGCACGTACTTCTCCACCGTCGCCTGTACGTCCACGAGTGCCACCCTGCTCTCGCCTTCAGTCCCCTCCGGCGATGGCAGAGTACCTGCGTCCCCCATCTCGCTCATCGTCCCACCCTCACACCTTTCCGATCATCCAGAAGGCTACGACGCAGATCATCACACCAGTCACGCAGAGGAAGGCACCTACGCCCGCTGCCGTGCGGATGAGCTGGTTGATGGCCTCCACCATTCCTGACGCAGAATCAATCAGCGGTGCCACTGAGTCCTGGGTGATCGCCCGACCGTTGATCCTGATAGATTGTGTCGAGAGTTCCTTCATCGTCTGGTGGTACTCCTTGGCCAGGATGATCCACAGACCAGACAATGACGATAGCACCCCGATCACAAACATGCTGATGGACATCACGATCTGTATCTCGTCATTCATGCTCTTGCCCCTCCTGCGCATAGCGTGGTGTCGGCGACGATGCGAGTGATCATTCTCCGCATGTCCTCGACAACAAAAGGCTTCGTGACGTATCCATGAACCCCAAGTTCCTTGACTTCCTTCTCCGCCTGGGCGGAGCCATAGGCGGTCATCACGATCACTTTCATGAACGGATCGAACTGCCGCACCGCCCTGATCAGCGACAGACCATCCATGTCGGGAAGCCGCAAGTCCACCAGCATGAGATCGAATTGCCCTCCTACTACGCTCTTGAGAGCTTCCTCCCCGGCACCCACGACCTCCACTCTGAATGGCGGCTTCGAATCCTCCAGACTCTGCCTCAAGAAGTACGACAGCGTATCTTCGTCTTCAGCTATCAGTAACCTCGCCAGTATGTCCGTCATCTTCTTCCTCTCCACCGTGAAAGGCCTTCACTACTATATTGATGCAAGATTCGTGCCAGGCTACATACCTGTGTACGCGACTGTCACAGAGGATCGTCGAACTTGGGGATAGCGCTGCCACAGCCAGAGGAGACGCCTGCCGCCACGTCCCACATCTAGTATCTTGTGGGGCAGGTGCCACTACATCTAGTGGGTCACAGCGCCGCGCTACCGAGACGCTCAGCCTGCCACGAGGCAGCAAGCACCGGCCGTGGACCTGCTCCGTCAAGCTGGACGGGGTTACGGATGGGCACTGGCGTTGTGGAAAAAGACGCACTGTGTGGTTTTCCGCAGTGTTCTGGGGGAATTTGCGGCGCCTCAGAGGAACTTGGCGCGCACGGAGATCAAAGCCAGGAAGCAGCCAAAGTATGGAGGGACGGGGTACAACGGGTGACGATCAGCTTGGAGGCGAGCTTGTCCTATGGACCGAAGGCGTGTCGAAGGGCAGGAAGCGGCTACTGCTCCATCTGCAAACCGTACTTCTGTATGCTGTAGTTGAGGACGTCGCGGCTCACGCCGAGGAGTCTGGCTGCGCGGCTCTTGTTGCCCTCGGTCTCAGACAGCGCCTCCTGGATCATACGCTTCTCGATACCAGCTATGGTCGCCTTCATATCGA